>JBOGDE010000258.1:0-8203 GCA_050701695.1 Micromonosporaceae bacterium
CCGTGGGGCTGGAGCCGCACCGCGCCGACCCGCCGCCGTCGGACTCGGTCCGCACCGGGTCCAGCGCGGCGGCCACCTCGTTGCGCAGCCGGGAGAACATCCGCCCGGCGGGGGTGAAGGCGCCGTACACCGCCTCACCGACGGTGGCGGAGCCGGTCGCCTGCCGTACGGTCAGCTCGGCCAGCAGCGGTACGCCGGCTCGCCGGATCACGTCGGCGCCCCGGTGTACCCGGCGGTCGGCGTACTGGCGGGCGAGCACCACGGTCACCCCGAGCACCAGGCCGACCATCAGGCCGGCGGCGAGATTGAGCAGCAGCACCGGGCGGCTGGGCGATTCCGGGAGCTGGGCCTCGCTGATGATCCGGCCGGCGCTGATCGGGGTCGACTTCAGCTCGTTGAGCCGGGTGGTCAGGGTGTTCAGCTGCGAGGAGAGGTTCTGCTGCTGGGCGTTGAGGTACGTGTTGTCGACGGTGCCGTCGGTGCCACCGGCCTCCAGCTTCGCGATCACGTCCCGCAGCTGCTTCTGGACGCCGGCGAGCTGCGCGCTGAGCGCCTTGATCTGCTGGTCCAGCTCGGCCCGGGTGCCACTGGTACGGGTCTGCAGGTACGCCATCGCGAACGCGGCCGAGCCGTCGCGGGCGGCCCGGGGTGTCTCGGCGGCGTACGTGATCTCCAGGACCGCGGTGTTGGGCGGCACCGTCACGGAGACCGCTGAGCGCAGCGTGCTGGCCGGCAGCTCAGTTTTCAGCAGCCGCCTGGCGAGCGCGGCGGTGCTCCCGGAGCGCACCAGCTGCGCCTCGGTGTCCAGGTTGATCGTGGACTTGGTACGCGAGCCCGCCAGCTCGGTGGCGCCGACGCCGGTGGGCAGCACCAGCACCGAGGTGGATGCCTCGTACACCTTGGTCTGGAGAGCGTTGACGCCGAGGCCGGCGAGCAGGCCGAGCAGGGTGGTGGCGAGCAGCAGCCACCAGCCGCGCCGGAGCATCCCGAGGTAGTCGGCGACGTCGTAGAGGGGGCGGTCCCCGGCGGACTCGGGGAGGGGCGGGCGAGAGGTACGCATGGGGCCGGGACTGTAGTCGCTGTCATACATGGGGCATTAGCCAATCTTTCAGACACCAATCAAAACGGTACGTGGTCACCTGGCCACTCGTAGTACCGGGGCTCGGCCGAACGGTCCATTTACCGACAGATCCGTAGACAGCCGTATATCGCCGGACGCATGCTCCTGCTGTGGCCACATGATCACTAAAAGTCACCTCGCACTCGTCACGCCGCCCGAAGGGGTCGCCGAGCCGACGCCCCGGAAGGACTAACCGGCGCACCGCCGCGGCGGGCACGCCCACCCCGGCACGCCTCGCCAGAGCACTCCTCGTCAGCGCTCCGCTGTTACCCCTTGGAGATCGCCGTGCGCTCCGCAGCCCTCCGTACCCCCGCCGCTTTTGTCGCTATTGCGCTGCTGACCTTGACGGGCGTCGCGACCCCGGCCCCGGCGAGCGCCGCGTCCGCCACCGCACCCGGGCACGACCGGCTGGTCCGGCACTACCCGGCCTCGGCCACGCCCGCCATCGCCGACGGCAGGGTGTACGCGATCCTCGACCTGGGCTCGAAGGTGGTGGTCGGCGGCAGCTTCACCAAGGTGGCGAGCAAGGGCAGCAGCACCCAGCTCACCCGCCGGTACGCCTTCGCGTTCGACAAGGCCACCGGCGCGGTCGACGCCGGCTTCCGGCCCCAGCTCGACGGCGAGGTACGCGCCCTGCTCGCCGGCCCCGCCTCTGGGCAGGTGTTCCTGGCCGGCCAGTTCCGGCTGCTCAACGGCGCCGCCCGGCGCGGCCTGGCGCTGGTCTCGGCCGGCACCGGCGCCCGGGTCACCACGTTCAACCCGCCCGTGATCAACGGACCGGTGTACGACCTGGCCGCCCACCCCAACGGGTCGCTGCTGATCGGCGGCACCTTCACCAAGGTGGGCGCGGCCAGCCGCGGCGGGCTGGCCTCGGTGCGCCGCGACACCGGCGCCCTGACCAGCTTCCTGGCCGTACGCCTCGCCGGGCACCACAACTGGGACGGCGACGGCGCGAAAGCCGCCGTCGGGGTGGTGCGGTTCGCGCTGGCGCCCAACGCCGGGCGGCTGGCGGTGGTGGGCAACTTCCGGACCGCCGGCGGGCTGGACCGCGACCAGGCGGTGGTGATCAACACCTCTGGCGCCACCGCATCGGTCAGCGGTTGGCGTACCGACGGCTTCCGCTCGACGTGCAACTCCAATTCCTTCGACACCTGGGTACGCGATGTGGCGTACGCGCCGGACAGCTCCTACTTCGTGGTGGTCACCACCGGCGGGCTGTATCCGGGGCTGTGCGACACCGCCACCCGCTGGCCGGTCGGCGGCGGCCTGCACCAGCCGACCTGGGTGGCGCACTCCGGCGGCGACACCTTCCTGTCGGTCACCGTCACCGAGCGCGCGGTGTACGTCGGGGGGCACATCCGCTGGCTGAACAACCCGCTCGGCCGGGACGCCGCGCGCGCCGGCGCGGTCGGCCGCGCCAGCATCGCCGCGCTCGACCCGGCCAACGGCCTGCCGTACGCCTGGAATCCGGGACGCAACCCGCGTGGCTACGGCGTCACCGAGCTGTACGCCACGCCGTCCGGGCTCTGGCTCGGCTACGACACCGCGTACCTGGGCAACTTCCAGTGGCGGCGGGAGCGGATCGGATTCTTCCCGCTCCGCGGCGGCGCCCCGGTCCCGGCGGCCACCGCGGCCAACCTGCCCGGCCGGGTGTACGTCGGCGGCGAGGGCGCCTCCAGCACCCTGGTGCGGCGGCTGTACGCCGGAGCCGGCGAGGTCGGCCAGGACGAGTCGACGCCCGAGGCCGGCATGGACTGGAGCCGGGTACGCGGCGGCTTCTGGGTCGGCGGCACCGTGTACTTCGGGACCACCGACGGCTACCTCTACCGGCGCGGCTTCGACGGCGGCTCCTGGGAGGCGATCCGGCGGATCGACCCGTACCACGACAACGACGGCGTCGCTCCCGACTGGGACACCGTCTCTCACGGCCGTAACGGCACGTACGCCGGGGCCAACCCCGACTTCTACGGCACCGAGCTGACCACGGTGACCGGGATGGGGTACACCGCCGGCAGGCTCTACTACACCCGGGTCGGCTCCAGCGCGCTCTACTGGCGGTGGTTCAGCCCCGCCACCGGTACCGTCGGCGCGCAGCGTTTCCAGGCGGCCAGCTCCGGTTTCGGGGACGTCGCGGGCGCGCTGTTCGTCGCCGGCGGCCACCTGTACGTGAGCCGCGTCGACGGCGCCCTCTACCGGATGTCGTTCTCCGGTGGGGTACCGAGCGGCACCCAGACCAAGGTGAGCGGCCCCGGCATCGACAGCCACTCCTGGCGCGCCCGCGCCATCTTCCCCGCACCCTGACCGGCGCCTACTGCGGCCCGCACCGCGTGCCATCCCGCAAGATCGCCAGTCGGGGAACGAACCCGTGCATCGGCAGCCGGGTTCGTTCCCGACACGGCGATCTTGAGGGGAGGGTGGGCGGCGGCTGGGGCGGCTGGCGCAGCGGATCGGGCGGGCGCTCGTTGTACCTCGTATGGGGGCGGAGCGTGACGCGAGCGTACACAAATAGTAATTTTGATCTTCTAGAGCAGGAGCACGGGCGGGGAGCACGCTTAGGGGGGACATGTCGAAGCTGCGCTGGTATCTGGTGGTCGCCGTGGTTGTCGTGGCGGGGCTGGCGCTCAGCATGGCGCACCCCGCGGTACGGGGAGCACTGGTCGGCGGGCTGACGCCGGACGCCGACCTGAGCCAGTCGCCCAGCCACGGCCCGTCCGAGTGCCCGGTCTCGGACACCCTGGTGCCCGAGTGCGGCTCCTGGTGGGGGGTGGCGCCGGGGGTCTTCACCGACACTCCGTCGCTGACCGCGCTCGGCGAGTTCGAGGAGAAGACCGGCCGCCACGCCGACATCTACCACCGCTACCACCGGGGAGACGAGCTGTTCCCCACCCAGGAGGAGATCACCGCCGCCCGGGACCCGAACGGCCCCCGGGCGCTGCTGCTCAACTGGAAGGTCGCCTGGGGCACCACCTGGGCCGACGTCGCCGCCGGCGGCCAGAACGAGCGGATCGACCGGCTCGCCGCCCATGTCAAGCAGACATTCCCGGAGAAGTTCTTCCTCGCCATCCACCACGAACCCGAGAACGACGTACGCGCCGAAGCCGACTCCGGGATGACCGCGAAGGACTACGCGGCGATGTACCGCCACACCGTCGAGCGGTTGCGCGCGGCCGGGCTGACCAACGTGGTGTACGTGATGGCGTACATGGGGTGGCAGGGCTGGGGGACCCAGCCGTGGTTCGACGAGCTCTACCCGGGCGACGACGTGGTCGACTGGATCGGCTTCGACCCGTACGTCACCGCCGACCCGGGCAAGTACCACCACGGTGACTTCGCGAAGCTGATCAACCAGACCGACAACCCCGAGGTGTGGCCCGGCTTCTACAACTGGGCCACCGCGCAGCACCCCGGCAAGCCGCTGATGCTCGCCGAGTGGGGGGTGTTCGAGTATCCCGACGACCACGGCTCCAAGGCCAGGATCTTCGCCTCGGTGCAGCGCCAGGTCGACGAGTACCCGGCGCTGAAGGCGATGGTCTACTTCGACTCCCCGAACGCCCCGAAGGGCGACACCCGCATCGACAGCTCGGAACAGGCGCTGAAGGCCTTCCGTACCCTCGCGGCCCTGCCGCTGTTCTCCATCATTTTCCCTGGTACGCCGAGCCCCAGCCCGTCCGGCAGCGTGGACCCCAGCCCCAGCCCGTCCGGCAGCGTGGACCCGAGCGGCAGCCCCGACCCGAGCGGGAGTCCGAGCGCGGACCCGAGCTCCAGCGCCAGTCCAACTGCCAGCGCCGGCCCGAGTGCCAGCGCCGCTCCGAGCCCGAGTGGTGGCGCCAGCTCCAGCACGAGCCCGGTGGCCAGCGTCAGCCCGAGCCGTGACCCGACCACGACCCCGCACATCACCACCACCCCACCACCCACCCGGCTGTAGCGCGTTCTGCGGGCGGTGGCGGTCGCGGCGACCGAGTCAGCCTCCGCCGGCGGTGGCGGGGTCAGCCGGCGGTGAGGGAGGTTTCGAACATGCCGTCGAGCTCCAGCCAGCCGCCGGTGGCGAGGTGATCGAGCACCAGCTCCACGCCACGCTCCACGTCGATCTCTGAGGTGTCGAGCACCAGGTCGGCGTCGGTCGGCTCCTCGTACGGGTCGGAGACCCCGGTGAACGCCGGGATCTGACCGGCGCGGGCCTTGGCGTACAGGCCCTTGCGGTCGCGCTGCTCGCAGACTTCGATCGGGGTGGCGACGTACACCAGGACAAAATCGGCACCGACCGCGTTGACCATGCGGCGGATCTCGGCGCGGGTGGCGGCGTACGGCGCGATCGGGCAGCACAGCGCAAGCCCGCCGTGCCGCGCCACCTCGGCGGCGACGAACCCGATCCGGCGGATGTTCAGATCGCGGTCGCCCCGGGAGAACTTCAGGTCGCTGGAGAGCAGCCGCCGGATCACGTCCCCGTCGAGCAGGGTGACCGTACGCTCGCCGTCCTCCAGCAGTACGTCGTGCACGCCCCGCGCGATGGTGGACTTGCCGGAGCCGGACAGCCCGGTGAAGAACACCACCAGGCCGCGCTGGTCGCGGGGCGGCCGGGCGCGCCGCAGCTCGTCGGCGACCGCCGGCGGGGTGTGCCACTCCGGCAGCCCGGCGCCCCGGTCCAGCAGCTCGTCCAGCTCCGCGGTGGTCAGCGGCACCCGGCGCTGCCGCGGCGGTACGTCATCGGCCGGGCGCCACTGGCCGTCCCGGACGTCGTAGGCCAGCTCGCGCGGGACCACCACCCGGACCGCGCCGCCGGAGACCGCGGTGCCGGTCGAGAGCAGATGGGTGGCGCCGTACGCGGCGGCGATCCGGGCCCGCAGCATCCCGTCGCGGATGTCGTCGCCACGGGAGGCGATCGGCACCGCCACGATGGTGGCCGGCGGCATCCGGTCGGCGGCGGCCAGCACCGCGCGTACCAGCACCTCCGGCGGCCAGCCGTCCTCGGCGTGCTCGGCGACCGGCACCATCACCAGCACGTGCGCGGCGAGCGTACGCGCGGCGTGCGCCAGCTGGGCGAGCTGGGGCCGGTGCAGCGGCCCGGTCGAGATCACGGCGAGCACCCGACCGGAGGGCAGCGTCTCGCGTACCTCCTCAGGGGTGGCGCGCAGCCGGCGGAACACCCCGTGCACCGGCTCGGCGAGCCGGCGTACCGGCCCGGCGACCCCGCTCCAGCCGGTACGGCTCTGCCACGCCTCGGTCACCTCGATCGCCGCGACCGGCGCCCCTTCCGGGTCGGTGAGCACCAGCACCCGCTCCCGGGGGTTCGCCACGTCGAGCCGTTCGGTGAGCTCGGCGGGGACCTCCAGGGTGATCGGCCCCGGCCAGCGGGTGCCGTCGGCCAGCGTGCCGCGCCGCCCCAGCGCCTCCAGGTCGGCGCGGCCGGCGAAGCCGGTGAGCGGCTGGTACGCCCCGGACAGCAGCAGCTCCAGGTCGGCCAGCTCGTGCGGCCGCGGCGTGTAGCTCGGTGCTTCCCGCAACACCTCTTCGGGCAACAGCCAGTCGCTCATGCCCACAGTGTTCCAGCCCACACGCCGTGAGGTCGAACCAGGCGCGCCGCCCCCGGGCCCGCGTTACGCCGCGGTCAGCTCCGCGGCGCCGAAGGAGACCGAGAACCGCTTGCACCAGATGGTGACGCTGCGGTACTTGGAGACGTCGACGTCGGCCGGGATCTCGTACACCTGGCTGCCCTTGTTGCCTTTGAGTGCTCCGAGCTCGACGTACTCGCCGTCGTCGAAGACGAACCAGCCGTCCTGGCCGGATTTGACCTCCTGGTCGGTGAGCCATACCCGCAGGTCAGGGCCGTTGCTGGTGTCGAGCTTCTCAATCGCCAGCTGGTGCTTGCCGTCCGGGTTCCGGATCAGCTTCACCGTGCCGCTGGTGTCGTGTTCGTGGGTCACGAACTCGCCCTGCGCCACCAGCACCGGGCCGCGCGCGCCGGCGGGCTCCCCGCTCTCCGCGGGCGCCGCCGCCGAGGGCAGCGCCTCGTTGACGGTCTGGTCCACGAACAGCTTCCAGGGCTGGAACACCCACAGCCCGACCACGACGCCGACCGCCAGCACACCGAGCACGACCCATGTCAGGGGCTTCCGCAACAGATTCCGCACGGTGCCATTCTGCTTGCCGCGGTGCCGCCCGCGCGCCCCGTACCCCCTTACAAACCCCTTACTCCGGGGGTACGGCACGCCGCAGCGCCACGGGGCCGGGGTCAGCCGGTGTTGCGCATGCCGGCGGCGATGCCGTTGACGGTGGTGAGCAGGGCGCGTTCCAGCTGTGGGTCGCGGGCGCCGGAGCGGTACTGCGCCAGCAGCGAGACCTGCAGGTGGTGCAGCGGCTCCAGGTACCGGTCCCGTACGGCGAGCGTGCGCGCCAACACCGGCTGGCTCTCCAGCAGGCGGGACGCGCCGGTGATCGTGAGGACTTCGGCGACGGTGCGCTCGTACTCGGCGACGATCTTGTCGAACACCGGGTGCAGCTCGGCCGGGACCAGCTCGCTGACATAGCGGCGCGCGATGCCCAGGTTGGTCTTGGTGAGCATCATCTCGACGTTGGAGAGGACCGTCCGGAAGAACTCCCAGCGGCCCAGCATCTGTTCCAGGGGCAGGCCGGCGGAACGGGCGGCGGCCAGGCCGGTGCCGACGCCGTACCAGCCGGGGACGATCTGCCGGCTCTGGGTCCAGCCGAACACCCACGGGATCGCCCGCAGCCCGTCCAGCCCGGCCCCGGCGTCTGGGCGTTTCGCGGGGCGGGAGCCGATGTTCAGCGCGCCCAGCAGCTCGGTCGGGGTGGCCGCCCAGAAGTACGCCGGCAGCTCCGGATCGCCGACCAGCTCCCGGTACGCGTCCGCCGCCGCCGACGCCACGTGCGACATCGCCCGATCCCAGTCGGCGATGTCGGCCTGCGGCGCCCGGGGAGTGGTGTGCAGCAGCGTGGCCTGCAGCGACGCCGCCACCGTCAGCTCCAGATTCTCCCGGGCCAGCGCCGGCAGGGTGTACTTGTCGGAGATCACCTCGCCCTGCTCGGTCACCTTGATCGCGCCGTCCAGAGTGCCGTACGGCTGCG
>JBOGDE010000259.1:0-8151 GCA_050701695.1 Micromonosporaceae bacterium
CTTGGCCGATCAACCGCACGAACCTGTCCTGCTTCTCCGTCAGCGCTCGACCCGGACGGGTCCTCCGCGACCGCGCCATCGCAACCTCCGCCAACCTCGGCTGTTGCGACGTTCGCTGGAATTCGCCCGGTCATTACTGGCCCCGCCACGAGCGATCTTCCCTTCCGAGGCTCGTAACGCATGGTGACGTGGATCTTCTGCGAACCGTGTAGCAGGCGCGATGGGCGTGCAGACCCCGATGACTGGGCGGCGCGCTCGAACCGTCGTGTTCATCGTCGAGGTCGAATTCCCCCTAGAAGAAGCGCGTCCTGACGCACATGTCGCAGAGCGTCTCGCCCTCGTCCGAGTGGGGTTCAAGGTTGGCCACGGCTGGTAGTGACCGGCCTCATGCAGGATCGACCGTCTTCACCATGACGCAGTTCTTCAGCCCTTTGGGCCGGTCGTAGGTGAAGCCGAGCCGCTCGTAGAGTCGACGGGTGCCGTTGTAGAGGAAGGACGACGACATCTTCTTGGTCTGGTTGGTCAGGTCGTGGGGATAGCTCTCGACCCGCCCGCCGCCGGCCTGCGCAATCAGGTCGAGCGCACCGGTGATCGCCAGCTCCGTCACGCCCCGTCGCCGGTGGCGCTTGTCGACGAAGACGCAGGTGATGCGGTAGTCGGGATCCGCGGTCTTGGTGGCCTCGTATTCCTTGCGGTGGTGGAGGGTGGGCAACTCGACCGGGGTGCCGTACTCAGCCCACGCGATGGCCTCATCGCCGTCCATCACCAGTGCGGCGTGCGCCTTGCCCTGCTCGACGTAGGCCTTCTTCAGCGCTCGGTTGGCCTCCGCGCCCTGGCCGCGCTCGGGCCCGTCAGGGTGGAACCAGATGCACCAGCAGCCCCCGAAGATGCCGTTGTGCCGCTGCACCAGCGCATCGAAGGCAGACCAGGTCTCGGGGCTGAGACGCGCGATGGTGTACGACGACTCTGTAGCCATGCCGTTCACGGTATTCGATCCCGCGGGCCGAAGTGACCCGCGGCCAGGCCACGGGTCACCCGAGTTGCCGGTTCAATCCTTCTTCGCAGCGGACGCGTCGACGCAGACGATTCCCTTGTTGCCGTCCTGGTCGGCGATCACGGTGAGCGACGGCGCGTCGCTGTCATCGACGACGGTCCCACCCGCGGCGACGGCGGCGGCGATTCGTTGCTCGGCCACCTCGGGCGCAACATAGACCTCGATGTGGAACCGCTGACGTGGGGTCTCGTGCTCGTCGGCGTCCCCGAACCACAGGTTCGGTACCCGTCCCGTGGCATCCCGGATTTCGTCGCTGGGGGACCCGTGGCCCTGGGCCTCGGCGTTCCCGGTCAGTAGGGCGGCCCACACCGGGGCGATGGTCTCGGAGTGCGCCGTGTCGAGGCCAAGCTCGATGTCGCTGACCGAGGCCGGGTCGGCGTCGACCTTGTGGTCGGCGGCGATCTCAGTGATCCGTCGGGCGAGGTCGACGTCCTGCTGGGTCACCCATTCGACGATGTGTTCGGTGCCTTCGTCGTCGTGGTAGATGGCGTCGTGGCTGACCAACTTGAGGTCGACGTACCCCTTGCCGATCGACACGCGCGGGTGGTGGCCGAGCGCGTCGCCCGCCTCGCCCACCGCGGCGACAAACCGTGCGCCGGTGCCGAAGTCGTCAGTCACGTAGCGTGCATACAGTCCCTGGGCCAGCTTGCGCCAGTCGGCCAGGCTGGCCTCGGCGATCTGTTCGCTCTTCAGCATGTCCATGGACGGGGACCCTATCCCTGATTCAGCCCGCAGGGCTGGCGCAATGAACGACCGGATCTGCCGCGTTGCGTGCGCGACGGGCGCACCGGGCCGAGAGCCGCCACGGCGGAGTGCTCTAACGGAGCGTCACGCCTCCGGTCGCGCCAGGATCGGTGGTGGGGCAAGTTATGGCCGTCCGGGTGGGGCCAGACACGGCCGTCAGGATCACTCCGCGGCGACGGAGGTCCGTGGACCGGGCCGCGCGGTGCGGTAGAGCCCGCCGATCACGATGATGCCAACCAGCAGGTGTTCGCTCAGCAGGGCGATCCGGTTGCCGGTCGTCACACCCGTGCCGGTTAAAGGACCACCCAGCGAGAGAACCAGGCCGAGCAGCGACAGCGCCAGCCACACCGTACGGGCCGGGTTGATGAAGCGCTCCAACAGCGCGAGCAGCCCCCACGAGACCAGACCACCGAAGACCGAGGCGACGATCACCGGCACCAGACTGATGTCCTGCTGGGGCGCTGTCCCCGAGGCCGGTGCCTTCATGTCGAGGCCGAAGGCGTACTCCACGATCGCCCAGAGCAGCACGGCGGCGACCACCGCGACCACCACGGTCAATGCCCTGATCCGCACTCGCTGGCTGGCTGGTTCGTACATGTGAACCCCTCCACCGGGCCTCGAATGCGGCGGACCGTACTCGCTAGACGATCGCCATGTCAACGAAGCGCGAGAAGTGCAGTTGGGCGGCGACGGTGACGGTGTCGGTGGGGCCGTTTCGGTGCTTGGCCACGATGAAGTCGGCCTCGCCGGCGCGCGGAGACTCCTTGTCGTAGTAGTCCTCACGGTGCAAAAGGATCACAACGTCAGCATCTTGTTCAATTGATCCACTTTCGCGCAAATCAGACAGCTGGGGCCGCTTGTCCGTACGCTGCTCGGGACCACGGTTCAGCTGGCTGACCGCGACCACCGGGCACTCGACCTCCTTGGCCAGCAGCTTCAGGCCACGCGACAGCTCCGCGACCTCCTGCTGGCGGCTCTCCACCCGCTTCGGGGAGGTCATCAGCTGCAGATAGTCCACGATGATCAGCTTGAGGTCGTTGCGCTGCTTGAGCCGGCGCGCCTTCGCGCGGATCTCCATCAGGGTCATGTTCGGGGTGTCGTCGACGAACATCGGCGCCTCGGAGATCTCGCCCATCCGGCGCGCCAGCTTCGTCCAGTCGTCGTCGGAGAGACCGCCGGAGCGCAGCACGTGCAGCGGCACCCGCGACTCGGCCGACAGCAGCCGCATCACGATCTCGACCTTGCTCATCTCCAGGCTGAACATCAGACTGGACATACCACCACGAATAGACGTAGCCCGGACAAAATCCATAGCTGCGGTCGAGTTGTGAGTCGGCACCATGGCTCGGCCGGCAAGGTACAGGTGGTCGGCGTTGTCGACCTCTACGCACTTCACCGGCACGCTCGGAATCGGGCGCACGTCGGTGATGAAGCGTGAGCCCGATCGCACCGTGCTCGTGGTGCGCCGACGCTCTTTGTGCGCCAACCGCTTGCGCTCCAGTCGAAACACGTCCTCGGTGGTGGTGAACGTCAAGGTGTACGCCGTCGACGAGGCTTCCGTGCGGCCCTTGACCCGCTTCGTGGCGACCTGGCATCGATACCCGAGGCACACCACCAGTTCGTACACGTTGTACGCCAGCCGCTGGTTGGTCACCGAGAACTGCACGGCGCCGTCCTTATGTGCGTAACCGTCGGTGTCCAGCAGCCCGGCGAGCAGGGCTCGGCGCTGGCTCTCCGACGCACGCTGGTACTTCACCGGGATGTGCTTGTCCTCGAAGACGCCGAGGGTACGCAGCAGTCCGGTCACGGTGCCGTGGCCGAGCCAGCAACGGCGGCACAGGTGCGTGCCCTGAGTCGTTCCGGTCACCGAGCCACCACACCGCCGACAGGTGGGCGCTTCAACCGGCGCCGACATGAACCGCGCCCGGCCCCCGCACGACTGGCCGCAGGTCCGTACGTTGCTCACTTTTGGCACGAACACCGTGCCGCAGATGACGCAGCGGCGTTCTCGCGGCTCCTCCGGCGACGGAAGCAACATCGTGTAGGCGCGTGGGCCACTGGATCGCACCTCGAACCCGTCCGCCTCGACATACGCGACGATTTCTGGATCGTCCGTGGTGAACCTGGCCGCCGCCGAGTGGCCGTCTCCGAGCCACACCCCGAGTGTGTACGGGGGGATCAGCAGCTCGCGTTCGGGCAGAGCCAGCGGCCGCGCATTGGCGATCGAGTGGTTCAGCCGCCGGTCTTTCGTGTCGGTACGCAGGGTCGCCGCAATCTCCTCCGTGGTGTGCACCGCAGGCGGCTTCCCGGCTCGGCGGGAGGCCCTGGAGTGTGTGGTCCACTGGTGCCACGCGTCGGCCACCACGGTGGAGCCATCGGAGAACCGCACCTCAAAGCAGGGCCGCCCGAGCAGCACCTCGGTGGCGGCCACCACCGTCGTCGGTCTGCCGTCCGCGCCGATCAGCCGGTCACCAACCGCGACCTCACCCATGGTGGTCCAGCCGTCGGGGGTCGCCAAGGGGGTGTCGAGCGCCAGCGCTTTGCCCAAACCGGGCCGGCCTGCCACCACGATCAGCTGGCCGGGGTGCAGGCCGTTGAGCAGCCGGTCCAGGTCGGTGAAGCCGGTGGGGGAGCCGGTCATCTCGCCGGCGTTGGCGCCGATCGACTCGATCTCGTCGAGCGCGGGCTGCAGCAGCTCGCCGAGCACCGCGAAGTCTTCGCTGACCCGGCGCTCGGTGACGTCGTACACCGCCTGCTGTGCCAGGTCGACCACATCGTCAACGTCGCGGCCGGAGCCAGCGGCCGAGCCGTACCCGAGCTGCACGATCCGGGTGCCGGCCTCCACCAGGCGGCGCAGGATGGCCCGCTCGGCGACGATCCTGGCGTAGTACGAGGCGTTCGCCGCCGTCGGCACGCTCGCGATCAGCGTGTGCAGGTACGGTGCGCCGCCGATCCGGGCGAGCTCGCCGGAGGCGGTCAGCGCGGCGGAGACGGTGATCGGGTCGGCGGGCTCGCCGCGCCCGTACAGGTCGATGACGGCGTCGAACACGACCGCGTGCGCCGGTTTGTAGAAGTCGACGGTACGCACGATCTCGACCACGTCGGCGATCGCGTCCTTCGACAGCAGCATGCCGCCCAGCACGCACTGCTCGGCGGCGACATCCTGCGGTGGTGTCCGGTCGAACTGCCCGTCGGCGGCCTCAGCAGCCTGCAGGCGAGGCCCGATCGGCCGCACCTCGTCCGATACCGCCACTGCCCCGCCCGCCCCTCGGTTGTGCCATGAACCCCCTCGGGCGCCATCTCTACTCCGACCCTGTGACAAAACCCGGAAGGCAGGCAACGGCGACCCTAGGAGGGGAACGGTAGGCGCGATCCGGGGAGGTTCACAAATCGGACAGTGGACAAGCCTCTGGAGAACCTGTGGACATTGCCCCGGTGCCTGTGCACAGCGTTGTGCACAGGCTGTGGAAAGCGCCTGGGGAAACCCAGCGGTAACTGGCTGACCTGCGACAACGCCGTCCCCACTGTGTGGACGCAGAAACCATCGCCGATTTCCGGTGTGTCGTCGTCAATCTGAGCGACACCTCGCCGCAACCTTGTGTCGCCCGGCTCCCGGGCCACCTCGCCGCGACCTCGCGGGCTACCTCGCCTTGGCCGCCAGGAACGCCGCGAACCTCTCGTACGGCCAGGTGTTGATCACCTGATCGGGCGTCACCCAGCCTCGCCGTGCGGTGAGCGTGGAGTAGCGGACATACCCCAGCTGCGACACCGAATGCGCGTCGCTGTCGATGCTGAAGCGCACATCGTGGCGCTGCGCCCAGCGGATGTGCTCGTCGCGCAGATCCAGCCGCTGCGGCCCGCCGTTGATCTCCAACGCCGTACCAGTACGCGCCGCCGCCGCGAACACCGCGTCGAAGTCCAGCTCGATCGGGTCCCGCCTGCCGAGCCGCCGCCCCGTCAGGTGCCCGATGACGTGCACGTACGGGTTCTCGCAGGCGCGGATGATCCGGCGGATCTGCTCCTCGGCGGAGAGCCGGAACGCACTGTGGACGCTGGCCACACAGACGTCGAACTCGGCGAGGATCTCCTCCGGCCAGTCCACCGAGCCGTCGGGCGCGATGTTCAGCTCGGAGCCGTGCAACAGCCGCATGCCGGGGTAGTCGGCCTGCATCTCCCGCAGCGCGGCCCGCTGGGCCCGGGCCTTGTCCAGCGTCATCCGCTGCATCACCAGGTCGGGGGCGTGGTCGGTGACCGCGTAGTACTCGTACCCCCGCTCGGCGGCGGCCGCGACCATGGCCGACAGCGGCGCGACCCCGTCGGTGAGGTCGGTGTGGGTGTGCAGGTCACCGCGCAGATCCCCGATCGACACCAACGACGGCAGCTCACCGGCGGCGGCCGCCGCCACCTCGCCGGCGTCCTCCCGCAGCTCCGGCGGCACCCAGGCCAGCCCGAGCCGCTCGTACACCGCTTCTTCGGTGTCGGCGACCAGCAACTCGTCGGTCTCGGCGTCGAACAGGCCGTACTCCGACAACCGGTAGCCGGCGCGTACGGCACGCTCGCGTACCCGTACGTTGTGCTCCTTCCCGCCGGTGAAGTACTGCAGCGCGGCGCCCCACGAGGCGGGCGGCACCACCCGCAGGTCGACCTGAAGCCCGGTCAGCGTACGCACCGAGGTCTTCGTCTCGCCGCTGGCGATCACGTCCACCACCTGCGGCAGTTCCCGGAACGCGGCCATCAGCGGCCCGGAGTCCTCCGCGGTGGCCAGGATGTCGATGTCGCCGACGGTCTCCCGGCCGCGCCGCAGCGAGCCGGCGTACGTACACCGCTGGCAGCCGGTGACGTCCCGCAGCGCCGCGACGATCTCCTCGGCGGCGGCGAGCGCGGTGGCCAGCAGCACCCGGCCGCCGGACTGCTGCAACAGCTCGACCCCGGCGAGGATGTTCTGCTCGGTCTTGGGCCCGAACCCGCGCAGCCCCCGCAGGTCCCCGGCACGGATCGCCTCGACCAGCCCCGGCACGCTGTCGATGCCGCGTTCCCGGTAGAGCAGCAGTGCCTTCTTCGGGCCCAGCGTCGGGATCCGGGCCAGCTCGCGTACCCCCGGAGGTACGTCCTGCCGCAGCTTCTCCAACTGCGGGAACGTCCCGGTACGTACCACTTCGAGCGCCTTGTCGGCGATCGACTTGCCGACGTTGGGGATGGCGCGTAACCCGGCCAGCTCCAGCCCCGCCAGGTCCTCGTGGTGACCGGCGATGGACCGGGCGGCCTTCTCGTACGACCGCGCCTTGAACGCGTCGCCGCCGGTGATCGAGAGCAGGTCGGCGTACTCGATCAAGGCGGCCGCGACCTCGGTGTTGGCTCGCGCCATGATTCAAAGTCTAGGCCCGCCCTCACCACCGGGCCGACCGCGCCACCCCTCGCAGAAGATCAACTCCGCCCCAGACGGAAACACGCCAGGCGTGTCTCGGTCCCGGGCAGAGTTGATCAAGCTCGGCCGTGTGCGGCGGCGCGTGGACTACTTCTCGTACATGCTCGCGGGCGCTTCCTGGGTCTTGTCCGCCGGAGGCTTCTCGACATCGACCTTGGTGCCGAAGTCGGAGTACTTCATCTCCTGCTCGACGGTGACCTTCTCGCCGTCCTGCGTGATCTTCATCGTGGTGGTCATCGAGGTAAGCCGGCCGGCGTCGTCGACGGTCGCGGTGAACGGCACCTTCTGCGCCTCGGGGCCGAGGTCCTTGAGGATCTCCTTGAGCTCCTTGGCCTCTTCCGGCTTCGCGTACGTCTCCGCGTACTTCTTCAGGTCCAGCGTGCCCTCGTACGTGCCCTTGCTGGTCTCCTTCACGCCGTCGGAGACGGCCAGCAGGTAGTCGGCGTTGCCGACCGGGTTACCGGCGTCGGCGAAGGTGTTGCCCGCCGGCAGTTTCGTCATGTCGATGTGCAGCCACTAGCCCATCACCTCGACGTACATGTCGGTGCCGAGGATCCGCATCTCCATCTCCTGGCCGGCCAGGTCCAGGCTCATGACGCCGAGCTTCTTCGACAGGTCGAAGGCGCCCTCGGAGGTGATCGCCACCTCGTCGATCTTCATGGTCGAGGTGAACTTGAAGCTCTCAGTCTCGATCTTCTTGAACGACTGGCCGAGCAGCGTCGCGGTGTCCTGCGGCTTCTCGGCGGAGGGCGAGGGCTTCGGATTCGCGCCGGTGCCGGCGTCGCCGCCACAGCCGGTCAGTGCGATGGCGACAGCGGCGAAGGCGGCAACGCTCCCCGCGATGGTGCGACGCATATTCATTCCATTCCTTTCGGCGGTACGCCCTCTGCGGCGTCCACGGGCTCCCCTATGACACCACGTACACGAA
>JBOGDE010000260.1:0-8151 GCA_050701695.1 Micromonosporaceae bacterium
GACGAAGCCGGCCGCGGCGCGTGCGCGGGCCCGCTGGTCGCGGCCGCGGTGGTGCTGCCGGAGGGGCGCCGGGGCGAGATCCCGGAGCTGGCGGACTCGAAGCTGCTCACCGCCGCCGCCCGGGAGCGGGTCTACGCCGAGATCCAGGCGCGCGCCGTCGACCACGTCGTGGTGGTGCTGCCGCCGTCGGAGGTGGATCGCCGCGGCCTGCACGTGTGCAACATCGCCGCGCTGCGCCGGGCCCTGGCCGGGCTCGCCGCACGACCGGACTACGTACTCACCGACGGCTTCCCGGTAGACGGGATAGGGGCGCCGGGGCTGGCGGTCTGGAAGGGTGACCAGGTGGCCGCGTGTGTCGCCGCGGCCGGTGTGGTGGCGAAGGTCACTCGGGACCGGATCATGTGCGAGCTGGACGGACAGTGGCCGGCGTACGGCTTCGCCGAGCACAAGGGGTACGCCACCCCGGAGCACTCCGCCGCGCTCCGTACCCACGGTCCGTGCCCCGAGCACCGCTACTCGTACGTGAACGTGGCGGCGGCGCAGGCCGGCTTGGTGGGCGTCGAGTCCAGGGATGATCATGACGTGACCGGCGTGGCATTGGGCACTGTTGGCCCGTACCCGGAGCCGGTGGGCCAGAATGGCGAGATGGCGGGCGAGCGCGACGAGGCATGCGGATGAGTACCGAGGACCTTGAGAAGTACGAGACCGAGATGGAGCTGCAGCTCTATCGGGAGTATCGCGACATCGTCCGGCAGTTCTCGTTCGTGGTGGAGACCGAGCGGCGCTTCTACCTCGCCAACTCTGTCGACATGCATGTCCGCAACACCGACGGTGAGGTCTTCTTCGAGGTGGAGATGACCGACGCGTGGGTCTGGGACATGTACCGTCCGGCGCGGTTCGTCAAGCACGTACGGGTCCTCACCTTCAAGGACGTGAACATCGAGGAGCTGGAGAAGCCGGAGATCTCGCTCCCCGGCGACGGCGGGTTCACCGGCGGCTCCTAGGCCGTGCCGCAAGCCCGCCGGGACTCCGCAAGCGCCGCCGGGCTTCGAGACCGCCCTCATCGGATCCGCGGCCGCGGTCGGTGTGCCGCGGAGCTCGGGGCACGGTGACCGGCTGAGAGCCGGTACCGGCCGTCGGTTTCCTCCGCCATCCCGGCCAGCACCAGCAGCGGCAACGCCCGGTTCAGCTCGCTGGCGGTCAGACCGGTCTGGGCGGCCAACTCGTCGACCGTGACCGGCTGCCCCGCCGGCAACGCGTCGAGCACCTCTGCCATCTCGGGACTCAGCCCGTCCCGCGGCTGCACCCCACCGCGCGGCACCGGCGCCAGGTCGTCGCCGATCCGTCCGACCTCCTCGACCACCTCGTCGGTGTTGGTCACCAGCCGGGCCCGGGCTTCCCGTAGCTCGATGTGGGAGCCGACGCTCATCGCCGAGGTAACCAGCCCGGGCATCGCCATGGCACCGCGCCCCAGCCGCCGGGCCCGGTTGAGCGTGGCCCGGGCGCCGCTGCGGGCGGCCGCTTCCACCATCACGGTGCCGCGGGTGGCGGCCGCGATCACCCGGTTGCGGATCAGGAACCGGTGGCGTTGCGGGGTGACGCCGGGCGGCCACTCACTGATCAGCAGCCCGGTGTCGGCGATCCGGTCGAACAGGCCGACATGGCCAACCGGGTACGCGGTGTCGACCCCGCACGCGAACACGGCCGCGGTGGGCCCACCCGCGGTCAACGCGCCCCGGTGCGCCGCCGCGTCGATGCCGTACGCACCGCCGGAGACCACGGTCCAGCCGCGGTCGGCCAGCCCGAACCCGAGCTCGCTGGCCACGTGCACCCCGTACTCGGTCGCGGCGCGGGCACCCACCACCGCGACGGAGCGCTCCAGTACGTCGTCCAGGCGGGCAGCGCCGCGTACCCACAGACAGATCGGCGGCGCGATGTCGGTCTCGTCACGTCGGCTGGCCGGCATCAGGTCGGCGACCTGGTGTGGCCACTCGTCGTCTTCGGGGATCACCACCCGGGCACCCAGCCGTTCCCCGTGGGCGAGGATCTGATCGACTGCCCGGGCCAGGTCGGTGTCCCGCCGGCACAGCGCCGCGCGCAGCCCGGCTGGGGCATCGCCGCTCTGGATCCGATCCAGGGCCTCGACCGGCCCATGGCGATGCAGAAGCTCCGCGAGATCACGCCGGCCTGGCTCCACCAGGTACGCCAGCGCGACCCGTGCACACCGCTGCGACTCACGCTCACTCATCGCACACCCTCGCCTCGCTCGGGCGGCGCTTCGCGCACACACCGCGCCAACCATTCGCTGGCAAGCTCTCTCATCGCATCCCCCGGATCCGGAGCACGGTGGCTTCGGCGACGTCTCCTACGTCGGGCCGGTCGCGGCCGGCCAGGTCAGCCAGGGTCCAGGCGAGTCGCAGCAGCCGGTGATAGCCACGCGCGGAGAGCTGGCCCCGGTCGACTTGCCGTTCGGCCGGCAGGGTGACCGAGCGGGGGAGTCGCCACCGGGAGCTGCGGAGCTCGCTCGCCGGCACCTCGGCGTTGGTACGCCACGCGTGTCCCGCCACTGCCCACCGCTCGGCGGCGGCCGCCCGCGCTTTCAGCACCCGTTCGGCGACCGCATGGGACGGCTCCGCCGCGGTCTCGTCGCCCAACAGGTCGACGGCTCCGACCGGCAGCAGTTCGATCTGGATGTCAACGCGGTCCAGCAGCGGTCCCGAGATGCGTCCCAGGTAGCGACGGCGGGCCGCGGCCGTACAGGTGCACTCCTGGTCGCCGCCCGGCCCGGCGCACTGGCACGGGTTGGCGGCGAGTACCAGCTGCACCCGCGCCGGGTAGCGGGTGCCGCCGCGAGCACGCGCCAGGGTGATCTCGCCCTTCTCCAGGGGCTCCCGGAGCGCGTCGAGCACCGACGGCCGATACTCCGGCACCTCGTCCAGGAACAGCACCCCGCGGTGCGCCAGCGTGACCATGCCGGGCCGGGCGAGACCGGAGCCGCCACCGACCAGTGCGGCACTGGTGGCGGTGTGGTGTGGCGCCTGGAACGGCGGCCGTCGGATCAGCGGTGCGTCGGCCGGCAACAGCCCGGCTATCGAGTGGACGGCGGTGACCTCGAGCGCCTCGGTGTCGTCGAGTGCCGGCAGGATCGACGGCAGCCGTTCGGCGAGCATCGTCTTGCCGCTGCCGGGGGAGCCGAAGAACGCCAGGTTGTGGCCGCCGGCGGCGGCGACCTCGATCGCACGACGACCGCTCTGCTGGCCCACCACGTCGCGCAGATCCGGCAGGGTCGCGTCGTGGCTCGGCGGCTCTGGCGGCAGCGGGTCGGGCATCGGCAGATCGCCGCGTAGCACGTTGACCACCTCCCGTAGACAGCTCACACCGGCGGCACGCATCCCGGGCACCAGCTGGGCCTCGCGTACGTTGCCCGCGGGCACCACCGCGCGGCGGATCCCGGCGCGCCAGGCGGCGAGTACGGCCGGTAGCACCCCGGTGACAGCTCGGACGGACCCGTCCAGGCCGAGCTCGCCGATCAGCGCGGTCTGGTCGAGCGTGGGGGCCGGCAGTACCCCGTCGGCGCCGAGCACCGCGACCGCGACCGCGAGATCGAACCCGGAACCACGCTTCGGTACGAACGCCGGCAGCAGGTTCACGGTGATCCGCCGGTTGGGCCAGCTGCCGCCGCTGTTGAGCACCGCGGCGCGTACCCGGTCCCGGGCCTGGCAGACCGCGGCGTCGGGTAGTCCGGAGAGGACGAAGTTCGGGACGCCGGCGGCCAGGTCCGCCTCGACCTCGACCAGGTGCCCGTCCAGGCCGATCAGCCCGACGGCGAGTGCCTTCGCGTACGCCATCAGAACGCCCCTCGCAGGTGTTCCACGACGGCGGCACCGGCACGCCGGGGCACCACCCCGATCACGTCGAAGCGGATCCCGGGGGCGTGGATGTCGTGGACCTCCAGCCACGCCGCGGCGAGCCGGCGCAGTCGCCGCGCCTTGGTCGCGACCACCGCCTCGGCCGGTGTGCCGTAGGCGGCCGAGCGCCGGGTCTTCACCTCGCAGAACACCAGGTCGTCGGTGTCCCGGGCGACGATGTCGATCTCGCCGTGCCGGCATCGCCAGTTGCGGTCCAGGATCTGCATTCCGTCGGCGAGCAGGTGCCGGGTGGCCACCCGTTCGCCGTACGCCGCGACCGCGTTTCTCGCGCCCCGTGCCGTCACTGTCGTCTCCACCTCTTCTCGTGCCGCGGATCGGCTGATCGCCGGCGGCGGCCACGAACGATGCCCCGCGGCACAGGGGAAGGAAAGTGCGACGGGGGTCGATTGTGGATAACTGAGGGGGGTGTGGACGAACGTGCGTCCCGGCGCGGCTTCTGCTACGCGTACGCGGATAGTGAGGTCACCGGCGCGTCGACTTGCACATGGCGGCGGCGGCCCGGAGCGTACGGAAAGTGGCGGGACGGTCGACACGACAGCTGCGCGATGAGCTTCCGGCGGCGATGCGTGAGGCGGTCGCGGGGTTCGAGCGGCACCTGGCCAGCGAGCGCGGCAGGTCGGCGCACACCGTGCGGGGGTATCTGACCGACGTGGTCTCGCTCTGCGACCACGCGGTACGACTCGGCCACACCGACCTCGCCGGGTTCGACGTAACGACACTGCGCAGCTGGCTGGCGCGGCTGCGGACCACCGGGGCGGCCCGCAGCACACTGGCGCGCCGGGCCGCCGCGGCGCGGGCGTTCTGCGGCTGGGCGTACCGCGGCGGGCTGCTCTCCGAAGATCCGGGGCAGCTGCTGGCGAGCCCGAAACCGCGTCGCGAGCTACCCGCGGTACTGCGGCAGGAGCAGGCCGAGGTACTGGTCGACTCGCCGGAGGACGACGATCCTGTCGGGCTGCGCGACCAACTGGTGCTGGAGCTGCTGTACGCCACCGGGATCCGGGTCAGCGAGCTGTGCGGGCTCGACGTGGACGACGCCGACCTGTCCCGCCGGGTGGTACGCGTACTCGGCAAAGGCTCCAAGGAACGGTCGGTGCCGTACGGCGTACCCGCGCAGCAAGCACTGGACCGCTACCTCGCGCGGGCGCGCCCGGCGCTGGCGACCGCGGCCAGTGGGCCCGCTCTGTTGCTCGGCAGCCGGGGTGGGCGGCTGGATCCGCGTACCGTCCGGCGGCTGCTGCAGCGTCGTGCCGAGTACGTCGGCGCGGCGGCGATCTCGCCGCACGGGCTGCGGCATTCGACAGCCACGCACCTGCTGGAGGGTGGCGCGGACCTGCGCTCGGTGCAGGAGCTGCTGGGCCACGCCAGCCTCGCCACCACCCAGATCTACACGCACGTGTCGGTGGAGCGGCTCCGCAAGGTCTACCGGCAGGCTCACCCGCGCGCGGACTGAACCAGAACCACGCGCGTACCACGACCGGCGCTGCCGTGCCAGCTCCTCCACAGCGGCTTCGGTTATCCACATTCCTGGGTACGGCAGCTTGCCGGCGCACCGCGATTCCGGCCACGGTTCCCGCCATGCGAATCAGCAACGAGCACCGCCGGCACCCCTCCCACCACGGCCGGATCCGCCGGCGTCCTGATGCCCATGCCCGCCGCCGCACCGTCAGGGGCTGGCTGACCAGACTCGGCCTGGCCTGTGGCGTCCTCGCGGGGCTCGGGCTGATCGCCACCGCCGTCCTCCTCGGTGCCCCCGCGGGTGCCGAGGAGGGCGGGCCCGGTGCCACCACCGCACCCGCCGCCGGCTACCGGTGGCCGCTGGACGGCAGCCCCACGGTGACCCGCCGGTTCGAGCCGCCGCCGGAGCGTTGGCTGCCGGGTCACCGCGGCGTCGACCTGGCCGCCGCGCCAGGGGCCCCGGTACGCGCCGCGGGGGCCGGCGTGGTGCATTTCGCCGGTGCGCTGGCGGGCCGCGGGGTGGTCAGCATCCGGCACCCGAACGGTCTGCGTACCAGCTACGAGCCGGTGGCGCCGGCGGTCCGGGAGGGTCAGCGGGTCGCCGCCGGAGACCTCATCGGACGCCTGACGGCCGGCCACCACGGATGCCCGGCGGCAGCCTGCCTGCACTGGGGGCTGCGGCACGGTCACACCTACCTGGATCCGCTGTCGCTGCTCGGCCTCGGACGGGTCCGGCTGCTGCCGCTCGACCGCGGGGAGTAGCCCGATGTCAGCGGCGCCTCGCGGAACCTCAGGAGCCTCGCGGAACCTCAGGAGCCTCGCGGAACCTCAGGAGCCTCGCGGAACCTCAGGAACGCAGCCGGCGCAGCCGGGTCGCCGCCTCGGCCAGCACCTCGGGGCGCTTGCAGATCGCGAACCGTACGATCGTGCGCCCCGCCTCGGGATCGTCGTAGAAGACCTGGGTCGGCACCGCGACCACGCCGCACCGCTGCGGCAGCGACCGGCAGAACTCCAGCCCGTCCCGCCCGTCCAGCCCGCGGATGTCGGCGGTGACGAAGTAGCTGCCTTCCGGGCGGAAGACGTCGAACCCGGCGTCGGCCAGCCCGTCGCAGAGCAGGTCACGCCGCGCCTGCATGCCGTCGGCGAACTCCCGGTAGTACGTCTCCGGCAGCCCCAGCGCGACCGCGACCGCCGGTTGCAGCGGCGCCGCGTTGACGAACGTGAGGAACTGCTTGACCCGGGTCACCGCCGAGATCAGCTCGGGCGGTCCGCTCGCCCAGCCCACCTTCCAGCCGGTGCACGAGAAGGTCTTGCCGGCCGAGGAGATGCGTACCGTGCGGTCGCGCATCCCGGGCAGCGTCGCGATCGGTACGTGCGGCGAGCCGGCATCGGAGAACACCAGATGCTCGTACACCTCGTCGGTCACCGCGATCACGTCGTGCGCCACGCACAGCGACGCGATCAGCGACAGCTCCTCGCGGGAGAACACCTTCCCGGTCGGGTTGTGCGGCGAGTTCAGCAGCACCAGCCGGGTACGCGGACCGAACGCGGCACGCAGCGCATCGGGGTCGAAACCGTACCGGCCGCCGGCCGGGTGCAGCGTCACCGGGCGCCGTACCGCGTGCGCCAGCGCGATCGAGGCGGCGTACGAGTCGTAGTACGGCTCGAAGCAGACCACCTCGTCGCCGGGCTCGCAGAAGGCCAGGATCGCCGCGGCGATCGCCTCGGTCGCGCCCGCCGTGACCAGGATCTCGCCGTCCGGGTCGTACTCCAGACCCCAGTGGTCGGACTGGTGGCGCGCGATGGCCTCTCGCAGCTCCGGTATGCCGGGGCCGGGCGGGTACTGGTTGCGCCCGGCGTAGAGCGCCTCGGCCGCGGCGTCCAGCATCTGCTTGGGTCCGTCGGTGTCCGGGAAGCCCTGACCCAGGTTCACCGCGCCGGTCCGTACCGCCAGCGCGGACATCTCGGCGAAGATCGTCGTGCCGAACTCCCGCATCCGGGCCACCAGCGCATCGTCACCAGCCATAGCCGGAGCTTAGGCAACCCGCATCTGCGCGGGTAGCTTTCGCCACGCGCGTGGCATAGCGTGCCGGGTTGTGAACACTCCGAGCCAGCATCAGCCAGAAGGCCACGATTCCTGGTTCCGCGGGATCCCCCGTGACGGATTCCCGGCACCTGAGCAGCGGCAACCGGGGCCGTGGGGCGACATCGACCCGCTGACAGGTCCACTGCCGCCGCCGGAACAGGAGTTGGGCGCGCCGCTCGCCGAGGCCGAGACTCCGCCGGGCGCCCCGGAGGTTTCGGAGGGGTACCCGCCGCCGGTGCATCGGCAGCATGCCGAACGGGTGCCGCGCTATGCCGGGCCGTCGCTGCCACCGCCGGTGGGTGCCAGACCCGACATGTCGCCGCAGCAGCCACGGCTACCCGACTACGCCGCCCCGGAGCAGCAGGGCGCACCGGAGCCGGTGCCGCCCGCGCCCGGACCGGAACGCCACGCCGAGTTCGACCCGGCGTCCTACGACCAGGTGTCCTTCGACGAGGCATCGGCCGACGAGTTGGTAGAACGGCTGCGGGTGGAGGACGCCGAGGTGGAACCTTCGGGATCGGCTCGAGCGGTGGGGGAGGCCGCGGAGTCCGAGGTCGACCCGGTCGCGGCGCCGGACACCGCGACCGACGTCAACACCAGTGCCCTCCCGACGGTGTCCGCGCCGCCTGGAGCGGACGCGACCCCCACTCAGCGCGTGCCCGCGACCGGCCCGTCCGCGGG
>JBOGDE010000261.1:0-8104 GCA_050701695.1 Micromonosporaceae bacterium
GTGCGCTTGCGGGCCCGGGCGCCCGCCCGCGCACCCGGCCGCGGCGCCGAACCCGCCAGCTCCGGCTCGTCCTCGTCGGAGTCGGAGTCGGAGTCATAGTCCTCGTCGAGCTCGTCGGCATCGCTGGGCTCGGTGTCGTCGAACTCGTCGTCGAACTCGTCCTCGTCCGCCTCTGCCTTACTGAGCGAGGTCCTGGTGGCGCCGGACTTCTCAGCGGTCTTGGCGCCGGCCTTGGCGGTGGCGGCCCGCTTGGCCTGGCGGCGCGCCGCCTTGGCACCGGTGTCCTCTCCGGCCCGCTTCGCCAGCACCCGCTTCTCGTGGGCCTGGTAGCGCGTCTCGGTGCGCTTGAGGTCAGTCAGCAGTGGCGTGGCGATGAACAGCGAGGAGTAGGTACCGACGGCCATACCGACGAACAGCACCAGTGCCAGGTCCTTCAGGGTGCCGACCCCGAGCAGCCCGGCGCCGACGAAGAGCAGCCCGGCCACCGGCAGCAGACCAATGATCGTGGTGTTGACCGAGCGCATCAGTGTCTGGTTGACGGCATTGTTCGCTGCCTCGCCGTACGTCCAGCGGCTGGTGCCGAGCAGGCCCCTGGTGTTCTCTTGGACCTTGTCGAAGACCACCACGGTGTCGTAGAGCGAGTAGCCGAGGATGGTGAGGATCCCGATTACCGTGCTCGGAGTGACCTCGAACCCGACGAGCGAATAGACGCCGGCGGTCGCCACCAGGTCGTGGATCAGGGCGACCAGTGCGGCGAGCGCCATTTTCTGCTCGAAGCGGATCCACAGATAGATCGAGACCAGCACCAAGAACACAACCAGACCGATCAGGGCCTGCCGCGTAACGCTGTCGCCCCACGAGGAACTCACCTCGGAGTGGTTGATCGCCTCCGGCGCCACGTCCAGCCGCGACGCGACCCCTTCCTTGACCTTCTCCAGCTCGTCCGCGGGCAGCTCACCGATCTTGATCACGTACGTGGTGTTGGCGCCGGAGCCGGCCTGCTGCGCGCTGGCCACCTCGACACCCTGCGCCTCGAACGCCCCGCGGGCTTCCTCCAGGGTCAGCTCCGCGGACTTCTGGATCTGGAACTGGTTACCTCCGGCGAACTCGATGCCCAGGTTGAACCCCAGAATCGCGAGGCTGCCCACGCAGACCGCCAGGATCGCCAGAGAGCCCAGATACCACTTCTTGCGCTGGCCGACGAAGTCGAAATTGGTTTCGCCACGGTAGAGGCGGCCGATCAGACCCACCGTCAGGACTCCTTCGTACGGACGCGGCCACGGACCCGGGTGGCTGGCTGCGTGGAATCGGGTCGCACGTTACCCAGCCCGGAGAACCGGGGCGAGGTGAAAGTGCGCGACTTGGAGAGGATGGCGACCAGCGGATGCGTGAAGATGAACAGGATGAGCAGGTCGATCGCCGCCGAGAGCCCGATGGTGAACGCGAATCCGCGTACCGCGCCGATCGCGAGCACGTACAGCACCACCGAGGCGATGATCTGCACCATGTTGGCCGACACCATGGTGCGGCGGGCGCGTACCCAGGCCCGGGGCACCGCACTGCGTACCGACCGGCCGTCCTTGACTTCGTCTTTGAGACGTTCGAAGAACACCACGAACGAGTCGGCGGTGATACCGATCGCCACGATGAAACCGGCGATACCGGCCAAGGTGAGCGTGAAGCCCCAGTACTTGCCGAGCAGCACGATCGATGCGTACACGATCGCCCCCGAAGCGAGCAGGCTGGAGATCACCACCACGCCGAGCGCCCGGTAGTAGATGAAGCAGTAGACCACCACCAGCAGCACCCCGATCATGCCGGCGAGCAGCCCGGCCTGCATCTGGTCCAGCCCAAGGGTCGGCGAGATCTGCTGCTGCGACTGCACCGTGAAGGTCAGCGGCAGCGCGCCGAACTCCAGCTGCGAGGCCAGGGTCTGCACCTGCAGCCGGGTGAAGCTGCCGGTGATCTCGGCGTCGCTGGTCATCCGCTGCTCGACCGTCGGGGCGGAGACCACCTCGTTGTCGAGTACCACCGCGACCTTCTTCTGCAGCGCCGCCTCGGTCAGTTTGGTCCACTTCTTCTGGCCTTCGCCGCTGAAGTCCAGCGTGACCAGCCAGATCCCCCGGTTGGGGTCGAAGGTGTAGTCGGCCTTGTCGACGTCGGTGCCGAGCACCGTGGCCTTGTCGAGCAGGTACTTGGTGCCGCCCTCCTCGTCACAGGCCGCGGCGGTGGTGCCGATCTCCTTGATCGACCCGGCCGGCCGCTTGTTGAGCGCCTCGCAGGTCACCGTCGGCGACTTGAACTGCGCCTCGGCGGGGAGTACGGCCAGCTCCTCCGGAGTGAGCTCGCGGAAGCCGGACAGGAACTCCAGCGCCCGCGGATCCTGCGCGATCTTGGTGAGCTGTTCGGAGGTGATTCCGGCGACCTGGCCGAGCAGCTCCTGGCCCTTCTTCGGGTCGCCCTTGCCGAGCTTGGTGTACGCGCTCGTCTTCAACTCCTCGACCGACGGGTCGGTGGGAGTCGGGCTCGGGGTCGCGGCACCGCTGGCCGAGCCGGAGGGCTTCGCGGTCGGGGTGGCCGAGGCACCCAGATTGGGTGTGCCCGACGCCTTCGGGCTGGCCGAGCCGGACGGCTGTGCCGAGCCGGAGGGGGTGGCCGTCGGCGACGCGGGAGGCGTGTCCGGGACGTTCGGCGTCTCCTCCAGCACCTGGCGGAACCGCAGCTCGGCGGGCTCACCGACCTTCTTCAGGTCGCCGGCGCCACCGGGGACGTTGACCACGATGTTGCGGTCGCCCTCGATGGTCACCTCGGCCTCGGCGACACCGGTGTCGTTGACCCGGTTGGCGATGATGTCCCGGGCCTCCTCCAGCTTCTGCCGGTCAGCGGCCCCACCACCACTGGTGGTGGCCTCCAGCGTGAGGCTGGTGCCACCGCGCAGGTCGAGACCGAGCCGGGGCGTGTACTGACCGCTGTAGATGACCAGGCCCCATAGCCCCGCGACGATGACGAAAAGCACGGCCAGGTATCGCGAGGCTGGTATCTGCCCCTGAGGTGGTGCCACGGCTGCTCTGTCTCCCTGCCTCGACTGCCCGTCGGTCACCGGGTGGTCCGGTGTGCCAGTACGGCTTCCAAGTATTCACGGCTCACGGCGTCGTGCGCGTGGGCCGAATGTTCGCCTGCTGTGGTGCGGTGTGGCCTAGTCGAGCGACTTGCCGCCGCCCTTGTCCCCGTCCTTGCCGTCACCGCTGTCGGCCGCGTCGGACTCGCCCTCGGTCGGGGAGACCACCCGGCTCACCGCGCCTCGAAGGTACTTGTTCGTCACGCCCGGCGCGACCTCCAGGGTCACCGCTTCGTCGTCGGCCTCCACCACGGTGCCGTACAGACCGCCGATCGTGATCACCTGGTCGCCGACGCCGAGCTTGCTCTGCATCTCCTGCGTCTGGCGGCGCTGCCGCTGCTGCGGGCGGATCATGAAGAAGTACATCGCGGCGATGATCAGGCCGATCATCAGGAACGGCAGGAGCCCTCCGCCACTGCCGCCCGTCTGCGCAACAAACACTGCGTGACCTTCCAGATATGTCAGTCCCTGTCCGGGGTACGCCCGACAAAGCGGGCGCCGGCAGTCGACACTGAATGTTCAGTAGGAACCGCCGGGAGTTTAGTCGTTGTCCCTGCGGTTACCGCGGGTGGGCAAGGTTACGTTCCGATCACACCGGCTCGTCGCCGGTCTCGGAGCCCACCGGGAACAGCCCTTCCTGCTGCCCCGACGCCTGCCCCGGCGCCGATGCGGCACCGAACACCCCGGGCGGTGGGGTACGCCCCAGATGGTGCCACGCCGCGGCGGTGGCGACCCGCCCCCGGGGGGTACGCGCGAGCAGCCCAGCCCGTACCAGGTACGGCTCACAGACCTCCTCCACGGTGTCCGGCTCCTCCCCCACGGCGACCGCGAGCGTGGTCAGCCCGACCGGACCACCCCCGAACGAGCCGACCAGCGCCCCGACCACCGCACGGTCGAGCCGGTCGAGACCGAGCGCGTCGACGTCGTACACGGCGAGCGCGGCGGCGGCGATCCGGTGCGTGATCACGCCGTCGGCGCGTACCTCCGCGTAGTCACGCACCCGGCGCAGCAGCCGGTTGGCGATCCGGGGCGTGCCGCGGGAGCGGCCGGCGATCTCGGCGGCGCCGTCGGGGGTGATCGACACCCCGAGGATCCGCGCCGAGCGGGTCAGTACGTGCTCCAACTCGTCGGCGCCGTAGAAGTCCAGGTGCGCCACGAAGCCGAACCGGTCCCGCATCGGGCCGGTGAGCAGCCCGGAGCGGGTGGTGGCGCCGACCAGCGTGAACGGCTCCACGTCGAGCGGGATCGCGGTCGCCCCGGGGCCCTTGCCGACCACCACGTCGACCCGGAAGTCCTCCATCGCGCTGTACAGCAGCTCTTCGGCGGGCCGGGCGATCCGGTGGATCTCGTCGATGAACAGCACGTCGCCGGGGCCGAGGCTGGTCAGCACCGCCGCCAGGTCGCCGGAGCGTTCGATCGCGGGCCCGCTGGTGATCCGCAGCGCCGACTCCAGCTCGGCGGCGACGATCATCGCCAGGGTGGTCTTGCCCAGCCCGGGCGGCCCGGCGAGCAGGATGTGGTCCGGCGGCGCCGCCCGCTGCTTCGCGCCGGCCAGCAGCAGGTCGAGCTGCTCGCGTACCCGGTGCTGGCCGACGAACTCGCCGAGCCGGCGCGGCCGTACGCTGGCTTCGGCGTCGACCTCACCGGGGTCCGCGAGGGCCGAGACCAGAGCGTCGTCGGTCATCGTGCCCGGCCCAGCAGCCGGATCGCCTGCCGAAGCAAGGTGGGTACGTCAGGATCGGCGCCGTTGACCGACTCGGCGACCGCGTCGGTGGCCTGCGCCGCCTGGGTGGCCGACCAGCCGAGCCCGACCAGCGCCTGCTCCACCTGGGCACGCCAGCCCCCGCCGCCGGCCGCGACCCCGGTGGGCGCCGCGACCGGCACCGCGCCGATCCGGTCCTTGAGCTCCAGCACCAGCCGCTGCGCTCCCTTCTTCCCGATCCCCGGCACCCGGATCAGGGTGTCGAGGTCACCGGAGGCGATCGCGACCCGCAGCACGTCCGGCGGGTGTACGGCCAGCGCCGCCTGCGCCAGCCGGGGGCCGACCCCGCTGGCGGTCTGCAGCAGCTCGAAGAGCCCCCGCTCGTCGGAGTCGGCGAAGCCGTACAGGGTCAGGGAATCCTCCCGGACCACCAGGCTGGTGGCGAGCTGGGCGGCCTGGCCGACCCGCAGCCCGGCGAGCGTGTTCGGGCTGCACTGGACGGCGAAACCCACCCCGCCGACCTCCACCACCGCCAGGTCCGGGGCCACGGCGGTGACCCGGCCTCGTACGTTCGCGATCATCGGCGACCTCCTGCCGCTCGTACCGCCGCGGTGATCCGGGCCTGGGCAGCGCCCCGCCAGACATGGCAGATCGCCAACGCCAACGCGTCCGCGGCGTCGGCGGGCCGGGGCGCGGCGTCCAGCCGCAGCAGCCGGGTCACCATCATGGCGATCTGCTTCTTGTCGGCCTGCCCCGAGCCGGTCACCGCCGCCTTCATCTCGCTCGGGGTGTACATCCGCACCGGTACGCCGGCCCGCGCCGCCGCCAGCACCGCGACCGCCCCCGCCTGGGCGGTACCCATCACGGTCCGTACGTTGTGCTGGCTGAACACCCGCTCCACCGCGACCGCGTCGGGCGCGTGGGCGGCGACCAGCTCGGCGAGCCGGACGTCGAGTCGCAGCAGTCGGTCGGAGAGCTCCGCGTCGGGCTCGGTACGGATCACCTCGACCGCCACCAACCGGCATGGCCGCCCGGGCGAGCCCTCGACCACGCCGACCCCGCACCGGGTCAGCCCCGGGTCCACTCCGAGCACCCGCACCCGGCCACCTCCTGGAGAACACTTGTTCGAACCGACGCTAGTGGGCGCGGGCGGCGGCATCCCGCACCGACACGCCCGCGCTCGGCACTGTGGCGCCCGGCCACTCTCGGCACTGTGGCGGCCAGCCACTCTCGGCACTGTGGCGGCCGGCCACATCGCGCCCGCGCCACCTGTGTAGCCGTACGCCATGGGCGGTGCAGGCCGCGGAACGTAGCGTCACCGCCATGAACTCCCCGGTGGCCGAGATCGAACTGCACGGGCGGGTCGCACTGGTGACCGGCGGCGGCAGCGGGATCGGCGCGGCGTGCGTACGCCGACTCGCCGCCGCCGGCGCGAAACCCCTTGTCGTGGACCTGGACGCGGACGCCGCCGCCCGGGTGGCCGCCGAGTGCGGCGGGGAGCCGATCGTGCTGGACCTGGCCGACCTGGACGCCGTGGACCGGCTCGACCCCGACGTCGACATCCTGGTCAACAACGCCGGTCTGCAGCACGTCGCGCCGGTGCACGAGTTTCCGCCGGAGCGGTTCTCGTATCTGCTGCGGGTGATGCTGGAGGCGCCGTTCCGGCTGATCCGCCGCGCCCTGCCCCACATGTACGCCCGCGGCTACGGCCGGATCGTCAACGTCTCCTCGGTGCACGGGCTGCGCGCCTCGGCGTACAAGTCGGCGTACGTGGCGGCCAAACACGGGCTGGAAGGGCTGTCGAAGGTGGCGGCCCTGGAGGGCGGGCCGCACGGGGTGACCTCCAACTGCGTCAACCCGGGCTACGTGCGTACCCCCCTCGTGGAGCGGCAGATCGCGGCACAGGCCGCGACGCACGGCATCGCCGAGCGGGACGTGGTGGAACGGATCATGCTCGCCGACGCGGCGATCAAGCGACTCATCGAACCGGACGAGGTGGCGGAGCTGGTGGCGTACCTGTGCGGACCCGCCGCATCGTTCCTCACCGGGTCCTCGTACGTCATGGACGGCGGCTGGACCGCACACTGAACCCTATGGACACCGTTTCCGGCATCGAGTTTCTGGAGCTGCTGGCCCGCGAGGCCGCCGCGGTCGAGTACGAGGGACCGCTGCTGCGGGCCCGCGCGGCCGGCGCGCCGGCGGACACGCTTGAGCAGCTGGAGCGCGCGAAACTGCTGTCGTTGCGGGTACGCGGCCTGCTTGAGGCGCGGCTGCGCCGCGAAGTGGAGTTGTCCAGCCTGTTCGACACCGCGAGCGACCTGGCGGGGCTGCGCGACCTTGACGCCGTACTGAAGGCGATCGTGCACCGGGCGCGGCGGCTGCTGGCCGCCGACATCACGTACATGACGCTCGGCGACGAGGAGCGCGGGGACACCTACATGCGGGTCACCGACGGCTCGATCTCCGCGCGGTTCCAGCAGCTGCGGCTGCCGCTCGGCGGCGGGCTCGGCGGGCTGGTCGCCCAGCACGGCCAGCCGTACGTCACCGCCGACTACGCCTCCGACGACCGGTTCCACCACCTCAGGGAGATCGACGAGGCGGTCGCCGAGGAAGGGCTGGTGGCGATCCTCGGGGTGCCGATGCGGCTCGGCACCCGGGTGATCGGGGTGCTGTTCGCCGCCAACCGGGGCGCCCGGCCGTTCCCCCGCGAGGAGGTGGCGCTGCTGGTCTCGCTCGCCAACCACGCGGCGGTCGCGATCGACACCGCGCGACTGCTGGAGGAGACCCGCGACGCGCTGGCGGAGCTGTCGGCGGCGAACACGGTGATCCGGGCGCACAGCGAGTCGGTGGAACGGGCCGCCGCCGCACACGACCGGATGGCGGCGCTGGTGCTGCGCGGCGGCGGCGTGGAGAACGTCGCGGCGGCGGTCACCGACGTACTGGGCGGGGCGGTACGGGTCTTCGAGGACGCCGGACGCTGCCTGGCCAGCGTCGGCCCGCTCGACGAGCCGGAGCCGGCGGTGCTGGCCGAGGCGGTCGCGGCGTCCCGAGCCGAGGGCCGCTCGGTGCACCGGGGCGGGCTCTGGGTGGCCGCGGTGGTCGCCGGCACGCAGCGGCTCGGCGCGCTGGTGTTGCGCCCCGACGCCGACCTGGTCGACGCCGACCAGCGGATCCTGGAACGCGCCGCGCTGGTCACCGCGCTGCTGCTGCTGTTCGACCGTACGGTCGCCGAGGCCGAGGGCCGGGTACGCGGCGAGCTGCTCGGCGACATCCTCGCCGTACCC
>JBOGDE010000262.1:0-8098 GCA_050701695.1 Micromonosporaceae bacterium
CTGCGCGCCGCACTCGAAGCCGAGATCGCCGAAGATGTCACTGCCGCATGCGATGATCACAACGTGACCGCAGCTGATGATCACACTCGGGCCGCCACCGAAGTTCCACGGGACTCGGGACATCCTCTCCATCACGTTCGTGCTACTCCCTTCCACTGGCTACGAGCAATTCCTGCAACTCACGAACGTCGGGTTGGCTGCGGCAACGCTCTGGCACGTGACGGATGATCTGCGCCGCCCTCAGTGAGATGATTCCTTTGCGTTCTTCAGCGCTCAGCTCCTCGACGGTCCGCCGGGCGTGAGTCAGGCCAGACGAGACGTCGCCGTCGCGAACCAAGCAGCTCGCCCGATCGAGATTGGTGAGCGCCCGGTCCATGAAGTCATCCGGTGGGCAGAGCTGGAGTGCTCGTTCCTGAGCCCGCCAGGCCCTGCTGGTCTTGCCCAAATGCGTCAGCGCGTTGCCCTCGTGAAAGCGCAGCTGCGACTCGGAGTAGCCCAACGCTGAGGCAGTCAACTTCTCGTCGGCGAGCTTGGACAGGACGCTCTCAGCCACCCCAAGGGCGTCCTCGGTCTCGGGGGCGCGGCCCAACAAGGCGTGCGCTCGGGCCGCCAGTGGCGCGGCCAAGGCTGCACCGACACAGGCTCGCTCGCCGGGAAGCGCCATGGCGCCCTGCGCGACCTCGATCGCTTCCAATATGTCGCCGCTGTAGTAGTGGCCGTACGCCTCCTGAGCCAGCACCCAGGAGGTCGTTGTGGCGTCTCCGGCCTCCTGCGCGGCGATCCGGGCGGTGCGGGCCCACCGCCTGAAGGCTGTCCGCTCGTCGAGCTTGACGAGCGTCAGGCACATCAGGCCGGACATCTGAGCGATGACATTGGTGAGCCGTCGCACGCTCGACGCCGATCGGCATCGCGTTAGCGTCCGGTGTGCCTCGTTGAGGTCGGAGCCGAGATCGCCAAGCAGCAGTCCTGCGGGACGGTCCCGCGTCGCCATGCCGTACCGAGTGACCGTCTGGTCCCAGTCATCCAGGATTGAAGGCGTGACGGCCTGGTCGGTCATCGCATCGGTGATGCCGCGCCGGAGCAACTCCAGCTCGTCGAGGACTTCGCGGGCGGGCAGGTGGCCGTGGGCAGCCAGGCGTCCGCTGGATGCGGGATCGCTGTACAGCAACAGCGAGAAACGCGTCTGAGCCTCTTCGTCGGCCCGCCTGAGCGCTGTATCGAGGATCGCCTGGGTGTCCGGCCGTGGTTGAACCGCAGGCCCACCGGCCTCCCACTTAGAGATCGTCCGGACGGCAACACCAAGGTGCTCGGCGAAGGCGCGGACGCTCAGACGTAACCCAAGGCGCAGGGCCTTCGCCTCGCGACCAGTCCAGATCTGCACGCTCTGCAGTTGATCCACCTCCCCGCGCGACCGATCTGCCGTCATCCAACCAGTCCGCACAGGGCGTAGACCAGCGCAAGTGCCACAGAAGTTCCACACGCCGTCATTGGCTGGATACAACGAGCCGCCGAGTGTAGATGGTGGCCCCCGGGCCGGGTGACCTCCCACAGTCCCCGGCTCCGGGAGCCGTTCAAGACCGACCTGGACGCCCTTCCGAGGAGCCGAGTTGATGACCTTGTTGGCACAGAGACCGACGTCCCTGATGAACCTGCGGGACATACCAAGCCGCTGGCCCTCGAGTACATCCGGCTCGATCGAGACGCCGTGGCGGCAGAGCACTTGGCCGCTCTCAAAGTCGAGCTGGCAGTCTTCGTCCTGCTCGAGGGGCTTCGCCCTGGAGAAGGTGTACGTCGACCGGCCAGCCACCGACCAGGCTGCTGTCCACGCGCTCCTCGGTGCCTACTCCATGGCCGGGCTCACTGTCTGGTCGTACCGAGCATGTCGTGTACGACAGTGCGGACCACGACAGCGGCGTGGAAGGCGTCGCCATACGCATCGTCGTGTAATGGCGGCGGGCTGCGCTCGGCTGGTTCAGGACCGTTGTGAGGCTTCGTGCCGCGAGGCGATGCAGCGCCATCGTCAGTCCATTGAGGACGGCATGTGTGGGTTCTGTGGTGGTTCGTGGCCATGCGGGCCGTATCAGCTCGCGGTGCGGGCTGAGGAGGTATCGCGGGCGCCGCGCTCGCAATGGCGCCGCGCCCACACGATGCCCGCCGATCCCGCGTCGACTGGTGGGCGGGTGGATTCCGGGCTGTACAGGGCGTTCGCTGCGCGTAGGCCGAGCCCGAGGCCGGCTGCGGTGGGTGTCGCGTCATGCGCCTGACGGTCACTGTCGACCTCGACCCCGTCGAGCAGGTCGCTGGGCAGCCGGCGTCGGCGACGGTGACGTTGAGACCCACCGGTGGAGTCGTCGACCTGCTGAACGCCGCTTGTGTTGAGGCGGCGAACCCGCATCTGCCCACCGAGTGGGGTGACTGCGCCGCGGCGATCGTGGCTGCCCGGGTGCTGGCGGCGGGGCTGCGTGTCGGGGTGCCGGTGGTGATCGGTGAATCGACGGTGCGGGCAGTGCCGTTTCGTCTGCGGTCGCTGGGGGTGTGACCGGTGGCGGCAGGTCCTCGCGTGCTGTCAACCCCCAGCCGGGGGCCTGCCGTCACCCATCTGCGGGAGTACCTGCTGGTGTGGAGCGATGGGGGATGCGCTGCCGGTTCGCGGACCGTCTGCTGCGACTTCGACGGGGCGATCGCCGCTGCGAGCGGGTTGATCGACGCCGGGGACGCGGCCTGGGTGACGGTCGCCGACGTCGAGCACCAGCAGGTCGTGTACCGCTACGAGCGCGGTACCGGGGGTGGCGGCGGACAGTGATCGCTAACGAGCTGTTCCTGGTCGCCCATGACGAGTACTCCGGGCGTGCCCGTGTCCACGCGGAGACCCTCGGTCTGGGGTTGGCGGGCGCGCTGCTCGCCGAGCTCGTCCTCGCCCCGTACGTGCGGCCTGATGAGCCGCCGGTCACGAGGTACCTGATCATCCATGAGGGCTTCGTCAGTGCGGTGGGCCATCCGCCAGCCGCTCCGTTCGACGCGCTTCAACACTGGGGTGTTCGAGACGGTCGCCGCCGAACCGAAGCAGCTGCACGTCGACACCTGGCTGCGGCTGTTGGCCCGAGACTCGGCGCAGCGGGTGGCCGAGCGTCTGATCCGCCAGCGCCTGGTCACGCCGCCGGAGGAGCACCGAGGCCTGGCGAGGTTCCGGAAAGAGAGCCCGTACCGGCCTGCGGATCCGAGTTGGGCGGCGTACCTGCCGGTCCATCTCCGCGGCAGGCTCAACGACCCTTCCCGCATCACGGTGGCCGAGACCACCTTGATCGGGTTGGTCATCGCCACCGAGTTGATCCATCACGTGGTGCTGTGGGACGGCGAGAAGATCCCGCGCCACGTCTCCGACCTGCTTCGCCGGCTTCCCCGGCCGTTGCAGGAGTTGATCGCGCACACCCAGGCGACGCTCGCCAACGTCGTCCTCGCCCGTTAACCCCCTTTCACATCCGCAAAGGAGATTTCGGCATGACCTACGCCCTACATGGCGGTCGGCCTGACCAGGCGCGGAGCCTGGCGGAGTCGCGGCTTGCCCGCGACCGGCTCGGCGCGGTCGCGATCGTGTTCATGATGTTGGCCGCCGCGGCGCCGTTCGTGGTCGTCGGTGGTCTGATACCCCAGACCTACGGCGTGTCCGGCATCACCAGTGTGCCCGCGGCATTCGTCGCGACCGCGGTGATCCTGGCGTTGTTCTCGGTCGGGTACGTCGCGATGAGCCGCCACATCGTCAACGGTCGGGTCGACCGCGCGGCGAGGTACCTGCCGTGGCTGGCCCTTTTCCGCGCGGCCTCCCGCCGAACCGGACGTGATGGTTTCCCGATCATCCGGCTCTCCAGTGATTACGACGTGAGCGACGCGATCGGTTGCCGGTCATGGATCTGATCGTGGCAAGGCTGGCAGACCACGAGGGTCTTGCGCCGTTTCCTGGCCATGATCCTCGCCCATGTCGGCTGTGGCTGTCCGGGCCTGTTGAGGTCGGCGAGCCTCCGGACGTGGTGGACCTGGGTGTTGTCCTTCTGCTCGCAGATCTCGCACCTGTCCTTGAGGAGCCGTCCGATCAGCTCCTTGTAGGCGTAGGCGTAGTTGGTCGGCCCGGGTTGGCGGTCGTCGAGCACCGCCACGGTCTGCCGTCTGAGTGGAATACCGCCGAACCGCGCGACCAGTGGCCTGTGGCCTGCCCTGTGCACGACGGCTTCGAAGCACCTGCGTTTCCCGTGCGGCGTCTCGATGGTGGTTCTGTGTTTGGTAGCCATCTTCGACACCGTCGAGTGGTGCTTGCCGGCCAACGTCTTGAGCATCGAGGTCTCCATCACCCAGCGCAGACGCCTGAGTCGATGGACGTCCCCGGCCAGCAGGTAGTACTGGACGATGCCCCGAAACTTCGCCCCGAAGGTCGCGACGATGGCGTAGTCGGCCTCGTTGACCAGCGGGTCGTATCGCGCGGGTTTGCCGCGCTTGAGGTACGGGGCGCTCTTGGCCTTGATCTCCGTCTGGGGCACTCGCAGCCAGACCTTGCCGTTGGCCTCGCGCTGGCCACCGGTGCGGTACCGGTCGTTGTGCTGGACGGTGATCTCGTAGCCGAGGAACCGCGCCGCGCTGCTGCGGGCGTGGGTGATCAGGGTCTTGTCCCGCGCCAGTTCCAGCTTGAGGTCATCATGCAGGAACCGCGCCAGACGAGCCTTGATCTCCTCCGCTTCGGCCTTGGGTCCGGCGAACCCGAGCAGGATGTCGTCGGCGTAGCGGCAGTAGCGCAGCCGCCGGTAGCCGGGATCTTGTGGATCCCCGCTGGGCATGCAGCGCATCTGCTCACGCAGCGCCCGCGCCTGGACGCGATCGCCGCGCTTGCGGGCCTGCCGCAACCGGTTCGACAGCCTGAAGTAGGCCAGGTTGTGCGCCCTGGACCTGCCTCGGGTGTACTCCGGGATCAGCACTGTTTCGACAAACGCGTCCAACCGGTGCAGATAGATGTTGGACAGGATCGGAGATGCCACACCGCCCTGCGGGACCCCGCTGAGCGTGGCGTTCCAGATCCAGTCCTCCAGGTATCCGGCCTTGAGCATGTTACGCACCAGCCGCAGGAACCGGTTGTCGTGGATCTTCTCGGCCAACGTTTCGACCATCACCTGGTGATCCAGGCTGCCGAAGCAGTCGGCGAGGTCTCCCTCGATGAACCAGGCCGTCCCGGTCCAGGTGTTGGCCACCTCCCGCAACGCGGTGTGGCACCCTCGACCGGGCCGAAACCCGTGACTGCGGTCGGAGAATGTCGGCTCGTAGTACGCCTCCAACAGCAGACGCACTACCTCACCGACCAGCTTGTCCGACCACGTCGGCATGCCCAGCGGGCGCAGCTTCCCGTTCTTCTTCGGGATGTGAACCCGCCGCGCTGGGCGGAACCGGTAACGCTCGTGGCGCAACGCGTCGATGACGCGCCCGATCTTGCCCAGCGACATGCCGTCTGCGGTCTCCTGCGTGACCCCAGGCGTCATCGCGCCTTGGTTGGCGTAGATGCGCCCGTAGGCCAGCAGATACAACTGCGGGTTGAACAACTGCCGATACAGATCCTTCAGCGGCAGGCCACGCCTACCGCGCTCACGCAGGACACCCAGCACCGTTTCGGCGCTCTGCATTTCGCATACCTCCCAGCATCGTGGATGTCCAATCACCTGTTCCCCTTCGCCCTGCGGACGGCGTTACCGTCCTCCCTGGCCGGGCGTGACTCCGGCGACTACTACGGGAACTCCGTCACCAACCGGACGCGTGCCCGGCAGGTGATCCCACGTTCGTCTCTGTCGTACGTCACAGCGCGACGTAGGCGGCCCACTCATCTCCTTCAATGCCCTCGCTGGGCATCGCTCCGCGACCGGAGGTTGTGTCGACCCGCCAGCAATGTCGACACAGGACGCGGCGCCGGTTTCAGGCGTCTTTCCGACGGACGAAAACTTGCATCTTCTGGAGATTGGGCTTCAGGCAATCCAGCTTTCGCCATATCGCGCGGGTCCCCCAGCGCACCGCCCCACACGCCTGGGCACAGCCGCTGGTTTCCTGGCATGCTCTTTTCCCCTTCCACCTTTCGGAGTCAGGTCAGCCATCAGACCCAGAGATCTACCTCCAATCCCTCCCAACTGAGTTGGGGATACGACAGAGCGCCTCGTGGCGCAACGGGCGCGATGTACGCGTTCGTGTCCCGCGGCCTCGGTCGGCGCGCAGGCGTCGCCGCGGCGCTGATCGCGTTGGTGGCCTATAACGCGCTGCAGATCGCCCTCTACGGATTGTTCGCCGTCGTGTTCGGTGACGTGCTGAGCAGCCAGTTCGGGCTCAGCGTCCCCTGGTGGGTCACGGCCGCGGTGCTGTGGCTGCTCGTGGCGGTCCTCGGGGTGATGCGGATCGACTTCAACGGCAAGGTCCTCGCCGTGCTGATGTGCCTGGAGGTCGCAATCATCATCCTGTTCGACGCCGTGTTCCTCACCCACCCCGCCGCAGGAGTCAGCTTCGACACCCTCAACCCCGTCGGCCTGCTCACCCTCGGCACGCTCCCGGTGCTGCTCACCGGCGTGCTGGGGTTCGTCGGCTTCGAACAGGCGACGATCTATGCCGAGGAGGCCAAGGACCGCGAACGCACCGTGCCGCGGGCGACCTACGCCTGCATCGTCGTGATCGGACTGGTGTACGCGGCCTCGGCGTGGGCGATCAGCATCGGCACCGGTGTCCACCAGGTCGCCGCCCGCTCCGCCGCCGAGAACAACCAACTGATCTTCAACCTCGCGGCCCCGCACCTCGGCGGCACGATCGTCACCGTCGGCGCCTGGCTGATGGTCACCTCCGTGGTAGCCGCGTCGCTGTCGTTCCACAACGCGGTCGCCCGCTACGGCTACGCCCTGGGCCGGGAACGCGTGCTGCCGCGCGTCTTCGGCACCACATCCCGGCACTTCTCCTCCCCGAAGGTCGCCTCCCTCACCCAGTCCGGGCTCGCCGCCGCCTTCATCGCCTGGTACGCCATCGCCGGGCTCGACCCCCTCGTGCACGGGTTCTTCTGGGGCGGCATGCTCGGCGGCCTGGGCTGCCTGATCCTCTACACCCTCGCCGCCGTCGCCATCCCCGCCTACTTCGCCACCAACGCATCCGACCGGTCGCCGTGGGTCAAATACATCGCACCGCTACTGGCCGCCGCAGCCCTCGCCGTCATCACCTATGTAGCGGTCCGGGACTTCGGCGTGATGATCGGCGTCCCCGCCGGCCACACCGCCGCCGTGGCGCTGCCCGCGACCTACCTCGCCGTCGCGTTGGCCGGCGCCGCCTGGGCAACGTTCCTCAAGGCCGCCAAGCCCCGGACCTTCCACACCATCGGGCTCGGCGCCCACGCCGCAACCGGCCAAACCACCACCCCGACCGCCCTCGCCCAGGAAGGAACAGCCTGATGCCACCCGTCCTGACCGTCCGCGCCGGCCGCGACGACGAGACCGACGACCTCGCGCAGGTCATCGCTGACGCATTCAGTCCCATCCCGCCCTCGGCGTGGCTGATCCCCGACGTCGACACCTGGCTGTGTCAACCAGAACTGGCCCCGGTGTAGCAGGGCGGATTCCAGGTTGATCTGGCCCCACCCGGGCGGTGGCTGAGCGTCCCGGTCGCGGGCGTTGGCCTTGCCGGGATCGGCATGACTCCGGTCAGTTGGCGGCGGCGCGTCTGCGGTTCTTGCTGGCACGTAGCCGGTAGGACTCGGTTCCGGTTTCGATGATGTGGGCTTGGAAGGTGAGCCGGTCGACGATGGCGGCGCATAGGCGGGGCTCGGTGAAGGTGCGGGCCCACTCGCTGAACGCGGCGTTTGAAGCGATCGCGATGGAGGCTCTTTCCTCCCGCTCGGTGAAGACCTGGAACAGCAGTTCGGCGCCCCGGCGGTCCAGTTCGAGATAGCCCAGTTCATCCAGACACAGCAGGTCGACGCGGCCGTAGCGGGCGATGGTCTTCGACAGGTGCTTGTCGTCGGCCGCCTCGACCAGTTCGTTCACGAGTGCGGCGGCGGTGGTGTAGCGGACCCGGTAACCGGCTTCGGCGGCGGCGGTGCCCAGGC
>JBOGDE010000263.1:0-8091 GCA_050701695.1 Micromonosporaceae bacterium
CCGGGGTGGGAGAAGGATTGGGGGAGCCTCTGCGGGAGGCGTACGGCGAGCTGTCCCTGGCCAGGGTCGCGCTGGCCGAGGACGATCTCGACCACGCCGCCCGGCATCTGGAGGGCGCGATCGTCCACGTACCGGCGCTTCCCGAGGTCCACGAGCTGTTGGCGCGGCTGGCCGAGCGTGGCCCGGACGGTGGGCTCGGGCTGTTCCCGCTGGACGGCGACACGTACCTGGGCACCGCGGTGGCGCACGCGCATCTGCTGGCGCGCCGCGATCCCGGCGCCGCCCTGATGCTGTTGGCGCAGGCGACGGCGTACGACCCGGGCAAGCCGTGGGCCAATGTGGACTGGGTACGTCACGCCCCACTCGCCGGCATCGACCCGCAGCAGCTGGTACGCGTCCTGGTGACCGTGGTGAGCGGCCTGTCCGAGCCGGTCGCCGAGCTGCTGCAGCGATCCAACGCGGCGTACCTCGATCTGGCGCGCCGGGCGATCGAGGCGCATCCGGGTCACGGCCTGCTGCACGGCGCTGGCGCCGCGATCGCCCGCCGGATGGGCGAGCCGGTGCTGGCGGTGGACTGGGCCGAGCGCGGGGTACGGCTGGATCCGAGCAAGCTCACGTACACCTGGTACGGCTACGCGCTGAAGGCGGCCGACCAGCTCGACGAGGCGCTGGACGTGATGCGCCGGGCCCGCGAACAGAACCCGCTCGACCTCGACCTGTACGCCGATGCGGCGAACTGGCTGGCCGACGCCGGCCGGCTCGACGAGGCGATCGTGCTGACGGACGAGGCGATGCGGGTCGACCCGACGTACGACTGCGCCGTCCACACCGGGCTGCGGCTGCGCTTCCAGCGCGACGGCGACCCGGCGCACCTGATCGCGCTGTCGGACTTCATGCGGGAGCACCCGCAGCAGAGCCACGAGCACCTCGATCTGCAGCAGGTCTGCGGCGGGCGGCCCTGGCTGGGACTGGTCACCGGCCCTACCGAGGCGTGCGTCAACGTGCTGGGGCAGGTGCCGCCGCAGGACCGGGCCGCCGCGCAGCTGACGATGACGCTCTCGGCGCTGGAGGTGCCCAGCGCGTTGGCGCTGCTGCGCCGCGACATCCCCGGCGTGGAGGTCACGCTCGGTGCGGCGCCGCCGCCGGACATGGTCGCGCCGGCGCGCCCGGGCCGCCCCCTCTGGCGGTACGTGGGTGAGGTGGCGCAGCCGGCGTTCGCACCGCCGTCGCCGCGTGCCACCGAGTTGATCAGCAACGTGGCGACCCCGTTCTGGCCGCATCCGGTGGCCGCGTACGACCAGGCGCTGCCGTTGGGGCAGCTCGGTGTGGAGGCGCTGCTCTGCCTGCTGGTGCACCCGCCGGCGCCGCCCGCGCGGTTCGCGGAGCTGCCGCCCGCCTGGTGGGAGCGCTCCGCGCAGGTGTTCGCGTGTCTCGGTCTGCTGCACTGCCAGGAGCTTTCCCCGGGTACGCCGGGCGACACCACCGCGCAGCGCCGGGTGCTGACCGAGATCGCGTTCGGTATCGAGGACTGGACCACCGAGGCGGCGCTGTTCGCGCTCACCGTCGCGGCCTGGCTCGACCCGGCCTGCCGTGACGAGGTACGGGACGTGGTCGCCACCCGCTTCCTGGACGCCGCGAAGGCCGCCCGGGAGCGGGTGGTGACGATCCTGGATTCGCTGGCGCGGCTGGTGCTGATCGTGCCCGGCATACCCCCCGAGGTCGCCGCGCTCGCCCACGACCTGGCCGACCAGGACTCCTGACGTCCCACCGCCCGAGTCCGGCAACGTCCCACCGCCCCGAGTCCGGCAACGTCCTACCGCCCGGAGTCCGGCGCTTGTTTACCCAGAGTGAAGGTAACTTTCGATCTATTGCGGTCGTACGGCACTCCTCTTTACGCTGGGGCTCGCGGTCTTGATCACGCTCTACGAGAGGATCGAGCACCTTGTCGCTGGTTCTGGAGGACGTGTCGGTACGGCAACACGGCCAGAGCTGGCTGCGGGACATCAACCTCGAGCTCACCAGCGGGATGACCACGCTGATCGGGCCGACCACGGCGGGCAAGACCACGTTGATGCGGGTCGTCGCCGGGCTGCTGCCTCCCACCACCGGCCGCGTGCTGGTCAACGGCGAGGACGTCACCTCGGTCTCCGTACGCAAGAGGTCCGTCGGGTTCGTCTACCAGCAGTTCATCAACTACCCCTCGCTGTCGGTGTACGAGAACATCGCCTCCCCGCTGCGACTGGCCCGCGACTTCCCGAAATCCAGGATCGACCACCGGGTACGCGAGGTCGCCGAGCTGATGGGCATCGCGGAGCTGCTGCGGCGCAAGCCGGCCGAGCTGTCCGGCGGGCAGCAGCAGCGCACCGCGATCGCACGGGCGCTGGCGCGGCCGGTCGACGTACTGCTGCTGGACGAGCCCCTCGCGAACCTCGACTACAAGCTGCGCGAGCAGCTGCGTACCGACCTCAAGGGAATGTTCCGCGACTCGCCGGGCGTGGTGCTGTTCTCCACCGCCGACCCGGCTGAGGCGCTGACCTTCGCGGCGCCGACCGTGGTGCTGGGCGAGGGCGGGATACGGCACGTGGGCGACGTGGTGGAGATGTACCACCAGCCCCCGACATTGGCGGTGGCGGCCACGCTCAGTGACCCGCCGCTGAACCTGCTGCCGGGCGTGGTGCGGGACGGCCGGATCGAATGCCTCGGCGCCGCGTTGCCGGCGCCGGGCGCGCACGCCTCCGGGCGGCAGGTCACCCTCGGGGTACGCCCACACCAGGTGCGGATCGCCCGTACCAGCGCGGTGGATCTGGAGTTCCCCGCGGAGGTACGGGTCGCCGAGGTCACCGGCAGCGCCACGTTCCTGCACCTGCTACTCGCGGGTGACCGGCACCTGGTCGCCGAGCTGGCCGGCACCCGGACGTACACCCCCGGCGAGCCGGCGACCGCCTATGTGGATCCGCGGCACGTGTTCGTCTTCGACGAGGGCGGGCGGCTGCTCGCCGAGTCCGCGACGGAGGTGGATCTGCGTGGTTGAGATCCGGCTGGAGGGAGTGGGCCACAGCTACGACGGCGGCGAGAGCTGGGCGCTGCGCCCCATGGACTGGACCTGGGAGTCCGGCAAGGCGTACGCGCTGCTCGGCCCCAGCGGCTGCGGCAAGACCACCCTGCTGAACATCATCTCCGGGCTGCTCACCCCGACCGAGGGCCGGATCTGGTTCGGCGACCGCGACGTGACCGCGCTCCCGGTGGCGCGCCGCAACATCGCACAGGTCTTCCAGTTTCCCGTGCTCTACGAAGGCATGTCGGTGTACGACAACCTCGCGTTCCCGCTGCGCAACCGCCGGCTGCCACGCCCCGACATCGACCGCCGGGTACGTACCGTCGCGAATCTGCTCGGGCTGGAGCCGCACCTCGACCGGCGCTCCCGCCGCCTCGACCCCGGGCTGCAGCAGATCGTCAGCCTGGGGCGGGGGCTGGTACGCCCGGACGTGGCGGCGGTGCTGCTCGACGAGCCGCTGACCGTGATCGACCCGGCACTGAAGTGGACGCTGCGCGGCACGTTGAAGGAGATCCACCGCGACACCGGGCACACCCTGATCTACGTCACCCACGACCAGACCGAGGCGCTCACCTTCGCCGACGAGGTGGTGGTGCTCTCCGACGGTGCCGTGGTGCAGTCCGGTACGCCCGAGGAGCTGTTCCTGTCGCCGGCACACGAGTTCGTCGGCCACTTCATCGGCTCGCCCGGCATGAACGTGATCCCCGGCGAGCTGGCCGGCGGCGTGGTCCGGATCGGTGAGGCTTCCGTGGGGCGCGCGGTCGGGGACCTCCCGCCCGGCCCGGTGCGGCTCGGCGTACGCCCGGAGTTCGTGCGGATCGGCGCCGGGCCTGGGCTGCCGGCGCAGGTCACCGGGGTGGACCGGATGGGGGCGTACCAGCTGGTCAACGCCGAGTTGGCAGGGCACCGGCTGGTCGCGAAGGTGGCCGCCGACGCCTCCCACGCCGCGGGCGAGTCGGTACACGTCGACTTCGTCGCCGACCGGGTGTTCCTGTACCGCGACCAGGTCCGGTGTGGATCGGTCACGGCGCTGGAAGGGGGTGACGTCCCGTGAGCGAGCGGAGCGAGCGAACCAGTCGGCTCAGCAGTGCGCGCGAGCGCGCCGCCGAGCGAAGCGAGGTGTGCGCGTGAGTGACGACGGCTCCACGGCCACCGCCACCGTCGCGGGTGCGACCGTCGCCGGCGAGGTCACCGAGGCCGCCCCCGCCGAGGCCAGGCCGCCGGAGACCGACGCCGCGGTGGAGACCCGGCGCAAGGACAACCGGGCCTGGCTGCTGGTGCTGCCGGTGGTGGTCTCGGTGGCGTTCACCGCCGTGATCCCGCTGATGACGGTGGTCAACTACTCGGTACAGGACGTGTTCACCCAGTACGACCGGATCTTCGTGGGGCTGGAGTGGTTCCGCGACGTGACCCGCGACGGCCAGGTCCGGGGCGCGTTCGGCCGTACCGTGATGTTCTCGCTGCAGGTGCTGCTGATCGAGATCCCGCTCGGGGTGGCGATCGCGGTCGCGATGCCGCGGCGGGGCTGGTCGACGTCGGCGGCGCTGGTGGTGGTGGCGCTGCCGCTGCTGATCCCGTGGAACGTGGTCGGCACCATCTGGCAGATCTTCGCCCGATCCGACATCGGGCTCGGCGGCTGGGTGCTCAACAACGTGCTCGGCCTGGAGTTCAACTACACACTGGACTCCACCGACGCGTGGCTGACCGTACTGATGATGGACGTCTGGCACTGGACGCCGCTGGTGGCGCTGCTGGCGTACGCCGGGCTGCGGTCCATCCCGGAGCCGTACTTCCAGGCGGCGCAGATCGACGGCGCGTCCGGCTGGGCGGTGTTCCGCCACATCCAGCTGCCCCGGCTGCGCGGGGTGCTCACCATCGCGATCCTGCTGCGGTTCATGGACAGCTTCATGATCTACACCGAGCCGTTCGTGGTGACCGGGGGCGGCCCCGGCAACGCCACGTCGTTCCTCAGCATCCTGCTGTCGAAGATCGCGGTGGGGCAGTTCGACCTGGGCAAGGCCGGCGCGTTCTCGCTGATCTACTTCCTGGTCGTCCAGGTCGTCTGCTTCGTGTTCTTCACCGTTCTCACCAGGACCAGGAGGTGACAGCGGTGAAATCCGATCGCCGGCTGCCCTGGGCGCGGGCCGTGTTCTGGCTGTACGCCGCCACCCTGATGCTGCCGATCCTGTGGATGTTCGGGATGTCGATCCGGCCGAACGCCGACATCCTGGGCGGCTTCTCGCTGATCCCGGAGCGGGTCACGTTCGACAACTACGCCACGTTCTTCAGTCAGTCGGAGTGGTATTCCAGCTACCTCAACTCGATCATCTACACCTCGCTGAACGCGGTGATGTCGCTGATCGTGGCGATCCCGGCGGCGTACGCGTTCTCCCGGTTCCGGTTCGCCGGGGACAAGCACCTGTTCTTCTGGTTGCTGACCAACCGGATGGCGCCGCCGGCGGTGTTCCTGCTGCCGTTCTTCCAGATCTACCAGAGCGTCGGGCTGTTCGACACGCACCTCGGGGTCGCGATCGCACACATGCTGTTCAACGTGCCGCTCGCGGTGTGGATCCTGGAAGGCTTCATGTCCGGGATCCCGCGCGAGATCGACGAGACCGCCGCGATCGACGGGTATTCGCTGCCGCGCTTCTTCGTACGGATATTCCTGCCGATGATCCGCTCCGCGCTCGGCGTCACCGCGTTCTTCTGCTTCATGTTCAGCTGGGTGGAGCTGCTGATCGCGCGCACCATCACCTCGGTCGACGCCAAGCCGATCGCCGCCACCATGACCCGCACCGTGAGCGCCACCGGGATCGACTGGGGGCTGCTCGCCGCGGCCGGCGTACTGACCATCGTGCCCGGGGCGATCGTGATCTGGTTCGTCCGCAACTACATCGCCAAGGGCTTCGCGCTGGGGAGGGTCTGACGATGCTCGGCTGGATGGTGTGGACGCTGCCGACCGCGCTGGTGTTCGCCGGCCTGGCCACGCTGCTGGCCGGGATGACGGTGTGGGGCCGGCTGTCGCCGCCGGTGGCCCGGCGCGGTTTCCTGCGGATCGAGACCGACCGCGGCGACCGGCTCTACATCGGACTGATCAGTGCCGCGGTGGTGCTGGTGCTGTGGATCGCCGTCACCGACCTGTCGATGTGGCTGGCACTGCTGGTCGCGCTGCTGGTGGCACTGGCGATCGGTATCTGGGGATAAGTGATCACGCCGAGAGGAGTCATTCATGCGAGGTAGATCCAGACACGGTCGCTGGGCAACCGTCGGCGTGGCCGTGGTCAGCCTGGTGCTTTCCGGGTGTACGGGGCCCGGCAGCGACTTCAAGGAAGAGGACGGCCGGAAGGCCGCCAACAAGTGGGTCACCAACGAATTCACCCCGAGCACCATCTCGCAGGACGAGCAGCTCGCCGAGATGGAATGGTTCATGAAGGCGGCGGAGCCGTACCGGGGGATGGAGATCAACGTGGTCTCCGAGACCATCACCACCCACGAGTACGAGTCGAAGACCCTGGCCAAGGCGTTCGCCGAGATCACCGGGATCAAGGTCAAGCACGACCTGATCCAGGAGGGTGACGTCATCGAGAAACTCCAGACCCAGATCCAGGGCAACCAGAACATCTATGACGCGTACGTCAACGACTCCGACCTGATCGGCACCCACTCCCGGGGCAAGTACGTCTTCCCGTTGTCGGACTACATGAAGGACGAGGGCAAGGGCGTCACCTCGCCGACACTCGACATCGACGACTTCATCGGCAAGGACTTCACGACCGGGCCGGACAAGAAGCTCTACCAGCTTCCGGATCAGCAGTTCGCCAACCTCTACTGGTTCCGGTACGACTGGTTCACCGACCCGAAGATCAAGGCGCAGTTCAAGCAGCAGTACGGCTACGACCTCGGCGTACCGGTCAACTGGGCCGCGTACGAGGACATCGCCGACTTCTTCAGCAACAAGGTCAACGGCAACGGCACCATGGCCGGCAAGAAGGTCTACGGCCACATGGACTACGGCCGCAAGGACCCGTCGCTGGGGTGGCGGTTCACCGACTCCTGGCTGTCGATGGCCGGCAACGGCGACGCCGGCATCCCGAACGGGCTCCCGGTCGACGACTGGGGGATCCGGGTCGAGGGCTGCCGCCCCGCCGGCTCCTCGGTCACCCGCGGCGGCGACACCAACGGCCCCGCCTCGGTGTACGCCCTCACCAAGTACGTGGACTGGCTGAAGAAGTACGCCCCGAAGCAGGCCGCCGGGATGAACTTCAGCGAGGCCGGCCCCGTACCGGCGAATGGTTCTGTGGCCCAGCAGATCTTCTGGTACACCGCGTTCACCGCCGACATGACCAAGGAAGGGCTGCCGGTGGTGAACGCCGACGGCACCCCGAAGTGGCGGATGGCGCCCAGCCCGCACGGCGCGTACTGGAAGGACGGCAACAAGCTCGGCTACCAGGACGCCGGCTCCTGGACCCTGCTCCGCAACACCCCGAAGGAACGCCGCGCCGCCGCCTGGCTGTACGCCCAGTTCGTCACCTCGAAGACGCTGTCGCTGAAGAAGTCGATCACCGGCCTCACCTTCATCCGGGACTCGGACATCCGCAGCGACTACTTCACCAAGAACGCCGCCAGGTACGGCGGACTGATCGAGTTCTACCGCTCACCCGCCCGGGTGCAGTGGACCCCGACCGGGACCAACGTGCCGGACTACCCGAAGCTGGCCCAGCTGTGGTGGCAGAACGTCGCCACCGCCGTCACCGGTGAAACCACGCCGCAGCAGTCGATGGACAACCTCGCCAAGGAACAGGACGAGGTGCTGTCCCGGCTGGAACGCCGCAAGTACGGCGGCGACTGCGCCCCGAAGCTCAACCCGGAGCGCGACGCCCAGTACTGGCTCGACCAGCCCGGCGCCCCGGTCCCGAAGCTCGCCGACGAGCGCGGCAAGCCCGAGACCGTCGACTACGACACCCTGATCGCCCAGTGGAAGGACGGCAACTGACCGCATGACCCGTGGGCCGGCCGGTCCCCTCCCGGCCGGCCCC
>JBOGDE010000264.1:0-8058 GCA_050701695.1 Micromonosporaceae bacterium
ACACCGTCAGGCCGCACGAGGCCATCGCCTGGAACCGGCCACAGGAGGTGCACCTGGGCCTGGCCGACCCCACCACCCCGACATTTCAAGCCACCGAAATCCTGCCAACTACTTGACGCGGGACAGGGATGTGAAATGGGCAAGTGCCATGCACATGAAATAGACCGAACCAGACCAACCGCCCGCTTCACAATCTCGGCCGGGTCGGTCACCCAGCGTCGCCACTAAATGGTGTACGGCCAGACAGTGATCATGTACGCGCCGTACCAACAGCCGAGCAGAGTTGCACCGGCGAGCACCAGCACCGCGGTCGAGCGGCGGCACCGGCCGAGCACGATCGCGAGCGGGAACAGCAGCAGCAGCTCCGGCACCAGCATCCGGGGCCGGGAGTGGTAGTAACCCGCCGAACCGACCGCCATCGCGAACGCCAGCAGCCCGTACAGCGCGAGCGGCGGCCATACCCGCTCGGTCAGCGCGACCAGCACCGCCAACCCGGCACCGACGATGATCATCGCGGTGCTGACGTGCACCCAGTCCTCGCCGCCGCCGAACGCGTCGCGCAGGAACGCCCACGTACTCGCCCCGAAGTCCCAGCCGGTCCCCCAACCCACCTGCTGGATCCGGAACCAGGCGTCCAGGTCGCCGACCCGCCAGCCCACCCAGAGCAGGTACGCCGGTACGGCGACCAGCCCCACCGCCGCGCCCACCGCCACCCGCCAGCTCGGGTACTCGCCCCGGTCCCGCCCCAGGAACCAGATCGCCGCGGCCAGCAGCGCCGCGGCCAGCGCCAACCCGGTGGGCCGGGTGAAGCCGGCCAGCATGGTGCAGGCGCCGGCGAGCAGCCACGCCTGGTGGTGCAACGCCAGCAAGGCACCCACCGCGAGAGCGGCGAACAGCGCCTCGGTATAGCCCATCGAGAGCACCACCGACATCGGCTGTGCCCCGAACAGCACCGCGAGCGCGTACCCGGTACGCGGTGAGTAGAGCCGGGTGCCGAGCTGGGAGAGCATCACCGCCGCCGCCGCGCCGGCTACCCACGAGATGGTGAGCGCGGCGGCCGTCGGCGACACCCCGGGCAGCCACGCCAGCACCCGGATCAGCAGTGGGTAGAGCGGGAAGAACGCCAGACCGTTGCCGGTGAGCTGGCCGGAGTCGTCGTAGCTGTAACCCGACTCGTAGCCCTCGACCGCGATCCGTACGAACCAGCCGGCGTCCCAGATCATCAGCCGCCCGACCAGCGTCCGCTCGGTGTCCGTTGCCATCGCGGCCACCAGCACCAGCTGGGTCAGCCGGGTGAGCAGGTAGAGCCCGAGCGGCACCCCGACCGCCAGGCGCCACCAGCGGCGGCGCTGCCCGGCCTGGTCGGCGGGGCCCGGGACCGCTGGCTCGGGGTCAGTGCGGAGTGGGCTCAACGCGGTCATCGGACGGCGCCGCCGCATCCAGGGCCTGCGCGGCTTCGTCGATCCGCGCGGCTTCACCGACCCGGCCGGGGGCGGCAACCCCGGCGGCGGCGGTGGCCCGGCCGGTCAACAGCCGCCATGCCAGCTCGGCGGCGCGCTGCTCGGCCTCCTTCTTGCTGCGGCCGGCGCCCGCGCCGAACCGCTCGCCGGAGACCACCGCGCGGGCGGTGAACGTCTTCGCGTGGTCGGGGCCCGCCTCCTCGATGCGGTACTCGGGCACCCCGAGACCGTGGTTGGCGGTCAGCTCCTGCAGTGAGGTCTTCCAGTCCAGCCCGGCGCCACGCCCCGCGGCGTCGGCCATCAGCGGGTCGAACAGCTTGTGGATCACCGTGCCGACGATCGGGAGCCCGTGCTCGAGGTAGATCGCGCCGAGCAGAGCCTCCAGCGTGTCGGCGAGGATGCTCGCCTTGTCCCGGCCGCCGGTGGTCTCCTCGCCCTTGCCGAGCAGCAGATGCGGACCGAGCCCGGAGCTGCCCAGGCCACGCGCGACGTCGGCGAGGGCGCGCATGTTGACCACGCTGGCGCGCAGCTTCGCCAACTGCCCTTCCGGCAGGTCGGGGTGCTCGTGGTACAGCGCGGTGGTGATCACCACGCTGAGCACCGCGTCGCCGAGGAACTCCAGCCGCTCGTTGGTGGGCAGCCCACCGTTCTCGTACGCGTACGAGCGGTGGGTGAGCGCGCGGGTGAGCATCTGCGGCGACAGCGCGACGCCGAACGCCTCTTCCAGCGATCCCGGCGTCGTCACCGCTGCCCGAAACTCACTCACCGAATGGGCCGGCCTAGACCTCTACGACCTGGCGGCCGTTATAGGTGCCGCACACACCGCACGCGGCGTGGGGCAGCTTGGGCGACTTGCACTGCGGGCAGGCCACGGTGGCGACCGCGCGCGCCTTCCACTGCGAGCGCCGGGACCGGGTGTTGCTGCGCGACATACGGCGCTTCGGAACGGCCACGTCGAGTCACTCCTTGGGGTTTTCCTTCGGCGCTGCCGAATCGTCCGACAACAGATTACCTAGGGCCACCCAGCGCGGGTCGAGCTGCTGGTGGCTGTGGTCAGCCGGCAGATCGTCCCAGTGCACGCCACATTCGACGCACAGCCCCGGGCAGTCCTCGCGACACAGCGGATGGGTCGGCAGTGCGAACACCACCGCGTCCCGCAAGGGTGGTTCCAGGTCGGCGTAGTCGTCCTGCAACCGCTGGACCTCTTCCTCGTCGGTGGTGGCCTCCGTGGTGCTGTGCGGATACGCGTACAGCTCCTGGATCGCCACGTCCAACGTGTCCTCGATCGGACGCAGGCAGCGCCCACACTCACCGTCGACCGGCATGGACGCCGTACCGGTGACGAGGATGCCCTCGGTCACGGACTCCATGCGCAGCTGCAGCGAGATGTCAGCGCCTTCCGGCACTCCGATCAGCTCAAGACCAAGGTCCTTCGGTGCCGGTACGGTGCGCTCGACCACCCGCATCGACCCTGGCCGCCGCGGGAGCTCCCGGGTGTCGAGGGCGAGCGGCGAACGTGGGGCGTGCTGAGGTGACATCGCTTCCGTACGTGGGCATCATCGGATCTCGGCCAGGACAGGCCGCCGTAGCAGGTTACCCGACACGACCGGCCAGCGTCGAACCGGAGGGCCCCCGGTACGGCGCCCTCAGTGCGGCAGCGGCTTCTCCGGTGCCGGCGGGATCTCCGACGAGAAGGAGCCGATCTCACGCAGGGCGTGCATCTTGTCGCGGCCCCGCTCGATCGAGCTCAGCGACCGGTGCAGGAACTGCTCGAAATTGGCCAGGGTGGTGTCGACGTAGTCGTCGACCTCGTCCCGCAGCCGCTGCGCCTCGTCGCGGGCCTCCCCCACGATCCGGGCAGCCTCGTGCTCGGCGGAGACGGTGATCTCGTTGGCCGAGACCAGCCGAGCGTGCTCGGCCTCCCCCTCGGCGATGATCCGCTCGGCCTCGCGCTGCCCCGCCTCCAGGATCTTGTCGCGCTCCTCCAGCAGCGCCTCGGCGCGGCGTACCTCCACCGGCAGGTTGCTGCGCAGCCCCTCCAGCATGGTGACCATCTCCGCGCGGTCCACCATGCAGTTGCTGCGCGACATCGGCACCTGCCGGGCCGCCTCGATATGCGCGATGACCTCGTCGATGTGATCGAGCAGATCCACCGTGGTCACTCCTTGTTCTGCCGGGGGAGCCGCTCGGCCAGCGCGCGACCCACGATCTTCGGTACGTGGCCGGAGACATCGCCGCCCCACCGGGCGACCTCCTTGACCAGACTCGACGAAAGGAAAGAGTAGAGCGGATTCGTCGTCATGAAGAGGGTCTCGACACCGGCGAGCCCGTAGTTCATCTGGGCCATCTGCAGCTCGTAGTCAAAGTCGCTGACCGCGCGCAGCCCCTTGACCACCACCGAGATCTGGTGGGCACGACAGTAGTCGACCAGCAGACCCTGGAACGAGTCGATCCGTACGTTGGGGTGGTCGGCGGTCACCTCGCGGAGCATCTCCATCCGCTCCTCGATGGTGAACAGCCCCGCTTTGGACTGGTTGACCAGCACGGAGACATACAGCTCGTCGTACAGCCGGGCGGCCCGGCCGATGATGTCCAGATGCCCGTTCGTGACCGGGTCGAACGAACCGGGGCAGACGGCGCGCTTCACGATGGGCGACCGTACCAAAGCGTGGTCTCCCCGTACCGGCGACTCCGCTCACCAGTGAGACCCGGCACCCATCCGGGGGGTCCCGAGCGGGTGCCGCGCTCGGCCACCACCACGGAATCCGGCGTCAGCCAGCCGCCCGCGACCAGGTGGTCCAACACCACGGACAGCTCGGCGTCGGGCAGCTCGTACGGGGGGTCGGCGAAGACCACGTCGTACGGTGTTTCGGGCGGCGCGGCCACCGCGCGGGCCACAGAGCCCACCGTCACCGTGGCGCGCTCGGCCAGCGCGAGCGAGGCCAGGTTGGCCTTCACCACCCGGGCGGTACGCGGATCCTGCTCCACGAACAGCGCGTGCGCCGCGCCCCGGGAGAGCGCCTCGATCCCGACCGCGCCGGAGCCCGCGTACAGGTCGGCGAACCGGCAGCCGTCCAGCTCGACCAGGGTGGCGAGCGAGCTGAATAGGGCCTCCCGTACCCGGTCAGAGGTGGGCCGGGTGGTACGGCCCGGCGGCATCGTGACCCGCCGCCCGCCCAGGGTGCCGGCAACTATCCGACTCAACCCTTCTCCAGGTATTCGGCCTTGTCGTCCGCCACCAGCGCGGCCACGGCCTCGGCGAGCGCGGGATGGGCGGACAGCTCGGGATCGTCGGCGACCACGTCGATCGCCTCACTGCGAGCCTGACGGATCAGGTCGGCGTCCCGCAACAGCGACAGCAGCTTCACCGTGGATCGCCGGCCGGACTGCACCGCGCCGAGTACGTCGCCCTCGCGGCGCTGTTCGAGGTCCAGCTCGGCGAGCCGGAAACCGTCCAGGGTGGACGCCACCGCGTCGAGCCGCTCCCGGGCCGGGGTGCCCGGCTCGGACTCGGTGACCAGCAGGCACAGCCCCGGGGCGCTGCCCCGGCCCACCCGGCCCCGCAGCTGGTGCAGCTGGGAGACCCCGAACCGGTCGGCGTCCATGATCACCATCATGGTGGCGTTCGGTACGTCCACCCCGACTTCGATCACCGTGGTGGCGACCAGCACGTCGAGCCGCCCGGCGGCGAAATCGCGCATCACCGCGTCCTTCTCGTCCGCCGGCAGCCGCCCGTGCAGCACCCCGACGCTGACGCCGGACAGCGGTCCCTCAACGAGCATCGGCGCCACGTCCAGCACCGCCAGCGGCGGCCGCCGCTCCTCGCCCAGCGCACCGGAGCCCGGCGCGTCGGAGCCTGAAGCGTCGGAGTCGCTCGGAGCACCGGAGTCGGAAGCCGCGTCGTCGTCGGAGGACGCCTCCCCGATCCGGGGGCAGACCACGTACACCTGGTGGCCTTTTCCGATCTCTTCGGTCACCCGCTTCCACGCCCGGTCCAGGAAGTGGGGCTTGTCGGCGGCCGGTACGACATGCGTGCCGATCGGCGAGCGCCCCGCCGGCAGCTCGGTGAGCGAGGAGGTCTCCAGGTCGCCGTACACCGTCATCGCGACGGTGCGCGGGATCGGGGTGGCGGTCATCACCAGCACGTGTGGCGGCTGCCCGGCCTTGGCGCGCAACGCGTCGCGCTGCTCGACGCCGAACCGGTGCTGCTCGTCGACCACCACCAGGCCGAGGTCCTTGAAGTCGACACCCTCGTACAGCAGGGCGTGGGTGCCGACGACCAGGCCGGCGGTGCCGTCGGCGATGTCGGCGAGGGTCTGGCGGCGGGCCGCCGCGGAGGCCGAGCCGGTGAGCAGCGCGACGCCGGTCGCCTGGTCCGCGGCGCCCAGTTGGCCGGCCTGGCCGAGCGGGCCGAGCAGCGCCACCAGGTTGCGGTAGTGCTGGGTGGCGAGCACCTCGGTGGGCGCCAGCAGCGCCGCCTGCGCCCCCGCGTCGACCACCTGCAACATCGCTAGGAGCGCGACTATCGTCTTGCCCGACCCGACCTCGCCCTGCAGCAGGCGGTGCATCGGATGGGGTTGCGCGAGATCGGCGGCGAGCTGCTCCCCGACCACCCGCTGCCCCTCGGTCAGGGTGTACGGCAGCTCGGCGTCGAAGGCGGCCTTGATGCCGTCGGAGCGCTCCGGCCTGGGCGTGGTCGGGTACGCCGCCGCGGCCAGCTTGCGCTGCACCAGCGTGACCTGCAGCGCGAACGCCTCGTCCCACTTGAGCCGTTTCCGCGCCGCCGCCAGCCCTTCGTGACTGGACGGCCGGTGGATCTCGTGCAGCGCGGTGGTCAGATCCACCAGCTTCGAGCCGCTGGGGAGCCCGTCGAGCGGATCCGGCACCTCCTCCAGCACGTCCAGCGCCACCCGTACACAGCGGGCGATGGTCCAGGTGGGCAGGCCCGCGGCGGACGGGTAGACCGGGATCAGCGCCCCGGCGAACTCCTCCAGCTCCGCCTCCACCTCGGCCCCGGGCTCGCCGAAGAGCCGGTAGTCGGGCTGGTTGAGCTGCCGCTTGCCGCGGAACTCGGTCACCTTCCCCGCGAACAGCCCCCAGCTGCCGGGTGTGAGCTCACGTTCCCGCCAGTGCTGGTTGAAGAACGTCAACGCGAGGGTACGGCGGCCGTCGCCGACCGTCACCTCCAGCAGTTTGCCCCGGCGCTGCCGCATCGGGCGTACGTTGACCCGCTGCACCTGCGCCATCACGGTCACCTGGTCGCCCACCCGCAGCGCGGCGATGTCGGTGTGCTGGCCGCGCTCGGCGTACCGCCGGGGAAAGTGGTAGAGCAGGTCGCCGACGGTGGCCAGCTCCAGCCCCTTGGCCAGCGCGGAGGCCGTGGTGGCGCCGAGCACCGTCTTCAGTGGGGTCCGCGGGGTGGCCATCACTCCACCCCGAGCAGTAGCGGGTAGTGCGGCTGGTCGCCGGCGTACACCTGGGGCTCCACGAAGGGCCACCGCTCATGCAGGTGTACGGCGAGCGCGTCGGCGAGTCCGTCCGGCGCGTCGGCACCCGTGACCAGGGTGACCAGCTCACCGCCGCCGGAGAGCATCCGGTCCAGCAGCTCACGGGCACCCTCGGCCAGCTCCGCGCCGATCAGCACCACGTCCCCCTCGATCAACCCCAGTACGTCACCGGCCTGGCAGCGGCCCGCCATCGTCAGCGCCTCCCGGGTCGCCACGGTCAGCTCGCCGTACCGGCAGGCGGCCGCCGCCTCGGCCATCGCGATCACGTCGTCGTCGAACTCGCGGCCGGCGTCGCGTACCGCCAGCGCGGCCAGCCCCTGCACCGGCGAGTGGGTGTGCACCACCCGTACGGTCAGCCCCTCGTCGTGGGCGATCCGGGCGGCGGCGTCGGCGACGGACCGTACGTTGTCGTCGTTGGGCAGCACCACCACGTGCCCGGCGCCGGTCCGGCGTACCGCCGCCAGCAGCTCCGCGGTGGACGGGTTGTGGGTGGGGCCGCCGTGAACCAGCACCGCCCCCTCGTTGCGGAACAGCGTGCCCAGCCCCTCGCCACTGCAGACCGCCACCACGGCGCGCCGGTCCATCGCCGGGCGCGGCAGTTCGTCGACGGTCAGGCTGGCGGCCGCGTCGGCGAACCGGCTCACCGAGATCCGGTGCGGCCGCCCGGCCTGCACCCCGGCCTCGATCGCGGCGCCCACGTCGTTGACGTGTACGTGCACGTTGTACGTCGGCTCAGCACCCCCGGTGCTCACCACCACAAGGGAGTCACCGAAGCCGCTGAGCACCTGTTTGAGCCGGGCCACAGCGGTGTCGTCGGCGTCGAGCAGGTACTGCACCTCGTAGCCGTACTCGGTGGAGCCGCCGTCGCGCTCGACCACCAGCAGCCGTGGGTCACGCGCCACCACGGCGAGCGGGTGGGTCGCCGGGCGGTCGCCGGTGACCACCTCGACCAGCGCCTGCAGGAACACCACCAGGCCGTACCCGCCGGCGTCGACCACTCCCGCCTGTGCCAGCACCGGCAGCTGCTCCGGGGTACGCGCCAGCGCGTCGGCGGCGCCGGCGGCGGCGGCCTTGACCACCGCGTCCAGCTC
>JBOGDE010000265.1:0-8043 GCA_050701695.1 Micromonosporaceae bacterium
GGGTGATCGGGCGCGTGTGGGTCGGGCGGCCCCGGGCGGGTGATCGGGCGCGTGTGGGTCGGGCGGCCCCGGGCGGGTGATCGGGCGCGCGGGTCGCGCGCATGATCAAGTGATGTAGCGCTGAGTCGACGTAACGATCACACAGGGGTGGCCCTGGTGTGGTAATTCTCAGGTGTGACCCGAATTATCGTGCTGGTCAACGGGCTTCCTGGCTCCGGAAAGACCACACTCGCCCGTACCCTGTCGGCCAGTCTCGGGCTCCCGCTGTTCAGCCGGGACGCCATCAAGGAGACCTACGCCGACGTACTCGGCACCATCGTGCCGTTCGGCCGGGACGGTCGGGAGTGGAGCCACTCGCTCGGCGCCGCCGCCGGCGAGACGCTATGGACCCTGCTCGCCGACGCGCCGCGCGGTGCCGTGCTGGAGAGCCCGTGGCTGGCGCACCTGCGGCCGGTGGTGATCGCCGGGCTGCACCGCGCCGGGGTGAAGCGCCCGCTGGAGATCTGGTGCGACGTACCGGTGGACCTGGCCCGGCAGCGGTACGAGGCCGACGCTCCGCACCGGCACCCGATGCACGGCGACAACCCGGTCGACGAAGAGGACTGGGAGTTCCTCAAGACCGTCGCCGAGCCGCTCGCGTTGGGGCCGGTGTACCGGGTCGACACCTCCTCGCCGCTCAACGTGGAGATGGTCGCCGCATGGACCCGCTCCAGCGCCGGCGCTCCCGTAGCCAAAGCGTGAGCCGGCGCCGTCCCGGGGCTCGCGCCCGGGCGTGGCGGCGTGGGGCTCGCGCCTGGGCGTGGCGGCGGGGGCTCGCGGTCGGTCGCGGCGCGCCGGGGCAATGCCCGCGACCGCGCCTGAGTGCCGCGCATAGGATGTGGCGTCATGGCGCGAGTGCTGACCCCGCAGGCAGAAGATTTCCCCCGCTGGTACCAGGACGTGGTGGCCAAGGCTGAGCTGGCCGACAACGGCCCGGTCCGCGGCACCATGGTGATCCGCCCGACCGCATGGGCGATCTGGGAGCGGATGCAGTCCGAGATGGACGACCGGATCAAGGCCGCGGGGGCGCAGAACGCGTACTTCCCACTGTTCATCCCGGAGTCCTACCTGCGGCGCGAGGCCGAACACGTCGAGGGCTTCTCGCCCGAGCTAGCGGTCGTCACCCACGGCGGCGGCAAGCAGCTCGACGAGCCGGTGGTGGTACGCCCCACCTCGGAGACCGTGATCGGCGAGTTCATGGCCAAGTGGGTGCAGAGCTACCGCGACCTGCCGCTGCTGCTCAACCAGTGGGCCAACGTGGTGCGCTGGGAGCTGCGCCCCCGGATCTTCCTGCGTACCAGCGAGTTCCTCTGGCAGGAGGGTCACACCGCGCACGCGACCGAGGCCGACGCCGCGGCGTACGCCCGCAGGATCCTGCACGAGGCGTACGAGGACCTGATGGTCAACGTGCTCGCCATCCCCGTGGTGGTGGGGCGCAAGACGAAGCGGGAGCGGTTCGCCGGCGCGACCAGCACGTACACCCTGGAAGCGATGATGCGCGACGGCAAGGCGCTGCAGATGGGCACCTCGCACGAGCTGGGACAGAATTTCGCCCGCGCCTTCGAGATCGACTACCTCTCCAAGGAGGGCAGGCAGGAGCTGGCCTGGACCACCTCCTGGGGTACGTCGACCCGGATGGTGGGTGGCCTGATCATGTGCCACGGCGACGACAACGGGCTGCGGGTGCCGCCCCGGCTGGCCCCGATCCAGGCGCTGGTCACGGTGGTGAAGGCCGGCGACGGTGTCTCCGAGGCGGCGCACAAGCTGGTCGCCGCGCTGCGTGACGCGGGGGTACGGGTCTCGCTCGACGAACGTACCGACACCCCGTTCGGGCGGCGCGCCGTGGACGCCGAGCTGAAGGGCTACCCGGTGCGGATCGAGCTGGGTCCCCGCGACCTGGCCGCCGGCAACGCGGTGCTGGCCCGCCGGGTGGACGGCTCCAAGACCCCGCTCCCGCTCGACGGTGTGGTCTCGGCGGTGACCTCCGCTCTGGACACCGACCAGCAGGCGCTCTACGACGCCGCGCTGGCGTTCCGGGAGGAGCGCACCGTCACGGTGGCGTCCCTGGTGGAGGCCGTCGACGCGGCCGCCACCGGCTGGGCTCGGCTGCCCTGGTCGCTGGTCGGCGAGGCCGGCGAGGCGGAGCTGAACGCACAGGGCCTCAGCGTGCGGTGCCTGGTCCGCGGCGACGGCTCCGTGCCGGACTCCGAGGACGAGCCCGACCTGGTGGCGTACGTCGCCCGCTCGTACTGAGCCGCCCGACGCGCCTGGGCCGGCTGGCGGGTTTGGTGTGACCTCTTGGGGTGGATCGGCGGTGGCCGGCGGCGTCTGGCAGAATGGCAGGCTGGTCGGCGCGCGCCCGGCGCCCTCTACCCCGGGTGCGTGGCCAGTCCAGACGAGCAAGAGGCGACATCGTTCCCCACGTGCCCGCCAACGGCTCACACCCACGTGAGACTTTCAGGAGCTAAGAGCACTGTGGCTGTACGTATCCGGCTGATGCGGACCGGCAAGATCCGCAATCCCCAGTACCGTGTCGTGATCGCCGACTCGCGGAAGAAGCGCGACGGCCGCGCCATCGAGCAGATCGGCCTCTACTACCCGAAGCAGGACCCGTCGTTCATCCAGATCAACTCCGAGCGGGCGCAGCACTGGCTCTCGGTCGGTGCGCAGCCCAGCCAGCCCGTACAGCGGCTGCTGGAGCTGACCGGCGACTGGCAGAAGTTCAAGGGCCTGCCGGCCCCTGAGCCGATGAAGACCGCCGCGCCGAAGGCGGACAAGCACGCGCTCTACGAGGCCGAGGCGAAGGCGACGCTCGCCGCCGCCGAGGAGACCAAGGCCGCCAAGGCCGAGAAGAAGAAGCCGGCCAAGAAGGCCGCCAAGGCGGACAAGCCAGAGGCCAAGGCTGACAAGCCAGAGGCCAAGGCCGAGAAGGCCGACGCCAAGGCGGACAAGCCAGAGGCCAAGGCTGACAAGCCAGAGGCCAAGGCCGAGAAGGCTGACGCGAAGGCTGAGAAGAAGGCCGACGCGAAGGCGGAGAAGTCGGACGCCAAGCCGGAGAAGGCCGCGAAGGCCGACGCCAAGGCTGACAAGGCCGACGCCACGTCCGAGGGGCAGGCCGGTGCGGACGCCGGCGCGGAGTCCTGAGGTGGTGCGTCCCGCGCTGGAGCACCTGGTCCGCGGCATCGTCGACCATCCGGACGACGTACGGGTCCGGTTGGTCAGCTCCCGCAAGGGCCAGCGGCTCGAGGTGCGGGTGCACCCCGAAGACCTGGGCACGGTGATCGGCCGGGGCGGACGTACCGCCCGCGCGCTGCGGCAGGTGATCTCCTCCGTCGGAGGCCGTGGCGTACGCGTCGAGATCGTCGACAACTACTGACGGGCGATCCCTGACGGCGGCCCCCGGGGTCGCCGTCAGGGGCACCGTGTCCTGGAGGCGAGTGGCGTTGCTGCTGGTGGTCGGTGCCGTGATCCGGCCGCACGGAGTACGCGGCGAGCTGCTCGTCGACATCCGTACCGACGAGCCGGGCGCCCGCTTCACCGTGGGATCGGTGATGCTCACCGATCCCGCCGACGCCGGCCCGCTGACCATCGAGGGCGTACGCCCGCACACCACAGGCGGCCGCAGCCGGCTGATCGTGACGTTCGAGAACGTGCTCGACCGGGAAGCCGCCGACGAGCTGCGCGGGGTGCGGCTGCAGGTCGACTCCGGCGAGCTGGAGCAACCCCAGGACCCGGACGAGTTCCACGACCACCAGCTGGTCGGCCTCGCCGCGGTCGACACCGACGGAGCGCCGATCGGTGAGGTGATCGCGGTGGAGCATGCGCCGGCCCATGAGCTCCTGGTGGTACGCCGCTCGGACGGCGGCCGGGCACTGGTCCCGTTCGTACGGGCGATCGTTCCCGAGGTCGACCTGGACGCGCGCCGGGTGGTGCTGACCCCGCCGGCCGGCCTGCTGGAGCTGTGACGGCGACACCATGCTGGTCGACATCGTCACGATCTTCCCCGAGTACTTCACGCCGCTCGACCTGTCGTTGATCGGGCGGGCGCGCCAGACCGGGCTGCTGTCCGTACGGCTGCATGACCTGCGGCGCTGGACCCATGACGTACACCGCACCGTCGACGACACCCCGTACGGCGGCGGGCCGGGAATGGTGATGCGCCCGGAGCCGTGGGGCGAAGCGCTCGACGAGTTGGTGCCACCCGCTCCCGCGGCGGCCGCGGGTGAGCAGGAGTCGGTGACGCCGCTGCTGGTGGTGCCGACGCCGGCGGGGGAGCCGTTCACCCAGACGACCGCGGCTGCGCTCGCGACGGTGCCGCGGCTGCTGTTCGCCTGTGGCCGGTACGAGGGGATCGACCAGCGGGTGCTCGACGAGGCCGCCTCCCGGATGCCGGTACGGGAAGTCTCGATCGGCGACTACGTGCTGTTCGGCGGCGAGGTCGCGGTGCTGGCGATCCTGGAGGCGGTGGTGCGCCTGCTGCCCGGCGTACTCGGCAACGCCGATTCCCTGACCGAGGAGTCACACGCCGCGGGGCTGCTGGAGGCACCGGTCTACACCAAGCCTGCGGTGTGGCGGGGCCGTGAGGTGCCCGAGGTGCTGCGCTCCGGCGACCACGGCAGGATCGCGCGCTGGCGGCGTGACCAGAGTCTGCTACGTACCGCCGACCGGCGCCCCGATCTGGTCGCGGGGCTGGCCGGCGAACAGTTCGACGGGGCCGACCGGGAAACCCTTCTGGGGGGTGGATTTCAGGTACCGCCACCCGATGTGGCAGAGTAGTGAGGTTGCCGCGGACACCTAACCGGTTCCGCATGTCCCCTGCGGAGTACCGCAGCTGGGCCACGACCGCAAGCATTCGGACGGCGCCGCTGGGCGCCCTTGAGCATGAGGAAGCATCGCGATGAACACGCTGGACGCGCTCGACGCCCAGTTGAAGCGGGCCGACATGCCCGACTTCCGGGCGGGGGACACGCTCAAGGTGTATGTGCGGGTGGTGGAAGGCAACCGGTCCCGGATCCAGGTCTTCCAGGGCGTGGTGATCCGCCGGCAGGGCGACGGCCTCCGGGAGACCTTCACGATCCGCAAGATGAGCTTCGGGGTTGGCGTGGAGCGGACGTTCCCGGTGCACAGCCCCGTCATCGACAAGGTCGAGGTGGCGACCCGCGGTGACGTACGCCGGGCCAAGCTCTACTACCTCCGCGAGCTGCGCGGCAAGGCCGCCAAGATCAAGGAAAAGCGGGAGAAGCCGGCCAGCTGACCCGGTCGGAGCCGCCCGTACGGTGTCTAGTTGGGCGCGACCAGTTACCGGGATGAGCCTGACGGCTTTACGCTTCCGGTATGGACGGCATGGCTTCTGACCGCGAACGCGGTAGGGACGAGGCTGCCGGCCGTCCAGTTCCGCCACGACGTCCCGCCGTCGGGAGGGTGACGCCGGTCGCGCGGGGCGTCGCCAAGGTCCCGTACCAGAGTGGTGTCGCGACCGCGCCCGAGGAGGTCACCCCGCCCAGCGGTGGGCCACCGGTTGGCGCCAACGGTGCCGCGGCGCATATGCCGGGCGGCAACGGCAGCGCCCCGCCGCCCAACGGCGCGGTTGCGCCCAACGGCAGGCTTCCACCCAACGGCGCGGCAGTGTCCCACGGGGCCGTGCCGTTCTCCTCGCCACAAGGGGCGGTGGTGTTCGCCGCGCCTCAGGCGGTCCCGCTGCATCCAGGTCCCGATCATCCGGGCGCTCCGGACCATCCAGCCCATGTGGACTATCCGGATCAGGCCCACGCGCCGGGTCAGGCCCACGCGCCGGGTCAGGCCTACGCGCCGGATCGGGCCTACGCACCGGCTGCCGCGTACGGCGACGACGGGCGGGACGGTGAGCCACCTGAGCCACACCCGGTGGGCTCGGACGACGACGGGCCCCGGCCGGGACGCTCGCGACACCGCACCAGCCGCCGGCGCCGGCAGCTGCCGCTGTGGCAGGAGATACCGCTGCTGCTGATGGCGGCGTTCGTGATCGCCGTCCTGATCCGTACGTTCCTGCTGCAGGCGTTCTACATCCCGTCCGGATCGATGGAGCACACCCTCGACATCGGTGACAAGGTGCTCGTCAACAAGGTGGTGTACGACGTCCGCGACCCCGCCCGCGGCGAGATCATCGTGTTCCGCGGCACCGAGCGGTGGGCTCCGGAGCACAAACCGCCGCCGAGCGACCTGGGCAGCCGGATCACGCGTGGTCTGGGTGACCTGGTCGGGTTGAGCCAGCCCGGCGAGAAGGACTTCATCAAGCGGGTGATCGGCCTGCCCGGCGACACCGTCGCCTGTTGCGACGCCCAGGGTCGGGTGACCGTCAACGGGCACCCGCTCGACGAGCCGTACATCTTCGAAAACTCCCCCGACGACGTGCCGGCGAGCACCACCGAGTGCCGGTCGCGGGAGTTCGACCCGTTCACCGTCCCGAAGGGGCAGGTCTGGGTGATGGGGGACCACCGGCTGGTCTCGCAGGACTCCCGCTGCACCGGCCCGGTGCCGATCGACAACATCATCGGGCGCGCTTTCCTGGTGGTGTGGCCGGCGGCGCGGTGGGACACGCTGGAGGCGCCCGAAACATTCAAGGACGTCCCGAAGCCGTACGCCGCGCCGGAGACGGGGCAGCCGTACCGACACGAAACGGGCGCTTTGCCGTTGATCGGCGGATTGCTGGTGCCGCTGCCGATCATATGGGCGCGGCGCCGTCGAATGCGCGTACGGCGACGACGTACCCTCACTGGGTGACCGACGTGGAACCGAAGCGGAAGACTCCGCTGTGGCGAGAGCTTCCGATCCTCATAGTCGTAGCCGTGGGCGTGGCCATTCTGGTCCGCGCCTTTGTGTTGCAGACCTTCTACATCCCTTCCCAGTCGATGCAGCACACCCTGGAGATCAACGACCGGGTGCTGGTGAACAAGATGGTGTACGACTTCCGGGAGCCCACCCGCGGCGAGGTGGTGGTGTTCAAGGCGCCCCAGTCGTGGCGCGGCAACCCCGAGGAGACCGACTTCATCAAGCGGGTGATCGCGGTCGGCGGCGACCACATCGTGTGCTGCGACTCGCGGCACCGGCTGATGGTCAACGGCCAGGCGCTCGACGAGCCGTACATCTACGCCAACGGCGACGGCATCGCTGACCAGGCGAGTAACCAGCCGTTCGACGTACGGGTCCCCGCGGGCAGGTTGTGGGTGATGGGCGACCATCGCTCCGAGTCGGGGGATTCGCGCGAGCAGTTCCTGCGTACCCGAGATCCGAGCGTCGCCACCATCCCTAGCGGCGAGGTGGTGGGGCGGGCCTTCGCGATCTTCTGGCCGGTGGGCCGCGCGGAGTGGCTGTCGGTGCCGGATACCTTCGCGGCCGTACCCGACTCGTCGTAGCGGTGGGCGATGTCCACCCCTCATCCCACGGCGCACCTCGCGCGACGCGGTGCCAGGGTGCTGCTGGTCAACGCGACCGAACGGGTGCTGCTGCTGCGCGGCGCCGATCCGGCCCAGCCCGGTGTCCGGTACTGGTTCACCGTCGGTGGCGGCTTGGACCCTGGGGAGAGCCCGGTGCAGGGCGCGGCCAGGGAGCTCCATGAGGAGACCGGCCTGCTGGTACCGCCGTCCGCGCTCGGCGCGCCGGTCTGGCATGAGGTGGCGGAGTTCCCTTTCGACGGCCGGTGGTATCGCCAGGAGCAGGATTTCTTCCTGCTGCGGGTCGCCGAATGGCAGGTCAGCCGGGCCGGCTGGGACGAGGTGGAACGGCGTACCGTCGATGCGGTCCGGTGGTGGTCGGTGCCAGAGTTGGAGATGACCGACGAGACGTACTACCCGGTGGGGCTTGCCGCGCTGCTGCGCGGGCTGCTCGCCGGCGGGGAGGCCTGAATGCTGTCGCCGACGCGTACGGTGGTGCGCCGCGAGGCGGGGCTGTACGCCCTGGAGCAGGCGCTGCGGCGGCGTGGCTTCCGCCGGGTGGCCGGCGCGGACGAAGCCGGCCGCGGCGCGTGCG
>JBOGDE010000266.1:0-8013 GCA_050701695.1 Micromonosporaceae bacterium
GTCGCACGAGCCGGGCCGTGAGGCGGAGGTTGACTTCGCCGAGGTGTGGGTGCGGCTGGCCGGCGCCCCGGTGAAGGCTCACCTGTTCACGCTGCGCCTGTCGCATTCGGGCAAGGCGGTGCACCGGGTCTATCCGTCCCAGGGGCAGGAGGCGTTCTTCGAAGGCCACGTGGCGGCGTTCGAGGCGCTGGGCGGGATCCCTTGTGGACAGATCCGGTACGATAACCTCAAACCGGCGGTGCACCGGGTGTGTTTCGGCCGTAACCGGGCCGAGTCGCAGCGGTGGATCACCTTCAGGTCGCACTACGGTTTCGACGCGTTCTACTGCACCCCCGGAATCGAGGGCGCGCACGAGAAGGGTGGCGTGGAGGGCGAGGTCGGCCGGTTCCGCCGCCGCTGGTTCGTCCCGGTGCCCGAGGTGGCGTCGCTCGCGGAGCTGAACGAACGCCTCGAAGAAGCAGACGCGGCCGAGGATGCCCGGCATGTGGATGGGCGGGCCCGGTCGATCGGCGCGGACTTCGCTGTGGAGGCGCCGTTGTTGACGCCGCTGCCCACCGAGGCGTTCGACTGCGCGTTGACCCTCACACCCAAGGTCGACAGGTACTCCCGGGTCGGGGTGCGGCAGTGCTACTACTCGGTTCCGGCCCGGTTGATCGGCCGGCGGGTGCGGGTACGGTTGGGCGCCTCCCAGGTGGAGGTCTTCGACGGTTCCCGCGCCGTGGCGTGCCACCCACGTCTGACCGCCCGCGGCGCCGAACACCTGGTGCTGGATCATTATCTGGAGATCCTGGCTGGCAAACCCGGGGCGCTGCCCGGCTCCAAACCCCTCGCGCAGGCCCGGGGGGACGGGTCGTTCACGGCGCTGCACGAGGCGTTCTGGTCGGCAGCCCGCGCCCGCTGCGGCGACAGCGACGGCACCCGACTGCTCATCGAGGTGCTGCTGCTGCACCGACGTGTGGCGCGTGCCCATGTGCTGGCCGGCGTCGACGCCGCGCTGCGGGCCGGGTCGCTCAGCCCGGACCTGGTGGCGATCGAGGCCCGCAAGCACGCCATCCGCGTCGGCGAAGACCACACCACGCAAGTTGAGGCCGCGGCGCCGCGCCGCTCGGCCGCCGCGCTGGTGACCCTGCCGGCCCGGCGTGTTGCCCGGCAGCTGCCGGATGACTCCCGCCCGGCGCCGTCGGTGGCCGCCTACGACCAGCTGCTCACCCGCACTCCTGGGAGGGTGTCATGACCGCCCGCGCCCGCACCGCCAGCCGCGATGAGATCACCGAACAGGCCGCTGACGCCGCGATCGAGCAAGCCTGCCGGCTGTTGCGGCTGCCCAGCATCCGAGACCGGTTCGGTGAGGTCGCCGTCGCCGCGACCCGCCAACAGGCCAGCTACAAGAGCTTCCTGGTCGAGCTGTTCGCCATCGAATGCGAAGACCGCGAGGCCCGCCGCCGCGTCCGCCTGGTCCGCCAGGCCGGGTTCGGACACTCATCAGCCAACCAGCCCAGGGCACGCGTCACCCGAGCGAGCATAGGACGCGCGATACCAACCCTCACAGCCGCCTGGTTGTGCATCGCCCGTCAGGCCGCTTCCGGGGTGATCGCCACATCACCAAGTGCGACTTGATGTTCAGATCCTTGATCGAGGGAAGCACTGCCACGAACCGCAAACGTGTCATCTGCAAGCGCCGTGGGTGCAAAGACCCGTTGACCAACCGGCGGCGCGCGACGACGTACTGAACCGGCCACGAGAGCGGCTGGCCAGCGGGTCGTGGACGCTGACACGGTAGCTGCAGCACTGGCCGCCGACCCGGGTCAGTATCAAGGTCAGGAGGTAGCGCCTGGCCATCCTCCCAGCAGACTAATCGTCCACACCACGCGCGGGATCCCGCTCAATCAGCATCGGATGTCAGCGGGCGGGCACATGGGCGACCCATGGCCTCGATCGGCGACCAGGTGATCCCGGGAATACGTTGTAGTGGCGCGAAGGGCGGGGCGGCCTGCTGCCACGCCGCGGCCAGACTCGCCTCGATCTCGCTACGCGTCGCGGTGTCCTCGGCCGGACAGGCATCCAGCGCGATCCGGCGGAACGTGGCGACGTCACGCAGTTGGATCGTCACCGTCCAACGCAACCGGTACCGAGCCGATGACAGCTCATCAACGTCGATCTCCACGCTGAGCACCAAGAGTGAGCCGGTCTCCAGCAGTGACCACATCCCGTCGAGGGGATCCAGCAACCAGCTCAGGGCCGCTGCAGGATCCTGGCCGATCTGCGTGCGGGAGTCCGGCACCTCATCATCAACGTCCACCTCGCCGAGGCCGACCGCCGGGCCGTTGTCGAATGCGCGCACGGCGGCGTCGAGCAGGACCGGTATCTGGTGCACCGTGACGTCGGCCGTCACCGTTCGGGCGTAGGTTTCCCGAGCCCGGCCCCGACCGGAGCGGGTGGAAGCCGGCCGCGGCTCGGGCGCGGGCAGGTCGAACAGGGCCGGCTCGTCAGACATCAGGGCTCCTTCGCGCGTGGCTGACGCGCCCCTCCGGCGGATCGGGAGACCGCGGCTGCGACCCTACGGCAACTTCCCTACGATGCAGCAAAGCGAGGCAGGGGCAGGACATCGAGCACCACTGCCCGCGGTGCCAGCCCAGGGGCGCGGAGGGACCCGAATGACGAACCTGACGAGCGTTACAGGCAGGTGGCGGATCGTGTCGATGGAGCTGTGGGACCGTACGCGATCGACCTGGTGGAACCCGGCTTCATCCAGTTCAACCAGGACCGCAGCGGGCAGTTCGGGTTCGTCGCTGTGCGGGGCTTCATGGACTGCCAGGAGGCCACCCGCGACAGGCGAGCCTGCGTCGAGTTCACCTGGGAGGGCAGCGACGAGGGCGACCAGGTCAGCGGCCGCGGCTGGGCGACGCTCACCGACGGGGGCACGCTCGACGGTCGCGTCTTCTTCCACCTCGGTGACGACTCCGGCTTCCACGCGGTACCCGACAAGGTCCAGCCGGCTGCCGAGCGTTCCCCGCGGAGGCGGCGATGAGCGACACGGGAGGCCAGCGTCGGGACCCGGTGGAAGCGGAGATCGAAAACGCCCTCCAGCCGGGGCGGTTCGTGCCCGACCGGGCCGCCTTCCGATTCGTTGACGGCCTCGAACAGGTCGCGGCGAGCATCGGCCGGCTCGTCACCGGCGAGTCCGTCCGGGCGGCCACGCTGTACGAAACCTTCCTGGCCGGATGCTGCGAGAAGGCCGATGAGGTCGACGATTCCAGCGGCAGCTTCGGCGAGTTCGCCCAGACCCTGATCTGCGGCTGGATCACGGCCCGCCAAGCCGCTGGCGCCCGGCCACAGCAGACCGCGACCCGGCTGCTGAGCTGGATGGACACCGACCAGTACGGCTTCTGCCACCAGCTGGAACGCCAGGCGGCCACCACGCTGGACGCAGCCGGCCTCGCGGCGTTCACCGACCAGATCCAGACCCGCTTCGACGCCACGGCGCATGCCGCCACCGTCTCCGACGGGTCAGACCGAGCCAACCACTCTGCCCGACGCCGGTGGGCGCAGGCGTTGCGGACCCTGCACGCCACGCGCAACGACCTGCACGCGTACCTCGCGCTGGCGCAGCAGACCGGGCTGAGCGCCGAGGACTACCTCACCCTGGCGAGCATGCTGGCGACACAGGGCGACCCGGCCCAGGCCCTGTCCTGGGTCGAGCGTGGCCTGGCGCTGGAAGCCCAAGCGTCGTACGGGTCGTTCGCCGGACACAGCCTCGCCGAACTCAAACCCCGACTACTGGCCGACCTGGGACGCGGTGACCAGGCGCTGGAGACGGCCTGGGCCGACTTCCGTAAGCACCCCAGCCGGTACGCCTACGACCACCTGATGGCGTTTGTCCGGGAACCGGACCGCTCCGCCTGGCACGACAAGGCCATCACGGCGGCCCGGGAGAGCACCTACCTCCCACCGGTGGTAGATCTGCTGCTGCACACCGACGAGACCGACCAGCTCGCGCAGCTGTCCGCCCACGCCGACGACGACTCGCTGGAGGCCCTCAGCCACCATACGGCAGAGCCCGCCGCCACTATCCTGGAGCAGGACCATCCCGACCAGGCGGCCAGGATCTGGCGAGCCCAGGGCATGCGCATTCTGAAACCGGGCAAGAGCAGGTACTACGAAGCCGCGCTGCGCTACCTCCAACGCGCCAAGCACTGCTATCAGCAGGCAGGACGGCAAGACCAGTGGCAGCACCTCGTTGACGAGGTGTGCGCGCAGCACCGCCGCAAGACCAGCTTCCTTGCTCGCTTCGACGACATTGTCAGCGGATCCGAACCCGCCCCGCAGCCATCCTTCCTAGACCGGGCCAAGAGCCGGTGGGCCGCGCCCGACGCCGGGTACTGACGTTCAGTCTTCGCTGAATCTGTCGGCACGCAATTGCCGGCGACCAACAGACCCCGATCACGGCAACGCCGGTTCGGGGTGCTCGGCGAGGAACCGCTCGGCGCCGGCCTCGGCAACGAGATCGTTGTCGACCAGCCATTCGACGGCGCGGCGCTGAGCCCGGGCGTCCCGGAAGGCGTGCCAGACCGGCACCAGCTGCGGGTGCTCCTCGTGCAGTTCGTCCTTGAAGTGACGGAACGCGCCACGTCCTCGGATGGCCCGCGCCAGCCTGCGCCCGGCCTGCTCGTCGCTGATCCCTTCGGCAAAGTCCGCCATGTCCTCGTACCAGACGTGCGAGGGCAGCGGATTGATTCCGACCAGGTCCGGGTCCAAGTCGTCAAGATCGACCGGATGCTGGCCGTCGATGCCGCAATCGGCCGTCCAGAACACGATCTCCCCGGTCTTCGAGTCGATCAGCCAACGGTGCTCATAGCCCCGCTGATCCTCCAGCGCCGTGGCGATCTCCCCCAGATCGACAGCAGCCAGGTCGAGCATCCGGCCGCTCACCCCCTTCGGTCGCCCAGCGTCGTGAGCCCCCACAGTAGTGCGCCCCCAGGATGCCACGGTCACGACGGCCGTCGCGTCCCCGCGTCCATCGTGCTGAGCGCGACTGGTCCGCGCTGGGGCAATCGACCACGTGGAGACCGGCAGCGGCCGAGGCGGCGTGGCATCCCCGGTGACAATGCGGGCTGGCAGACTCAGGTGTTGTGGCGCAGTTCGTGATCGCCCGTAACCCCGAGCCGGACTCGCGGCCGCGCCGGGCCGCGCATCCCATCCAGCGGGTTGCGGTCCAGGATCCCTGACACCTACACCAGCGTCCTGCCCTACGCCCAACGCCGCTGCGCCGAAGACACCGCCCGGCTTGTGCTGGCCGCCGCACCCGCAACAAGATCAAGAAACAGGCCCGGCGCAACCGGCCACCAAGCAGACCGCCCGGCATCCGCAGTCGGAGGCGCCAGCGACACCACGCAGCGACGGACGAACGCACGTCACTGGCCCGAAGCGCGGAAGCGCTCGCCTCACAGGCGCCGGGCAAGCTCGCAGCGATCGCGGCAGATCCGTGTGCCCGATCGAGCGAGATGCGTTGGACTCGGTCGCGGCGGCGCGTTGTGCTCGTGGTATCGCAAGAGATGGCGCGGGTTCGTGTCAGTGGGCTGGGGCAGGATGTGGCCATGACTGTGACGGCTCGCCTGGATCTGGCCATCTTCGACGCGGCGGACATCGACAGGGTCGGTTCGTTCTATGCCGAGCTCACCGGCTGGGACGTCGTCCGTCGGGACTCTGACCGGTTCGGCGTCCGGGCTCCGGACGGTCAGGAGATCGAATTCCAGCGCGCACCCGACCACGTCGCGCCGCGGTGGCCCGGGCAGGAGCACCCGCAGCAGTTCCACCTCGACCTGCAGATTCCCAGGCGGAGGCCGTGCGGGCGGTCGGCCTCGGCGCCACCCGGCTGGCCGACGGCCCGACGTGGATCACGTTGGCCGACCCGGCCGGCCATCCGTTCGATCTCTGCCAGGCCGACGGCGTCGGCCCGGTGATGCGGCTGTTCGCGGTGACGATCGACGCCCCAGACGCGTCAGCCCTGGCCCGCTTCTACGCCCACCTCACCGGCATGGAGGTCACCTACGACGGCCCCGAGGGCGCGCTTATCGCCGGTGCCGGCAAGAGCCTGATGTTCCAGCAGATCAACGACTACAACCCGCCCCGCTGGCCGGATCCGGCGCACCCGCAGCAGGCCCACCTCGACCTCCTCGTCGATGACCTCGACACCGGCCAGGCCCGGGCCCTGGATCTGGGTGCCCGCCGGCTGAGCGCCGGCGGTGAACGCTTCAGAGTCTTCACCGACCCAGCCGGCCACCCGTTCTGCCTCATCCGATAGCGCACCCAGGACCGGTCACCAGTCTGTACCACCTGGGGGCTCTCGCACCGCTCGCTGGAGTTGACCCGCTCTGACGGACATCCGAGATCAGGGGTTTCGGCCCCGGGAGGATGTCCGTTATGCAGAGCAAGTCGGGTAGGAAGACGCCGAGGCCGCGTCGTGCGTTCACGGCGGAGTTCAAGGCTGAGATCGTCGAGTTGTGCCAGCGCGGTGATCGCACGGTCGGGCAGGTCGCGAAGGACTTCGATCTGACCGAGACCGCGGTCCGGGCGTGGGTCAAGCAGGCCGAGCGGGATGCCGGGACGCGCCGGGACGGCGGGTTGAGCACCGCCGAGCGGGAGGAGTTGGCCGCGTTGCGGCGGGAGAACCGCCGGTTGCGGGAGGACGTGGAGATCCTCAAGCGGGCCACGGCTTTCTTCGCCAAGGAGACCCGGTGAACGTGTATCCGTTCATCGAGGCGGAGAAGGCCAGCGATCGCAACGTCAAGCGGGCGTGCGAGTTGCTGCAGGTCTCCCGTGCCGCCTACTACGCCCACCGCGCCGCCACCCCCAGTGCCCGTCAGGCCGCCGACGCCGAGCTGACCGAGCACATCACCGCCATCCACCCCGAGTCCGGCGCCAGCTACGGGATCCCGCGTATCCGCGCCGAGCTGCCCCGCCGGGGCCACCGACACGGACGGTCCCGGATCTGGCGGCTGATGCACCAAGCGGGGCTGCGGGGGCAGGGTCGCGAAGCGATGGCGTACGACCACGATCCCGGACCCGACAGCCGCCGCGCGGGCGGACCTGATCCGCCGCGACTTCACCGCCGACGCCGCGGCGATCAACGCCCGCTGGTGCGGCGCGGCCTGCTCGCCGCGACCGGCGCCACGCTGACCCAGCTGGCCGGGATCGGGCCCTCCGGCGCCGCCCGGCTGCTGGTCGAGGTCGGCGACATCGCCCGATTCCCCAGCAAGGCGCACTTCGCTTCCTGGAACGGCACCGCCCCGATCGACGCGTCCTCCGGACCAGGTCCGCCACCGCCTCTCCCGCGCCGGGAACCGTCAGATCAACCGGGTGCTGCACATCATGGCCACCGTCCAGCGACGCAGGCCCACCGAGGGCCGCGCCTACTTCGACTGGAAGAAGGCGGCCGGCAAGACCTCGATGGAAGCGCTGCGTGCCCTGAAACGACGGCTGTCCGACATCGTCTACCGGCAACTGGTCGCCGACGCGGTCAACCCACTGGCGACGGGCCCGGGAGGGCACCCGGGGGCGACACCTCAATCCAGCGCGGCCGACTCGCACCCCGACATCGGCACTTCGGACAAGCCACTTCCCGGACCCGCCAAAGCCCACCCTAAAACCCCGTCCCTCACACCGTCTTGACCGGCAGCCCGGTCACCGGTCACTCCCCGCGTGCCCGGATCTCGGCAAAGAGCGATGCTATGTCCGACGACCACGGGCGCCACGGAGCGTAAGCGGGCTGAGCCCCCGGCCCCACACCTGACAGCGGCTAGATCCGTGCGGCCATCGCACTACAAGAATTCGACGCGGTCCTTGCATGATCTTCATCGGCCAGGCCACGTTGCCATTGCCGCAGGGGTGTTTGCTTCCGTCAGATCAGCCTGGATGCGCACGGGATGCGTCGTGGGCCACCATGACGGCATGAATCCGCGCAGCGTTGCTTGGGCCGAGGAGTGGCGTCGGACACGGCCAGCCATCGACGCAGTC
>JBOGDE010000267.1:0-8006 GCA_050701695.1 Micromonosporaceae bacterium
TTCTCCAAGACGAGCTTTACCGCCTCGTCACGATATTCCGGCGTGAACTTTCGATACTTTCCCATGACGACCTTTCGTGGCCAGGAGAACATTCTCCTGCTTCGGGCCACTGTCCGGTCGGAGGGACTTCGATGAGCCTGTCGCGTTGGGCTGGGTCGGGTCGTAGCAGTGGGCATCGCAGGCAGGCGTGTTCGTGGATGCACGGGGTGGCGTAGGAGCGGCCGCAGGTGCCGAGTGCGACCTTGCGGCGTTCGAAGTGGCCGATGAACTCGTCCCATTCTTGCTCGGTCGGCAGCCGGTATTCCTCGCCGGGGCGCAGTGCTCGGCGGCGGGGATGAACGCCCGGTGACCGTTGATCACCTCGTTGGGGTATACGGCCTTGCATCCCATGGTGGTGTTGATGTCGCGGTGGCCGGCGACGAGTTGGGCGATGTGCGGTGGCATGCCGTGGAGGATGGCGTCGGTGATGAACAGGCGGCGGAAATCGTGCGGGGTGAACCGCAGGGGCTGGCCTGTGGCGTCGGTGACGCCGGTCCCGTCGAGTGCCTTGTTGATCCACTCGCGGAGCGTGGCGGCGGGGATGGCGCGGTGCTCGATGCCGAAGCGGCGCTGGAACAGCAACGGCATGGGCGGGTTCCACACGCGTTCGTGGGAGTCGTAGGAGGCGACGCAGCCGAGGGCGCCGTCGTGGTCGCGGATGCGGCAGATGATCGCGGCGAGGACGTCGGCGAGTTCCGGGCTGATGACCAGCAGCCGTTCGGCGTCGGACTTGGACGGCGCGATCTGCAGCAGTGGGACGCATTCGCCGGTGCTGGGCAGCGTGTACTGGATGAGGCTGTGGTGGCTGAGTTCGGTGAGCTCCTCGATGCGGATCCCGGTGTGTCGCAGGGTTTCGACCGCGGCCCAGGTCCAGAACGCGCGGTCTTCCTCTCCGGTCAGGTCGCGGCGCTTGCCGGTGTCGAGGTCGTCGGCCCAGACCCGGACGGCGCCGGCCGTGACGGTCTCGGTCCGGCGCATTGTGAGGCCGCTTGCGGTGAACGACACCCCGGGCGCTGTCGATTGGGCGGCCTGCAGTCGGGCGGCGCTGTCGGTGCGAGCGGCGTGCACGTGGGCGAGGAGTACGGGCAGGACCGGGAGCCGTTCCCGGGTGCGTTGGTCCATGCGTGACTTCCGCGCGCGGATCGCCTTCTGTCGGGCCAGGTCTTCGGACCGGATCGGGCACGGCGCGGCCCAGGGACCCCACCTGCTCGGGTCCTCCATGGCCCACTGGGCGATGTCGAGGTAGAAGGCGCGGACCGCGGCCAGGTTGTGCAGGCCACCGGCACGGGTTTCGCGGATCTCGGTGGTCTGACCGCTCGGGCCGGCGGTGCGCCTGGTTTTGGTCATCAGGCGCTGCTTCCACGCGGCGGCGACCTCGGGTGACAGATGCAGCGAGTCGATGCCGGGGTGGTGGCGTTCCAGATCGCGCCAGAACAGCGCGCCAAGACTGAACGCCAGGTTCTGCAGGGTGGTGTGGTCGAGCATCGGTTGGCGTTCCTGCAGGTAGGCGACCAGCACGTCACGGATCGGCCGGCAGGCGATGCCGTACCGGTCGATCAGTTGTGCCGGGCTGAGCTGTCCTCTGGTGCCGAACGCCCAGATCGTCGAGGGAGCCTGCGGCCCGAACACGCCCATCGCGTGGAGCAACTGGTAGAAGGCCATTCCCTTGTTCTTGCGCACCGACCTGCCGTCGATGGCCACCGACAGCTGCAGGCAGTCGCCGACCGTGATGTCCCGCACAGTGCCGCCCTTGATCGCGAGGATGGTGGCGGCGCGGCGCAGCGCCGCGGTCTTCATCGTTCATCCCGCCGTGGAGGCATCGCAGAGCGCTGCCAGCTCGGCGAAGCCACCCGGGTCCCTGGTCGCCGCCATCACGGCGACCAGGTTATGCGGGGCCCGTGGGGTCAGCACCCACCCGACGCTGGGACGGATCACGTCGGCGCAGACGAGCAGAAGGGCGCAGACACGCAGATTGCTCGACATCGACACCCCGCAGCTAGGGTCCAGCGGGCGTAACCAGGCCAGCAGCGGCTGCCACCAGTCGGCGTTGCCCATCTCGTCGGCTCCGCTGGCCAGCCACCGCCGCTGCCACGTCTGGCCAGGCTGCCCGGCCAGCCAGTCCAGCAGCCGGACCAGCCCCAGCCGGCGCCGCTGCCGCGCCTGCTCGTCGTCCACGGTGGTCGGCACGGTGAGAAGGCGGGCAAGCAGCAGCCCATGTTCCTGTTCGGTCGCCGGCCAGGACACCGCCACGGGCCGGGGCGGGAACCGCTGCCACAGCTGGCGCATGTCCGGGCCGATCTGCGCAGCGAGCGCGGTTCGGCGCCTGGCTGGTCGGGGAAAGCACCACAGGCGGCGTGGTCATGACGGCTGCCGGCCGAACAGCACGTCGAGGGAGTCACGCCGATACGCGCTCGGCGGCGCGGACGCGACGGCGTCACCTGCACCGTCAGCCTGGGCAGCGCCGCCGGGATGACCACGGCGGTGGTGGGCGAGCACACCGGCGATCACGTCGCCGGGCATCGGCGTCAGATACAGCTGCGTGGTGGACAGGTGGGCGTGCTCGAGCACCCACTGGGTGTCGGTCAACGGCAGCAGCGGGTCGCGGGCCATCCGGTAGGCGGCCGTGTGTCGCAAGTCGTGCAAGGTCCAGTTGGCGCCCAGCGCACCGGCCGCACGGCCGAACATCGCCCGGGCAGCGTGATACGTCAACGGCCGGAGCGGGCGACGCCGGGTCCGCCACAGCGGATCGTCACCAGCCGTCGGCACCGCCTCGGGCAGAGCGGATTGGTAGAGCCGCAGCCACACGAACGCATCCGGGGGGCCGGCAGCTGCTGGATCGCGCGGGTCCCCTTGCGGATCACCGTGAGCAACTGCTGTCCGGGGTCGACATCGCCGCAGCAGACACCAAGCAGTTCCGATGCACGCGCTCCGGTCGACACCCTCAACGCGACCAGTGCACGGTCGCGGTGCGAGCCGAGTTCGGCGAAGACCCGGTTGAACATCTCGTCCGGGATACACCGGGGGATCCGCTGGGCCAGCCGCGGCCGATACAGCCCGACGTTGCGATACGGCTCCATCGGGTTGTGGTGGGCATTCGCCCGGCCACCTCGGCGATCGCGGGACAGCGGAAACGGATTGACCATCGGGCCCGTCCCGGCGTCACGGTGGAAGTCGTAGAAGACCCGCAGCACCTTCTCCGAGTGCGCCCTGGTCGCTGCGGCGTACTTGCTTCCCGGGCCAGGTCTGCCCGTCACCGGATTCGGCGTGGCCTGCCGTGAGCGCCCGCCGCTGGCAGCCCGGGACGGTTTGTCGCGCAACGTCAGCCACCGGCAGAAGTCACGTGCCTCTACCCGGGTCGCCTGATCCCACGCGACGTCGATCGCCCACACGAATCGGAACCACCGCAGCAGATCCATCGCATACGACCGCTGCGTCGCAGCCGAGCGGCCCGATGCCTGCAGTTCCTTCACGAACGCCGTCACCGCGGCGACCGATCTGCCGCCGGCATCGATCAGCCGAACCGGCTCCCACAGGTCCCCAGTCGACTCGACCACACCGACCTTCGACACGACCAGCGCCGACAGATCCCGCTCCTCACCCACCCCATCGACCATGGCTCGGAACCATAACCACGGCGGACGCACACGCCCGGCAACGCCACGATCGACGTTCCCCGTAGTTCAGTCAACAGGAGAAGGTGCCCGCCGCGAACTCCTTGTCGCTGTGCGCGACCTGGATGGTGGCATCCATCCGGATCACCACCGTCTTTCCCAAGTCCACATCGGCCACCCGCGACGGCGGGAGCCGCCCGTGGCGGGCCCCGACCAGCCCCCACACATGCCGGCCGGCGGGTCCGCGCCCGCCCGGTGGTGATCCGGTCCCGCTGATCCTGCCCGATCTCGTCCAACGCCCGCCACAGCGTGGGATCGGAGGCGACCGGGCCGTACAGCTCGCCCTGATCGCGCAGCGTGGCCAGATCCGACAACACCGTGCCGCCGTCGGCGATCATCACCGCGGTGTCGACCAAGACTCGACCCCGGTCATGCACCGGCGCGAAGTTACGGCGGCGCAACGCCTTCGACAACGCCGCGGTCAGGCCCGTCCGGTCGGCCAGCATGCGCAGCGCAGCGGACCCAGTGTGCGACACGATTCCGTGCCCGCCCACATCCACACTCAGGTCGTCGGACCACTCGGTAAGCTGCACGGGAAAAGTGCTCCTCGGCCTGGGCTAACGGCGACTTCAACAACCGCATTATCCCAGCTCAGGAGCACTTTTCGCGCCCATGACACACCGATCACAAGATCGCGGTGAATTCTCGAGGCTGGATGCAGTGCTTCACAACCCGTCCGGGTCCAGTCTCTGATCGGAGTCCACGTGATGACTGAGCGACGGCGTCCGCGGTGGTCCGAACTCAAGCCGTTGTTGCACGTACGGCGGTTCGAGCCGAGTCCGACGAACAGACGGTTGGCGCAGGGGTTGACGATCTCGGATCTGCGCACTATTGCCAGGCGGCGCACACCCAGGTCCGTATTCGACTACACCGATGGCGCCGCCGAGCAGGAGCTCAGCCTGCGGCGCGCCCGCCAGCTATTTCATGACCTGGAGTTTCGCCCGTCGGTGCTGCGGGACGTGTCCGCGGTCGACACGACGACCACGATGCTGGGCCGCGCGACTGCTATGCCGTTCGCGTTCGCGCCGACCGGGTTCACCCGGATGATGCATCACGAGGGAGAGTCCGCGGTGGCGCGGGTCGCCGAGCGGCACTGCGTTCCGTACGCGCTGTCGACGTTGGGCACCACATCGATCGAAGACGTTGCGGCCGCGGCTCCAACCGCGCGCAAGTGGTTCCAGCTGTACGTATGGCGCGACCGCGCGGCCGGGGAGGACCTGGTGAGACGGGCCAGGGCGGCCGGCTTCGAGGCGCTGATCCTCACCGTCGACGTGCCAGTGGCCGGAGCGCGGCTGCGCGATGTCCGCAACGGGTTCGCCATCCCGCCGGCGTTGACTGTGCGGACGGTGCTCGATGCCAGTCTGCACCCCGCGTGGTGGGCAAACCTGCTGACGACCAAGCCGCTGGAGTTCGCGTCGTTCACCTCGTGGGACGGCACCATCGCCGAGCTGATCGACAGCCTGTTCGACCCGACCATGACCCTGGCCGACCTGCAGTGGCTGCGCGGCTGCTGGGACGGGCCGCTGGTCATCAAGGGGGTGCAGACGGTCGCCGACGCGGTGCGCATGGTCGACGCCGGCGCGGACGCCATCGTGCTGTCCAGCCACGGCGGCCGCCAGCTCGACCGGGCCCCGGTGCCGCTGCGGCTGCTGCCCGACGTTGTCGACACCGTCGGTGACCGGGCCGAGGTGTGGATCGACAGCGGCATCATGAGCGGCGCCGACATCGTCGCCGCTCTCGCCCTCGGCGCCACGGCAACTCTGGTCGGCCGGGCGTACCTGTACGGGCTCATGGCCGGAGGCGAGCGTGGAGTCGAACGCGCGTGCAGCATCCTCGACAGCGAGATCCGGCGCACGATGGCCTTACTCGGCGTCAACCACGTCGCAGACCTCAGACCCCACCACGTACGACTGCCGTGACGCCATGGCCTGACACCGAATGTCAACGCGGGCTTACCTATCGTCCGTTCGGGGAATCGCTGTCGCCCAGCTCTGGCGCCGAACAGTGGGCGCAGCCGACGACGGAGGTCGGTTCGCATCGTGTGAGTCGTGGCCCGGGTCGTCACCCGTAGGTCATCGCGGACGCGTGTTCCGGCTCGACGAGGAAGACCACTCGGTCCACGCCGCGCGGATACGGCTGCCCCACGTACTTCTGCGAGAGCCGATCGATGACGGCCCACGCCGCGTCACCCTCCAGACGTTCCACTACGCGGCCACGGACGTACGCCATGGCGAACGAGCAATAGTCAAGACCTGTGGATCGGCGTGTCATGCGACTTGCTGGCGACCTCCTGATTCGGCGTCGGGTCGTTCGACGAGGACGCCCTTTTCGGGCTCTAGTGACATGAATGTGGGTCGAGTGCGGTGTGGTGTGGGCGGAGTCATCGGGGGCCGGTGAGATCGGGCGCACGGGGGGCTCGTAGGTTCGAAAGCTCCTTCAGCGCCGATCCTTGGAGCCACCCGTGCGTGCTACGACCTTAGCCTGGATCCGTGGAAGCGGCCGGCGTGAGCGGAGTCGGTACGGCGCGGCGGACGTGGAAGTGCCTTCTGTGCAAGGAGAATCGGGGTTGTTGAAGTCCTGATTCGGCCGAGAACAGAAGGCACTGAAAGTGAGACTATCCCACCCGTGGTCCAACGCCACGCCGCTGTTCGATGACGAGCACCTCGTGTCGGATGCCGGTCTGGTTCCGGTGATGGCGTTGGCCGAGCAGGCCGGGCTCTCGCAGCTGGTCACCGAGAAGGTCAGCTTGGTCTCGATCCGGCCGCGGGTGTCCTCGGCGGGGGTGAACCCTGCGGGAAAGATCAGCTCGATCATCGCCGGGATGGCCGCCGGCGCGGACAGCATCGATGACCTGGAGGTGATCCGCTCGGGTGGGATGAAGCGGGTCTTCGATCAGGTCTATGCCTCGACGACGCTGGGTCAGTTCCTGCGCGAGTTCACCCACGGGCACTGCTCCCAGTTGGCCTCGGTGGCCCGGGCTCACCTGATCGGTCTGGCCGAGCGGACCGACCTGCTGCCCGGGATCGAGACCCAGGCCTATGTGGACATCGACTCGCTGCTGCGGCCGGTGTTTGGTCACGCGAAGCAAGGCGCCAGCTTCGGTCACGCCAAGGTCGCCGGCCGGGTGCTGCTGCGCCGGGGCCTGTCCCCGCTGGCGGCCACCATCAGCACGCCACAGGCCGCTCCGGTGATCGCCGGAATCCGGTTGCGGGCCGGGCGCGCCGGGTCGGGCAAGGGTGCGGCCTCGATGGTCCGCGAGGCCATCGCGGTGGCCCGTGCCGCCGGAGCGAGTGGCGAGATCTTGGTCCGTGCGGACTCGGCCTACGGCAACCACGCCGTGGTCGGCGCCTGCCTGAAGGCAGGGGTGCGGTTCTCGGTGGTGCTGCCCAAGAACCCCGCGGTCGTGCGGGCGATTGGCGCCATCCCAGACAGCGCGTGGACGCCGGTGCGCTACCCCGGTGCGGTGGTCGATCCCGAGACCGGTGCGTTGATCTCCGATGCCGAGGCCGCCGAGACCACCTTCACCGCGTTCGGCTCCACCCAGCGCCCGGTCACCGCCCGGCTGGTGGTGCGTCGGGTCCGTGACCAGAACAAGCCCCGTGCAGAACACGAGCTGTTCCCGGTCTGGCGCTACCACCCCTTCTTCACCAACAGCGATGAAGTCACCGCCGCCGCTGACATCACCCACCGACGGCACGCGGTCATCGAGACCGTCTTCGCCGACCTGATCGACGGTCCGCTCGCTCACATGCCCTCGGGCCTGTTCGCGTCCAACCATGCATGGGCCCTCTGCGCGGCGATGACCCACAACCTGCTCCGCGCCGCCGACACGCTTGATCCCACCAAGCCCGCGGCCGCGCGGTGCGACCCTGCGACGCCAGATCATCCACGTCCCGGCACGGTTAGCCCGGCCACAACGACGGCCAATCTTGCACCTGCCCGAGCACTGGCTCTGGGCCACCAAATGGATGACGATCTGGGCCGGAGTCTTCGGTCAGGCGAACGCGCCCCCGGCGGCGGCCTGAGACCGTCCACCGCCGCACAGGCACGACCCGAGGACCCCCACGTGGAAAGCTGGGCAGACCAGCGGTCACCCGATGCCCAAGCACGGACGATGCGCGGTCCGACCCCGGCCAGGTACACAGCCCCAGCCACTCCACGGATCCAGGCTGAGAACGTGTCTGAGAAGGGGTTATGCGGCGGTGGTGGTGGGCTGCCAGGCTCTCCGTGCTGGGGTTGGTTCGAGTCGTCTGGCCATCAGCCCGATCATCGCCCACTTGATGATGGCCTCGGAGT
>JBOGDE010000268.1:0-7968 GCA_050701695.1 Micromonosporaceae bacterium
CCGTAGAACAGTGCCAGACCGGGTGTCATGAGCAGCACCAAAGCGCTCGCGGTCAAAATCCAGGCGGTGTGCCCGGAATCAATCTCCGGCACGCTGCCTCCTCTCGGTACCCCTCCTCTCCGGCGTACGCCGGGCCGCGCTGCCCATGCCGGATTGCCAAGAGCGTGACGCGAACCTGTTTCACCCCCCGTTCACGTCTGTTACAGCGGTGTGAACGAGTGGTCCACTGGTGTCGGATGGCCCGGCGGGCTCGGGTACGAGTCCGCCGGGCCGGTCGGTGCCGCGCTCAGGCGTCGATCTGCTCCTGCAGCGCGGCGGCGTACGTGGCGACCTCGGCGTACACGCCGGGGTAGCCGGCGTCGGCGCAGCCCCTGCCCCAGGACACCACGCCGAACAGCTTGCCGTTGGCCACCAGCGGGCCACCGGAGTCGCCCTGGCAGGAGTCCTTTCCGCCCTCCTCGTACCCGGCGCAGATCTCGCCGTCGGCGACGTAGTCGTCGCCGTACACGTCGGGCTTGGCGCAGTACTCGTCGCCCATCACCGGTACGTCGACCTTCTGGAAGGTCTCCTCCGGGCCGGTGCCCTCGGTGTTGCCCCAGCCGTACACCGTGGCCTCGGTCCCGGTGGTGTCGGCCGCCGGGTCGGTCTCCAGCTCCAGGGTCTCGATGCCGTCGAACGGCGTCTCGAGGGTCAGCACCGCGACGTCGTGCCCCGGCGACTGGCCGTACTCCGGGTCGGTCCACACGTCGGCGATCGCGGACTCCTGGCCGACGCTGGAGTCGGCCAGCTCGTCGCGGCCCTGGATCGCGGTGTAGTCGGCCTTGTCCCGGCCGGCCACGCAGTGCGCCGCGGTGACGATCTTGTTCCCCTTGACCAGCGTCGCGCCACACCACTCCTTGTTCGGTGCCGGCGAGTCGGCGTACGAGAGCTGGATCGCCCACGGGGTGTCCGCGGTGTGCGCGAGCTCCCCGCCGACGATGCGGCTGTGGACGTCCCCGTCGCCGGCGTCGTCCCCGGCGTACGCGGTGCCGACGGTGCTCAGCGCGGCCGTGGCCAGGGCGGCGACGCCCAGACACAGCAGGGTCTTGGTCTTCATTCCGTGCTCCCCAGGTCATACCGCCCGGAGCGGGCGGTGTGTGGCTGGGGACGCTAATCGGGGGTACGGCCGGACGCGGGCGCTGGCGGGTTGTCGCCAGAACGTATCGCCTGGACGTAGCCGTACCGCCACGACCAGTGACCGCACTCTAGCCGGTCCCTAACAGTTCGTCCGGCACCGACAGGTGCGGGGACTGGTGGACTAGCGGAGCGCGTATTCGAGGATGTGGCGCTCGTGGTCGATCAGCCGCAGGTCACGCATCGGGCGGCGCAGGTGGCCCTTGCGCACGATCCGTACGAACGCCGGGTCGCCGGCGGCCGCCATCCGGCGGATCCCCTCGACGTGGTCGATGATCCGCTTGCGGATCACGCGTACCAACCGGTGCCGGTCCCGCGGCGTCAGGCCGTACGAGTCGGCGAACATCCGCAGCCGGCGCGGCCGGTCGGGGCGCTTCCACCCCAGGGTGTACGAATCCCGGTCGCTGAACAGCGGCACCCAGGTCCACGCCGCGTACGCCACGTCGTAGATCCGGGCACCGGGCGAGGCAAGGTCGAAGTCGATCAGCGCCAGGCTGCCGTCGGGACGCCACACCACGTTGTGCGGCGCGGCGTCGTGGTGGCACACCACCTCGGTGTCCGGCGGTGGCGGGCCGAACGAGCGCCACACCATCCCCGGCGGGGTGTGGAAGCCGTACTGCGCATCGTGGAACATCCGCAGCATCTTCGCCACCGTGACCAGCGCCTCGTCGGTGGTCCAGTGCTCGGCGAGCGGGTACTCGCCGCATTCGCCCTCGATGAACGAGAGCGCCTCGCGGCCCTTGTCGTCGATGCCGAGCGCCCGGGGCGCGCCGTCGAAGCCGACCGCCTCCAGGTGGTGCAGCAACGCGTGTACGGCACGGGTCCACGGCCCGGTGTTACGGCGCACGGTGTCGCCGACCCGGACCACCCGGCTGGTGTTACCGCCGTGGAGCGGTATCTCCTGCTGCGTCACCCGACACTCCGCCGCGCCCGCGTAACCTAGCTCGCCTCGCCGACCAGGGCGTCGGCGAACTGCTCGGGGTCGAACGGCGCGAGATCATCCGGGCCCTCTCCCAGCCCGACGAGTTTGACGGGGATCCCCAGCTGGCGCTGCACCGCGATCACGATGCCGCCCTTGGCGGTGCCGTCCAGCTTGGTCAGCACCACCCCGGTCACGTCCACCACCTCGGTGAACACCCGGGCCTGCTCCAGCCCGTTCTGCCCGGTGGTGCCGTCGAGCACCAGCAGGGTCTCGTCGACCTCACCGTGCTTCTCCACGACCCGCTTGACCTTGCCGAGCTCGTCCATCAGGTTGGCTTTGTTCTGCAGCCGGCCGGCGGTGTCGATCACCACGGTCTCCACACCCGCCTCGTGGCCCTGGCGGACCGCGTCGAAGGCCACGCTCGCCGGGTCCTGCCGCTCCGCACCCCGTACCACGGTCGCACCCACCCGCTCGGCCCAGGTGGTCAGCTGCTCGGCGGCGGCCGCCCGGAACGTGTCGGCCGCGCCGAGTACGACGGTGTGTCCGTCCGCGACCAGCACGCGTGCGATCTTGCCACAGGTGGTCGTTTTGCCCGACCCGTTCACCCCGACCACGAGCACCACGCCGGGCCGGTCGCCGTGCCGTACCGCTTTCAGACCGCGGTCGGCCTTCGGGTCGAGCGCCGCGACCAGCTCCTCGCGCAGCAGCGTCCGCAGCTCGTCGGGGCTCCGCGTACCCAGCACCCGGGTACGTTCCCGCAGCCGTTCGGTGATCTCGGTGGTCGCCGCCATCCCGACGTCGGCGGAGAGCAGCGTCTCCTCGACCTCTTCCCAGGCGTCGTCGTCGAGGTGCTCGCGGGACAGCAAGGTGAGCAGGCCACGGCCGAGCAGGTTCTGGGAACGGGAGAGCCGGGCGCGCAGCCGTACCAGCCGGCCCGCGGTGGGCTCCGGCTCCTCGACCGCGGGCTCCTCGACCGCGGGCGCCGGCGGCGCCTCCACGGTCGGCGCGGTCGCCTGCGGGGCTGTCGCCGGAGGGGCTGACGTCGAGGGGGCTGACGGTGCGCCGGGGCGGCGGCGCAGCCGCGGCACCACGAACGCGAGCGCGCCGACCAGCAGCAACACGCCCACGACCACGGCGATGACCACGTACTCCATGCCCAGATCCTTCCATGCGCGCGCTCGTTGTCGCCCACCGCGCCACGCGAGACCGCCGGTGAGCCGCCGATCGTGTGACGTTGGCAATGAGTGTGACGGTTGACCGCGAGCCGCCGACCCGGAATCCTCATCCCCACCAACTGAACATATGAGGCGACGGTGCGCAGGAACCCGGTGTGAATCCGGGACGGTCCCGCCACTGTGACCGGGTAGCTCCCCTCACCTGTGAAGCCACTGCCGCAATCCGGTGGGAAGGCCGAGGACGGGCGTCGATCCGGAAGTCAGGACACTGACCCGTTCGTCCTCCTGTACGCGGGGCGGGACGACCCCGGGAAGGAGCCTTGTCATGAGCCTGGTGACGCTTCCGGCGAGCAAACGGCTGGCCTGGCGGCCGGTACGCGACGCGTTCATCGTGGGGACCGCGGTGGCACTCGCGCTGCTCACCCTGTACGCGGTGTTCCTGGACCAGGGCGCGCTGCTGGCGCCACTGCTGGGCGCCATCTCTTTCGACGCCAACTACGTGCACGAATTCGCACACGACGCGCGCCATCTCTCCGGCGTCACCTGCCACTGATGGCGGGCGTACTGACGATCCTCGGCAGGGGTGTGCTCGCCGGGGCGGCCGGTGGTGCGCTCGCCGCCGGATTCGGACTCCTGGTCGCCGAGCCGGTGATCGACCGCGCCATCGCGGCGGAGGCCGCCCGGGCCCACGCCGCGGGCGAGGAGCACGCGGTCGAGGTGTTCACCCGCGACACCCAGCACCTCGGGCTGCTGGTCGCGATGATCGCCACCGGCGTCGCATTCGGGGTGCTGTTCTCCCTGGTGTACGCCACGCTGCACCGCACGGACCTCGACGCCGACCCGTGGCGGCGCGCGCTGCGGCTGGCCGGCGCCGGCTTCCTCGCGGTGTACGCGCTGCCGTACCTGCGGTACCCGGCGAACCCGCCCGGGGTGGGCGACCCGGCGACGGTGGACCTGCGTACCCGGTCGTGGCTGGGGGCGATCGCGATCGGCGTGGTGGCGGTCGCTGGGGCCTATGCGCTGATGGGCTGGCTGGCGCGGCGGGGCGTGGACGAGCCGCTGCGGCAGCTGGCCGCGGTGGCGGTGGTGGTGGCCGGCTTCGCGGCGATGTTCCTGTTGCCGGACAACCCGGACCCGATCGAGGTAGCGGCGCAGCCGCTGTGGGACTTCCGGCTGCTCTCGGCCGCCTCCATGCTGCTGCTCTGGTCCGGCATCGGCGCCGGTTTCGGCCTGCTCGGTGGGTACGCTGCCCGCCGTGCCGCCGCCGCGCCGGTCGCCGCCGCAGCGGGTTGAGTCAGCCGGACCCGAGGGTGGTGGTGTGCCGCGGCTGCTGCTGCGGTACGCCACGCAAGCACCCCGACGTCGATCACGACGCCCAGCTGCGGGCACTGCGCTCGCGGCTGGGCGCCGGCGCCGTACGTACCGCCGACTGCCTCGGCCCCTGCGGCGACTCCAACGTGCTGGTGGTGCTGCCCTCCGGCACCGGCCGTCGCGCCGGTGGCCGGCCGGCGTGGCTGGGGTTCGTCCTCTCCGACGCCGCCGTCGACGACGTGGTGACCTGGCTCGGCGCCGGTGGCCCGGGCGTGGCCCCGATCCCCGCCACGCTCGACCTGCACCGCATCACCCCACCCCTGCCGGTGGCCTGATGCGCCGTCACGCCGTGCAACTGCGGAGTTGACGGGGTGACGAGCTACCCGTACACCCCGAGATCTCCGCAGTTTCACGCGCACACCGGGACGGGCAGGCGGGCGGGGATGTTGCAGACTGCGGGGATGGCGCGTCTGCTGCTCGGCCCGGTGCTGCGGTGGGTGGATCCGCACCGGGCCACCCTGTGGGTGCAGACCGACCGGCCATGCCGGGTGGCGGTCGACGCGGGCCCCGCCGGCGGTGCCGCCGAGACGTTCACCGCGTTCGGGCACCATTACGCGCTGGTGGTCGTCGATGGGCTGACGCCGGGGAGCAGCACGCCGTACCAGGTGGTGCTGGATGAGCAGCCGGTCTGGCCCGAGCCGGGATCGCGGTTCCCGGCCAGTGTGATCCGGACCCCGGTGCCGGACGGGCCGGCGCGGCTGGTGTTCGGCTCGTGCCGGGAGGCGTCGCCGTACACCACGGATCGGTCCTATCCCCCGGACGCGCTGGACACCTACGCCGCGGAGCTGGCCGCCGGGGACGCCCCGGCGCCGGACTACCTGCTGCTGCTCGGCGACCAGGTGTACGCCGACGAGATCACCCCACGCACCCGCCGCTACCTGCGGCGTCGCCGCCGGGACACCGGGGGGCCTGTCACCGAGGTCGCCGACTTCACCGAGTACACGCAGCTGTACCTGGAGTCGTGGACCGACCCGGAGCTACGGTGGCTGCTCTCGACCGTACCCAGCATGATGATCTTCGATGACCACGAGATCATCGACGACTGGAACACCTCCGCGGCGTGGCGCCGCCAGATCCGCCGGCTGCCCTGGTGGCGGGACCGGATCGCCGGTGGGCTCGCGTCGTACTGGATCTACCAGCACCTGGGCAACCTCTCCCCCGACGCGCTCGCCACCGACCCCACCTTCCACGCGGTACGCGCCGCACCCGACGCGGCCGGAGTACTCACCGAGTTCGCGCTGGCCGCCGACGCCGAGGGCGACGGCAGCCCAGGGCCGCGCTGGAGCTTCCGGATCGACCTGGGCGGCACCCGGGTGATCGTGCTCGACACCCGGTGCAGCCGGGTGCTGGAGGAGTCCGCACGCGACATGCTGCCGGAGTCGGAGTGGGCCTGGTTCACCGAGCAGCTCACCGGCGACTACCGGCACCTGGTGGTCGGCTCCTCGCTGCCGTGGCTGCTGCCGCCGGCGATCCACGAAGTGGAGGGCGTCAACGAGAAGCTCTGCCGCTCCCGGGTGCCGGGCCTCGCGCGGCTCTCCGAGAAGCTGCGGCAGGCCGCAGACCTGGAGCACTGGGCGGCGTTTCGGGGGTCCTTCGACCGGCTCGGCGGGCTGCTCACCGACGTCGCCGCCGGGCGGTTCACGCCGCGGCCACCCGGCAGCGTGAGCGTGCTCTCCGGCGACGTACACCACTCGTACGCCGCGCGGCTGAACGACGCGCCGGTCCACCAGCTGACCTGCTCGCCGATCCACAACGACGTGCCGCACGCGATGCGCTGGGGGTTCCGGTTCGGGTGGAGCCGTACCGCCGCGCTGATCGGCATCGCGCTGGCACGGCTGTCGGGGCGTGGCGGGTCACCGTACCGATGGCGGAGGCTGGCGGGACCGTACTTCGAGAACGCGGTGGGGATGCTGGTGCACGACGGGCCGCACGCCCGGCTGGCGCTGCGCGGCACCCGGTGGCTGCCCGGCGGCGGTACCGCGCTCACCACCCTCGACGAGGTGCCTCTCAGTCAGGATTCTGACCGTAGTAGCTGAACAGGGCGATCCCGACGATCACCAGCGCGATCACCAGCACGTACCTCACCAGCTTGTACTTCAGGTACGCCCGGAAGCTCGGCGAGATCACCCAGCCGACCGCCACGATCAGCAGCAGCACCCCGGCGAAGCTCACCAGCGGGGCCAGCGCCTGCTGCAACTCCGACATCCCCAGCTCCTACCGGTCGCGACGCCGAGCGACTCCGGTGAGGCTCATCAGCCGACCTCCTCCGACTCGCGGAGGCGCTGGCTGATCACCTGCGTGATGCCGCTGCGCATGCTGACGCCGTACAGGGCGTCGGCGATCTCCATAGTGCGTTTCTGGTGCGTGATGATCAGCAACTGGCTGTTGTCCTTGAGCTGGCTGAGCAGGTTGAGCAGCCGGCCCAGGTTGACGTCGTCGAGCGCCGCCTCCACCTCGTCCAGCAGGTAGAACGGACTGGGGCGGGCCCGGAAGATCGCGCAGAGCAGCGCAACCGCGGTCAGCGAACGCTCGCCACCGGACAGCAGCGAGAGCCGCTTGACCTTCTTGCCCGGGGGCCGCGCCTCCACCTCGATGCCGGTGGTGAGCAGGTCGTCGGGCTCGGTGAGCCGCAGCCGGCCCTCGCCTCCGGGGAACAGCGTGGAGAACACCACTTCGAACTCCCGCGCGGTGTCCTCGTACGCGGCCGCGAACACCTCCAGGATCCGCTCGTCGACCTGCTGCACCACGGTGAGCAGGTCGCGCCGGGTGCGCTTGAGGTCCTCCAGCTGCTCGGAGAGGAACTTGAACCGTTCTTCGAGCGCGGCGAACTCCTCCAGCGCCAGCGGGTTCACCTTGCCCAGCAGCGCCAGCTCCCGCTCGGCGCGCGCCGCCCGCTTCTCCTGCGCCGCCCGGTCGTACGGCACCGGCTGCGGGTCCGGTACGTCCTCCCCGTCGGCGCGGTCCGCCTCGGCCGCGGCGGTCTCGGCAGCCGTCGGCGGCACCATCTGGTCGGGGCCGTACTCGCCGAGCAGGGTCTCCACGTCGATCGCGAAATCCTCGGCGGCCTTCGCCTCCAGCTGTTCGATCCGCAGCCGCTGTTCGGAGCGCGCCAGCTCGTCGCGGTGGACGGCGTCGGTGAGCCGTTCCAGCTCTGAGGCGTACTCCCGGGCCCGTTTGCGTACGTCGAGCAGCTCGCCTTCCCGCGCCACCCGGCCCTGCGCCACGGTGTCGCGTTCGGCGGCCGCCTGCTCCAGCGACACCGCGATCCGGCGCAGCGCGTGCTCGGCCCCTCTGGCCACGGCCGCGGCGACCACGGCACCCCGCTCG
>JBOGDE010000269.1:0-7889 GCA_050701695.1 Micromonosporaceae bacterium
GCGTGCCGGGCCCCACTGGCGTACCAGGTCGACCGGTACATCGCCGCCGGAAGGGTTGTGGAGCGGGGCGCAGATCGGCGAGGCTGGCGCTGGTACGGATTCCGGTCGGGTGCCTCGACGAGGAGGCAAGCCGTGAAGCGGTACGTCCTTGGCGCGTGTATGGCGATCAGCCTGGTGCTCGGCGGGTTGCCCGCCGCAGCGGCGACCACCAAGCCCGATGCCTGGAACATGGAAGTCGTCGGCCACCACGATCTCGGCAAACGCGGCTTCAACGCCGACGGGTACGCGTACGTGGGGAGCTGGGGTTTCCAGGACTGGTCCGGCGGCGGCGAGAACCGGTTCTGCCCGGACGACGCGCACGCCGGCATCGTGGTGCTCGACGCGCGTAACCCGGCCGACCCGACCCCGGTGGCGAAGCTGCAGCAGCCCACCGGCACCTCCGCCGAGGACGTGGTGGTCTTCACCGCCCGGTACGGCAGCCTCGCCGGCCACGACATCGCGGTCGCCGGGATCCAGACCTGCGGCAGCTCCCGCTACGACACCAGCCTGTTCCGCGGCCTCATCGCCTGGGACGTCACCGACCCGGCGAGCCCGGTCGAGATCGGCCGGGTCAACACCGGCTGCTGCACCCGCGGCATCCACGAACTGGAGGTGCAGCACCGTACCGACCTGGGCCGGACGTACGTCTATTCCAGCGTGCCGGCCAGCGAGTACCCGGACTCCGCCTCGCCCACCGGCTTCCGCGACCAGCAGGGACGCGGCGACTTCCGGCTGATCGACGTCACCGACCCGACCAGCCCGGCCGAGGTCTCCGACTGGGGCGTGATCCACGACGCGGGCGGTCCGCTCGGCCCCGGCCAGGGCTGCGATGCCGACCCGGTGTACGGCCACGGCGTCGATCCCTCCGCCGACGGCAAGCTGGCGTTCGTGGCGTACTGGGACAGCGGCTACGTGGCGCTCGACCTGACCGATCCGGCCCGGCCGACGTACCGCGGCGACACCGACTACCCCGCCAACGCCGACGGCGACGCCCACTCCTCCAACTACGACGAGGCGCGCGGCCTGCTGGTCACCGCCGACGAGGACTTCTGCAAGACCTCCGGCCCCGGCATCGAGAAGGGGTACGGCTACCTGCGGATCTACGACTACAACGACCTGGCGAACCCGCGCCAGGTCGGCCAGTTCAAGACCCCGCGCTCGGAGGGAGCCAGCGACCCCGGTGCCGGCGACTACGTGGTGCACAACCCGTTCCTGGTCGGCACCGACGCGTACGTCTCCTGGTACTCCGACGGGGTACGCGTGGTCGACACCAGCGACCCGGCCGCACCGCGCGAGGTGGCGTACTTCGTACCGCCGAGCGCGAACAACCCGGTGAGCCCGTCGCAGCGCGGCGTGCTCACCAACGCCACCCAGGTCTGGGGCGTGGTGGTGGACGAGGCGACCGGCCTGGTCTACCTCTCCGACATGAACTCCGGCCTCTGGATCCTGCGCCGCACCGACTAACCCCGGCCGTTCCCCGCCGCCCGGCTCGCGCGGTGACCTGCGAAGCTTCGCCGAACGCCACGCCACCGAACGCCACGCCACCGAACGCCACGCCACCGAACGCCACGCCACCGGGCGGCGGCAGGAAGGGAGCCCGCCGTGACCGTGGTCGACCCGGCCTCGTCGGTCCCGCCGTACGAGCAGGTGCGGCGGCACATCGCCGAGCAGATCCGTGACGGCACGCTGCCGGTCGGCGCCCGGCTGCCGACCGTACGACAGTTCGCCGCCGAGCTGGGGCTGGCGGTCAACACCGTCGCCCGGACCTACCGGGAGCTGGAGGCGGCGGGGCTGGTGGAGACCCGGGGCCGCAGCGGCACCTTCGTCGCCACCCGCGGCCAGCACGCCCGGGAGGAAGCCCTCCGCGCCGCCCGGACCTACGCCGACACCGTCCAATCCCTGGGCCTCCCCCAGGCGGAAGCCCTGGCAATCGTCCGCGCCGCCCTGGAGTAGCTCACGTCGCGAAGACGGTGAAGCCGGCGACGTGACGTTTCCCGTCGGCTTGGAACTCGACGAACAGGCGGTGCTCGCCACGCTCGGCGAACTTCGTGGTGAAGGCCAGCTCACCGTCCTTGGCCTTCGCCGGGCGTACGTCGAGCATCGCCAGCGAGGTCGCGTGCAGCACGGTGAGGCTGACCTCCGACCCGCCCGGCGCCGTGAACCGCAGCGTGACGTCGCGTTCGAACCGGGGCTGGGTGACACCGCCGACCCGGGTCACGGTGACCCCGCCCACGGTGACCGACGCGGCCGGCTCCGGCAGAGGCTGGAAACTGGTGTCCCCCGGCACCACGAACGGCATCCCGAGCAGGATCGGATGTACGGTCTCCACGCTCACCCGGGGCACGAACTCGGCGTACAGCCGGTACTGGCCGCCGTCCGGCACGGTGATCGTCGCGCGCCAGATCTCGCCGTCGAGCGTCGGCTCCAGATGCTGGTACGCGTGCAGGTCGTCGCGCACCAGGTACAGGTGCAGCAGCTGGCCCCGGTGTTCGTCGTACTGGGTGAGCGGCCGGTCCTTCTTGTCCCGGACCCGGAACGCCACCTGCTCCGACTCGCCCCGCCGCGACGGCAGCGTCACCGACTCCATCTTGAACCCGTCGTGCGTCTCGTTCAGGCCGTTGCCGTGCACCGTGGCGGCCGCGGGCGCCTCACCGTCCCGGTTCAACAGGACGATGCTGCCCACGACCGCCACGATCACGACGGCGGCGATCACCAGCCGCGACACCCACGGTGCTCTTCCCACGTTCGTTCCTCCTGTCGGCGCGACAGGAGCCTACTCCGGCTCAGCCGAGCTGCGGCTTGACGACGACAAGCCCCTGCTCGATGCCGCTGATGATCACGGTGCCGCTCGGGGAGTACGGGTACACGCTCCAGGCCCCGTTGAAGTCGGCCGCGTCGCCCTTGGGGTAGATGTCGAAGAAGCCGACCTCGGACAGCTGCCCCTCACCGGCCTTCGACACGTCCAGGATCCGCAGTCCGGCCTGGTAGTTCGCCTGGTACGAGTGGCTGCCCTTGACGTACTGGTTGTGGTCGATCGCGGTGGCGGGCGACCGGTACGTGGCCTTGTGCTGCGGCGCGTCGAGGTCGGCGAGGTCCCAGATGTAGGTCGCGGTGTGCTTGTCGGTGCCCCGCGACTCGTCCAGCTCGTCGTCCAGCAGGAAGTAGCGCTGGTCCTCGGTCAGCCACCCCTGATGGGTGTACGCCGCTCCGTCGTACCCGGTCCGCGAGATCTGCTTCGGGCTGGCCTTGTCGGTGACGTCGACGATGGTCACCGTGTCCTCGTTGGAGTTGAAGCACAGCTCACGGCCGGCGTAGTCGGCGTCCGGTCCGTTGTAGACCACGCACTGGGTGTCGTGGGTGTAGCCGTCCTCGCTGACGCAGCCGGCCTCGGCGGGCTGCTTCGGCTCCCGGATGTCCACGATGTGCGGGCCGCCGTCGCAGGTGTTCGACCCGATGGCGTACGCGTAGCCGGTCTCCTCGTTGATCGCGATGTTGTGCGAGTTGCCGAACTTGTCGTAGTGCGCGTCCTCGGTGAAGGTCTGCGGGCTGGTCACGTCCCGCAGCCGGGTCAGGTCGAAGACCTGCATGCCGTGGTCGGAGATCGCGTCGGCGACCACGTACGCGTGGTCGGAGTAGACCTTGACGTCGCGCCAGATCGCGCTGCGCCCGCCGTGGGAGGGCAGGTTGCCCAGGTAGACCGGGTTCGCCGGATCGGTGATGTCGACGAATGCCGTTCCGTTGGTACGCCCCATCAGGGCGTACTCCTTCTTGGTGGTGGAGTCGGTCCAGCCCCAGATGTCGTTGCCGTTCCCGCCGCCGATCTTGTTCAGCGGCAGCACGCTCATCAGGTCGACGTTCTTGCACGGGTACTTGTCGGCCGTACCGTTCTCACACGGCACCGGGCCCTTGACGGGCTTGTCCCGGGACGCGGCCTCGTGGTCGGCCATGAAGGCCCGCGCCGCCGCCTGGCCCTCCGGTGTTTCCGGGTCGTGGGCGCCGACCGGCGTACCCAACGCCAGCGCGGTCACCGTAACGAGCGCTGCCGCACCGGCAGCACCCTTGACCCGGTCGTTCGACGTTCTCATCCGACAGTTCGTTAGCTTCAACTCAGTCTCCCCAGGTGACAGCCGCATGACGAATGTCCGGAACCTCGTTGCGGGGAGGTGTCCTCTCTGAGACATGGCTGGTAGTGGCAACCGAATCTGACGATCCGCAGTGGCAGCGCTCCAGAACGTGAGGAATTTCTTAGGAAATCGGCTAAGCGCGGGGGATTCCTCTGCTTGTGTGGCCCCGGCCACGTCGCTAGCTTCAACTCAGCGGAATCCGCCGAGTGGTTCGGTGGATCCGTGAAGCCTGGGGAGGCATCACATGCGACTACCGCTGCCTGCCAAAATCGGCGCCGCCGTGGCGTGCGGTTTGGCACTATTCACGATGGTCAGCGGGCCGATCTCGGCCCACGACCCCGACTCCGTCGAGGGCCGGGAGACGATCCGCCGGTTCGAGGCCGACCGGCAGCCCGCCCAGCGGCTGCAGGCGATCACCAACGCCGCCGTACCCTGCGAGAACGGCAGTGCCGGCAACTACCCGTGTAACAACGTCGACCTGATGAGCTTCCTGCCGCTGGCCGACATCGGTGGCGGCAACGGCAACGACATCTGGGGCTGGACCGACCCGAGCAACAACCGGGAGTACGCGATCATGGGCCGCACCAGCGGCACCTCGTTCGTGGACATCACCGACGCGGCGAACCCACGCTATCTGGGCAACCTGCCGACCGCCACGTCGAACTCCAGCTGGCGTGACATCAAGGTCTACAACAACCACGCGTTCATCGTCTCGGAGGCCTCCAGCCACGGGATGCAGGTGTTCAACCTGACCCGGCTGCGCGGCGTGACCAGCCCGCAGACGTTCACCGCGGACGCCCGCTACACCGGCTTCGGCAACGCGCACAACATCGCGATCAACGAAGACTCCGGCTTCGCGTACGCGATCGGCACGGGCACCTGCAGCGGCGGCCCGCACATGGTGAACATCCAGAACCCGACGTCGCCGAGCAACGCCGGCTGCGTCAGTGGTGACGGCTACACCCACGACACCCAGTGCGTGAACTACAACGGCCCGGACGCCGACTACTCCGGCCGCGAGCTCTGCTTCAACTCCAATGAGGACACGCTGACGATCGTCGACGTGACCAACAAGTCCACGCCGCGGCAGATCGCACGCAAGACGTACAGCGGCTCGGCGTACACCCACCAGGGCTGGCTGACCGAGGACCACCGCTACTTCCTGCTCGACGACGAGCTGGACGAGCAGCGGCAGGGCGTCAACACCAAGACGTACATCTTCAACCTGTCGAACGTGGATGCGCCGGTGCACTCCGGTACGTACACCGCGTCGGTCGCCGCGATCGACCACAACCAGTACGTCAAGGGCAACTACAGCTACCAGGCCAACTACCGGGCCGGGCTGCGGGTCCTCGACATCAGCGGCGTCGGCAACGCGCAGCTCACCGAGGCCGCGTACTTCGACATCTACCCGTCCAGCAACAGCGCCAGCTTCAACGGCGCGTGGAGCAACTACCCGTACTTCGCCAGTGGCAACGTGATCGTCAGCGGTATCGAGCAGGGCCTGTTCGTGCTGCGGCCCAACCTGGGCAACAACCCGCCCGGCGACGACTTCTCGATGTCGGTGTCGCCGACCTCCGGCTCGACCGACCCGGGCGGCTCGGTGACGGCGACCGTCAACACCACCACCACCAGCGGCTCCGCGCAGACGGTCAACCTGACCGCCTCCGGCCTGCCGTCGGGCGCCACCGCCTCGTTCAACCCGTCGTCGGTCACCTCGGGTGGCTCGTCGACACTCACGATCGCGACCGGCGCCTCCACTCCGGCCGGTACCTACCAGGTGACCATCACCGGTGCCGCGGCGTCGGGGAACAAGACCGCGACGTACACCCTCACCGTGAACGGCGCGGGCGGAAGCTGCTCCGGCACCAACGGCAACGACGTGGCGATCAGCGACCACGCCACGGTCAATTCGCCGATCACCATCTCCGGCTGCTCCGGCAACGCCTCGGCGACGGCGACCGTCGATGTGAACATCCAGCACACCTACATCGGTGACCTGGTGGTCTCCCTGGTGGCGCCGGATGGCACCGCCTACACCCTGCACAACCGTGCCGGTGGGTCGGCGGACAACATCGTCAAGACCTACACCGTCGACCTGTCGTCGGAGGCGGCGAACGGCACCTGGAACCTGCGGGTGCAGGACGCCGCGTCCCAGGACACCGGCAAGATCGACACCTGGACGCTGAACCTTGGAGGCGGCACCCCGCCGCCACCGCCGGACTGCGGCGGCACCAACGGCAACGACGTCGCCATCAGCGACCACACCACCGTGGAATCGCCGATCACGGTGTCGGGTTGCACCGGCAACGCCTCGGCCACCTCGACCGTGGCGGTCACCATCCAGCACACCTACATCGGCGACCTGATCGTCACCCTGGTCGCCCCGGACGGATCCACCTACACCCTGCACAACCGTGCCGGTGGCTCCGCTGACAACATCAACAAGACCTACACCGTCAACCTGTCCGCCGAGGCACGCAACGGCACCTGGAAACTCCGGGTACACGACGCGGCATCCCAGGACATCGGCAAGATCGACACCTGGACCCTGACCCTGTAGCACCCTGCCCCCTCTGTCACGGCCCCCGGGCACGCCCGCCCGGGGGCCGTGCGCTGTCCTGTGGCCGGGGCGCGGGTTGCGGTGTCCTCCTACCATGAGGCCCACCGTTCCCGATCTTGACTGCCCGATCTCGACTGGAGGAGCGCCGTGTCCGCACCCGCTCCCGACCAGTCTGCGCCGACGCGCCAGGGCGGCCCCCCGCTGCGGACGTGGCTCGCCGTAGCGGCGGGCGGGTTGCTGGTGCTGACCGCGCTCGCGGCGACCACGCCGGTGCTGGCGCCGCTGCGGGAAGGCCAGCCCCGCCGCTGGGCGATGCTGGTCGGTGTCGGCCTCGTGGTCGGGCTCGGCGCGATCGTGGCGTTGCTGGTGGTCACCGTGGTCCACCTGGTGCTGTTCCGAGGTCGCAGCTGGCTGTCCACACTGCTGCGGGCACTGCCGCTGATCGCGGTCGGGCTGGCGTTGCTGGCGCTGTTCGCCATCTCCCGTACGGCGTTCGACCCGGTCCCGCCGCGTCCCCACGTCGAGCCCAGTCGCAGCTCGGAGGCCGACGGCACCGAGCCCGGCTCCGGTACGGACGGTGGGTATGGCAGGGCCACCGCCCGGATCGGTGACCACGACGGCGACGGCAGGGCGGACATCGGCATCGACACCGACGGAGACGGCGACGTCGACCACATCGCCCGACCCCGTTCCGACTCCGGGTCCGATTCGGGAGGCGGCGGCGAGCTCGAGCTCGATGACGGCGAGGGCTCGGTACGGGTGGAGACCGGCTCCGACGGGGAGCTGGTAGCGGAGATCGACCACGACGGCGACGGCGACATCGACGACCGGATCTCACTCGACGCGGACGGCGACGGCAAGCTCGACGTCGACACCGACTCCGGGATAGATCTCGACGACCTCCGCCAGCTGTTCGGCGACCTGGACCTCCCCGAGCTCGACGACGATCCGGACGCTCCCGCGGACGACCCGGACGACGAGCCCGCTGAGGACGACCCCGCCGAGGACGCGGCCGGTGCGGATGACCCGCCGGCCAGCGCCGGGAACGACTCGTCACCGACCAGCGTGCTCTGGCCGGTGCTCGGGGCGCTGCTGCTGATCGCTCTGCTGGTGCCGATCGTCGGCGCCCTGGGAGCGCTGCTGGCGCGGCGCCGCGCCACACC
>JBOGDE010000270.1:0-1766 GCA_050701695.1 Micromonosporaceae bacterium
CCCGCATACAACACCGGTATGCGGGCGCACCTCCGCCTTGCCAGCAGGCGAATGGGCCTCGGCTCGCTCGGCCGGGGGCTTCGAGACACGGCCTAGACCCCCGAACGACCTCGGGTTGTACGACGACCTGGTGACCGACTGGTGGCGGCCCAGCGGGGCGTTCGCGATGCTGCACTGGCTGGCCGCCGCCCGCGCCGATCTGATCCCACCGGCCGGCCCCGGGGGAGCGACCCTGGTCGACCTCGGCTGCGGTGGCGGGCTGCTCGCCGCGCACGTCGCGGACAAGGGCTACCGGCACGTCGGGGTGGACCTGGTGGCGAGCGCGCTGGGGGTGGCCGCCGAGCACGGCGTCACCCCGGTACGCGCCGACGTACGCCGGGTGCCGCTCGCCGACGGCTGCGCCGACGTGGTCTCGGCGGGGGAGATCCTGGAGCACGTGACCGACCCCCGCCTGGTGCTCGCCGAGGCATGCCGGCTGCTGCGGCCCGGCGGGCTGCTGGTGCTGGACACCATCGCCGCCAACCCGGTGGCCCGGTTCGTTGCCGTCACCCTCGGTGAACGGATCCCCGGAGGGGCGCCGAAGGGAGTGCACGACCCGGCGCTGTTCGTACCGCCCGAGCTGGTGGTCGAAGAGTGCGCCCGGCACGGCGTGACCCTGGCGGTACGCGGTCTGCGGCCCCACGTACGCCGGTTCGCCCGGTGGCTGGTGACCCGCGAGGGCGACGTACCGATGGTGCCGACCTTCTCCACCGCGGTGCTCTACCAGGGCGTGGGCCGCAAGCGGGTCGGCGCGTGACGGCGGCGGTCCGCGGCTTCGGGCTCCGGTTCCCGCCGGTGATGGGGCAGCGGGAGCTGTGGGACGGTTTCTTCGCCACGCACCTCGGTGGCGGCCGGCGGGCCCGTGCGCTCTTCCTGCGTGCCGGCGCCGAGACCCGGCACGGCGTCGCCAACCCGCTGGTCGAGGACGTCTCCGGCTGGTCCACCGGTCGCCGGATGCGCCGGTACGCCGCCGAGGCGCTGCCGCTCGGCAAGGGGGCGGTGGCCGACGCGTTGGCGGAGGCGGGGCTCACCGCCGGGGACGTCGGACTGCTGGCGGTCTGCTCCTGCACCGGGTACGTCACACCCGGGCTCGACATCCTGCTGGCCCGCGATCTCGGGATGCCGCCCGACGTACGGCGGCTGTTCGTCGGGCACATGGGCTGCTATGCCGCGCTGCCGGGGCTGGCCGCGGTCAGCGACTACGTCAGCCGCCACGGCCGCGCCGCCGTACTGCTGTGTGTCGAGCTGACCAGCCTGCACATCCAGCCGGCCACCGACGAGCCGGACCAGGTGGTCTCGCACGCACTGTTCAGCGACGCCGCCGCCGCGGTGGTGGTGACACCGGCCCACGGCGAGGCAGCGCCGGGCCACGGCGAGGGTTGCGGGCTGGAGGTGCGGGACGTGGCGTGCCGTACCGAGTTCGCCGCCGCCGACCACATGACCTGGGAGGTCACCGACCTCGGGTTCCGGATGGGACTCTCGCCCCGGGTGCCGGACGTGCTGGCCGGCCAGTTGGCGCCCGCGGTGGCCGACCTGCTGCGGCCGCACGGCCTGTCGGTGTCCGATGTGGACGGCTGGGCGGTGCACCCGGGCGGTCCCCGGATCCTGGACGTCACCCGGCAGGCGCTGGACCTGCCCGCCGACGCGCTGGCCGCCTCCCGGGACGTGCTGGCCCGCCACGGCAACTGCTCGTCTGCCACGGTGCTGGTGGTGCTGCGGGAGCTGGC
>JBOGDE010000270.1:1866-7883 GCA_050701695.1 Micromonosporaceae bacterium
ACCGCAGCCGGCGGGCGCCGGAGGCGAACTCCTCCACCGACTGCACGTCGTGCATCAGCTGGGTCATCGTGCCGTCCTTGTCGACCAGCACCACCAGCGCGGTGCCGGTACGGCTGGCCCGGCGCGGTGCCACGGTGTGGGCGAAGGTTCCGTAGGGATCGGCCAGGGCGCGTACCGCCGCTGTGGAGCCGGGTGGGAGCGGTGGTGCGTGCGGCTGCCCGATCACCGCAACGGCGAGGCCCTGCTCGCGGCCGAGCTCGGCGGTACGGGCGATGAGCCCCGTGCACTCGCACCGGCCGACGGCGAGGACCACCACGGGGGACAGCTCCCGGAGCCGGACCGTGGTGCCGGCCGCGTCGCTGAGCACCAGATCCGGCAGCGGCTGCCGGGCACCCGGCGCCGGGCCGTCGCCGGTGGCGCGGTCCTCCGCCTGGTACGGCCAGAAGCCGCCGAACAGGCTGACCAGGGCGAGCGTCATGGCAAGCGCCACGATCACCAGCGGGCCGACCACGCCGGGGCCCCCAGCGGGATCCGTGGCTCCGAACAGCCGGCGCCAGCGGCGGCGCCGGCGCTCGCCCCGCAGCTCATGGCGTACCTGCGCGGCTTCGGCGTCGAGCTCGGAGAGGTCGTCGGGGATCACCACCGCGCCCCATGGAGCCGGCACCGGGTCGTCCGCGCTGGTCATGCCGTCCGGCTTCCTGCCGTCGTCGTCCGCGCTACGAGCACCCACTGCGACCTCCCAGGCACTACCTCTACTTTCCCGCACCCGCCCCCGCTCACACCAGTGGCTGAGCGGCTCATACCGACGGATCGGCGGAGAGAGCGGTACCCGCGAAGCGTCACATAAAGAGCACAATGCGTTGGTACGGATTCCCGAAATCAGATCGGTGGCCGGTTTGTCAAGCCACCACGACCGCCTCACACGCCCCTGACCAGGCCTTTTACGTTCCGACGGCCTCGTCGGCGGAAACCCCCGCATGTTAAACTGGGCACAGCGAAAGGGGTTTCGAACCTATGGGTTTCAGTGTCGGCGAGACCGTTGTCTACCCCCACCACGGGGCCGCACTTATCGAGGCTATCGAGACCCGCACCATCAGGGGCGAGGAGAAGCAGTACCTCGTCCTCAAGGTCGCCCAGGGCGATCTTACGGTGCGGGTGCCTGCGGAGAACGCAGAGATCGTCGGTGTCCGCGAAGTGGTCGGCGAGGAAGGCCTCAACGAGGTCTTCGATGTACTCCGTGCCCCCCACACCGAAGAGCCCACCAACTGGTCTCGGCGGTACAAGGCCAACCTGGAGAAGCTCGCTTCCGGTAACCCGCTGAAGGTCGCGGAGGTCGTCCGTGACCTGTGGCGGCGTGAGCGGGAGCGCGGCCTGTCCGCGGGCGAGAAGCGGATGCTCGCCAAGGCCCGCGACATCCTGGTCGGCGAAGTGGCGCTCGCGGAGAAGAGCACCAAGGACGAGGCGGAATGCTTGCTCGATAAGGTCCTCGGCGAGGCTTAGTCGCACTCAGCGCGCCGCTGGCGGCGTTCTCGGTCGCATGTGTGCACCAATTCGCACACGGCGCTCCTGCCCTTGCCAGCGGCACGCTGAGCACGACTAAGCGGTGTCCGGGTAAACCGGGCGCCGTTGCGCTGACCGTCCGCGGGTAGGGTCACGGTTGTGATCATTCCGCGGGTTGGTGTGGGTACGGACGTTCACCGATTCGAGGCCGGGCGGGCCTGCTGGGTGGCGGGTCTGTACTGGGAAGGCGTGGACGGGCTCGCGGGGCATTCCGATGGTGACGTCGCCGCGCACGCCGGGTGTGATGCGCTGCTGTCCGCGGCGGGGCTGGGTGATCTCGGCACCAACTATGGCACCGACCGGCCGGAGTGGTCCGGCGCCTCCGGACTGGCGCTGCTCGCCGAGACCGCCCGCCGGGTACGCGCCACCGGGTTCGAGATCGGCAACCTGGCCGTCCAGGTGATCGGGGTACGTCCCCGGTTCGGGGATCGGCGCGGCGAGGCGCAGCAGACGCTCGCCGACGTGATCGGCGCCACCGTACAGCTGTCGGCGACCACCACCGACGGACTCGGCTTCACCGGCCGCGGCGAAGGCGTCGCCGCCCTCGCCACCGCCCTGATCTACCCCCACACCGCCGCGCACTAGAGAGGATTCGAACCGTGACTGTCGCGCTTCCCGAACTTGCCCGGCACCTGCTCGACGGGCGGGTGTTCGCGGTGCTCGCCACGGTCACCGGCAGCGGTGCGCCACAGTCGAGCGTGATCTGGGTGAAGCGCGACGGCGACCAGGTGGTGTTCTCGACGATCCGGGGTCGGCTGAAGACCCGCAACCTGGAGCGCGACCCCAGGGTCAGCCTCTGCCTCTACGACCCGGCCGACCCGTACGCGTACGTCGAGATCCGCGGCACCGTCACGATGGACGAACAGGGCGGCCCGGAGCTGATCGACGAGCTCTCCCGGGCGTACGACGGCAAACCGTGGACGGTACGCCCCCACGAGACCCGCCTGGTCTGCCGCGTCACCCCCACCAAGGTGATCGAGCACGTCGCCGCCCAGTCGCCGCGTCACCAACCGCCCACCCCCGACTTGAGGTCGTGATTTGCCCCCGCAAACGCCGCGAACCTGACAATTCGCAGCCAACTTAAGGCCCCAAGTGAGGCTGGGGCTGGCAAGTGAGGCTGGGGCTGGCAAGTGAGGCTGGGGTTAGCCGGTGGAGGGGTCTACGCCGGTGGGCTTGCTGCGGCGGGACCAGGTCCAGGCGTAGGCGGGGTCTTCGCAGGACAGGCCGGGGTCGCAGAGGTCCAGTGGGCGGAAGGTGTCGACCATGACCGCCAGCTCGTCGAAGTAGTCGACGCCGATGGCCGCTTCGGGGGCGCCGGGCTGCGGGCCGTGGGTGAAGCCGGACGGGTGCAGCGAGATCGAGCCCTGGCCGATCCCGGAGCCCTTGCGCGCTTCGTAGTTGCCGCCGGTGTAGAAGAGCATCTCGTCGGAGTCGACGTTGTGGTGGTTGTACGGCACCGGGATCGCGTCCGGGTGGTAGTCGACCTTGCGCGGTACGAACGAGCAGATCACGAAGTTCGGGCCCTGGAATGTCTGGTGCACCGGCGGTGGCTGGTGCACCCGGCCGGTGATCGGCTCGAAGTCGTGGATCGAGAACGCCCACGGGTAGAGGTGCCCGTCCCAGCCGACGACATCAAAGGGATGGTTCCCATAGGTGAAGCGCGTCCAACCACGGCGGTGCTGGACGTACACGTCGATGTCTTCGCCTTCTTCCAGCATCGGAGCGGAAGGTCCGCGGAGGTCCCGCTCGCAGTACGGCGAGTGCTCCAGGAACTGGCCGCGTACCGACAGGTACCGCTTCGGGGGGCCGATGTGGCCGGTCGCCTCGACCACCAGGGTGCGCAGCTCGCCGCGGGGCACGATCCGGTAGATCACCGAGGTCGGGATGATCACGTAGTCGCCGGTGGTCACGTCGAGTGACCCGAAGGTGGTCTCGACGGTGGCGTCGCCGGACTCGACGTACAGGCATTCGTCGCCGATCGCGTTGCGGTAGAGCACGCTGGGGGAGTCGGAGACCACGTACGAGATCCGGCAGTCGTCGTTGGCGAGCAGGTGCTGCCGGCCCAGGATCGGGTCGGCGCTGGCCACGTCGAGTTTGTGGGTGACCAGGTGCCGTGGCTTCAGCGGGTGGTTCGGCACCCGCTGCCACTCCGGAGGTGAGAACGGCTCGCTCGCCACGATCGCGGTCGGCAGGTGCTGGTGGTAGAGCAGCGATGAATCGCTGGAGAAGCCTTCCTGCCCCATCAGCTCTTCGGCGTACAGACTGCCGTTCGGTTGGCGAAACTGGGTGTGCCGCTTGCGCGGGATCTCGCCCACGGCGCGGTAGTAAGGCATGAGGTCCCCCAAAGCGAATGCGTCCGATTATCGTACACACTTGTCCTGTATTTGTAGCGTCGACTAGGTTGGGGGATCGTGTCAACCGATTCCGCTGTGATCCCCGCGCTGCTGCGCGGGTTGGTCGACGACGCCGCGGTGTTCCCGCCGGGAAACGCCGCTTTGTCCGACGCGGTGTCCGCTCACCGGACGCATCGCACCGCCTGGTACGCCGACCTGGTCGGCCCGCTGCTGCTGCGCGCCTCCGACCCGCCACCCGACCCCGGCTTCGGGGTCGGGATCATCGGTGACACCGGCCTCGCCGGCCTCGACTCCGCCGTCTCCGGCTTCGGCGCGGTGCGGCAGGTCGAGATCGCGGTCGCCAAACGCGGCGAAGACCCGCTGCCCGGCCTGCGCGACCTGATCGCCTGGGCATCCGGAAAACCCTTCGACGTGTACGCCGAGATCCCGCTCACCTGGGGCTGCCTCGCCGCGCTGGACGAGCTGGCCGGGGTCGCCGGGGTGCGGCCGAAATTCCGTACCGGGGGGCTCGCCGCGGAGCTGTTCCCGTCGGTGCCCGACCTGGCGTCGGTGATCGTGGCCTGCGCGGAGCGGGGCCTGCGGTTCAAGCTCACCGCCGGGTTGCACCACGCCGTACGGCACACCGACCGTACGACCGGGTTCACCCACCACGGGTGCCTCAACGTGCTGGTGGCCAGCGCGGTCGCGGCGCACGGTGGGGAGGTGGCCGCGGTCGCCGAGCTGCTCGGCGAGACCGACGCCCTGGTGCTCGCCGAGCACGCCCGTCCCCGGCTGGGACGCGAACGCCCACTCTGGATCGGCTTCGGCAGCTGCAGCGTCACCGAGCCGCTCGACGACCTGATCACCCTCGGCCTGATCTCGAAGGAGTCTTCGTGAGCTGGTGGGACCTGCCGCGCGAGCACCCGTACGGTGTGCACAACCTGCCGTACGGCGTCTTCGTCCATCGGGACAAGCCCGACGAGCCCCGGATCGGGGTACGGGTCGGCGACGCCGTACTCGACCTGAAGGCTCTTGAGGCGTCCGAGCTCGTCGACGCGGGCGGGGCCCTGACCGGGCACACGCTCGACGCCTTCCTGGCGCTGGGGCGGCCCGTCTGGTCGGCGACCCGGGCCCGGATCACCGCGCTGCTCACCGACACCGCCGCCCGGCCCGCGGTAGAGCCGCTGCTGGTGCCGCTGGCCGAGGTCGGCATGCGGATGCCGTTCGCGGTGGCCGACTACGTCGACTTCTACTCCTCCGAGCACCACGCGACCAACGTCGGGAAGATGTTCCGCCCCGACGCCGCGCCGCTGCTGCCGAACTGGAAGCGGCTCCCGGTCGGTTACCACGGCCGCGCCGGCACGGTGGTGGTCTCCGACACCGACGTGGTCCGCCCGTGCGGCCAGCGTCGGGGTGACCCGGACCCTGTGTACGGCCCCTCGACCCGGCTCGACATCGAGGCCGAGGTGGGGTTCGTGGTCGGGGCGCCGTCGGCGCTGGGCTCGCGGGTGTCCGCCGGGGCTTTCGAGGACCACGTCTTCGGGCTGGTGCTGCTCAACGACTGGTCCGCCCGCGACATCCAGGCCTGGGAGTACGTGCCGCTCGGGCCGTTCCTCGGCAAGTCGTTCGCCACCTCGATCTCGCCGTGGGTGATGCCGCTGGAGGCGCTGACCGCCGCGCAGCTGCCGCCCCCGGCGCAGCACCCGGCGCCGCTGCCGTACCTGACCCCGGCGGGGTACGGCCTGGACCTGCGGCTGACCGTGACCTGGAACGACACCGTGGTCGCCGAGCCGCCGTTCGGCCAGATGTACTGGACCCCGGCGCAGCAGCTGGCCCACCTGACCGTCAACGGCGCGAGCCTGCGTACCGGCGACCTGTACGCCTCCGGCACCGTGAGTGGACCCGAGAAGCGGCAACGCGGCTGCTTCCTGGAGCTGACCTGGTCCGGCTCCGAGCCGGTGACCTTGGCAGACGGCACCCAGCGCACCTTCCTCGCTGATGGCGACACGGTGACGATCGCCGGCACCGCCCCCGGCCCGGACGGCACCGTCATCGGCCTCGGCGAGGTCACCGGCCGCATCGCCCCCGCATCGCCGTGATCATGGGCATCTCGACGCCAAGGCG
>JBOGDE010000271.1:0-7857 GCA_050701695.1 Micromonosporaceae bacterium
CGTCGGGGCCGAAGACCTGCCGGTGCCCGCGGCGCGCCGGGTGCTCGGCCCCTACGCCGTGCTGGGGGCGACCGCTCGCGATCCGCGCAACGCCCGGCGCCGGGTCGCCGAGGGGGCGAGCTACCTGGGGGTGGGGCCGGCGTACCGGTCGTCGTCGAAGCGTGGGCTTCCGGAGCCGATCGGCCCGGAAGGGGTCGGTGCGGTGGCGGATGCGGTCGACGTACCGGTGATCGCGATCGGCGGTGTGACGACGGCGCGGGTGCCGGAGTTGCTCGCCGCCGGGGCGTACGGGGTCGCGGTGATCGGTGCGATCAACGACGCCGCCGATCCGTACGCCGCGACCCTGGAGTTCTGCACGGCGCTGGCGGCCGCCCCGGCTTCGGCCACCCCGGCTTCGGCTGGCCCAGCTTCGGCCATCCGAGCGGAGGTGGCGCGGTGACGGCGCCGGACGTGGTCGTGGTGGGTGGTGGCGTGATTGGGTTGAGTATCGCCTGGCGGTGCGCCCAGCGCGGCCTGCGGGTCACCGTCGCCGACCCGGAGCCGGCTCCGGACCCGGCCCCGCCGCCGGCAGCCGCCGGTACGTCGCCCCAAGCAGCCGCCGGTACGCCGGGGACGGTGGCGGGGACGCTGGCGCCGGTCGGTGCGTGGGGGGTCGCGGCCGGGATGCTGGCGCCGGTGACCGAGGCGCACTTCGGTGAGGAGCCGCTGCTGCGGTTGGCGCTGGAGTCGGCCCGGCGGTGGCCCCTATTCGCCGCCGAGCTGACCGACGTCGGTGCCGGCCCGACCGACGGCAGTGCCGGCCCAACCGACGGTGGTGCGGGGCCGACCGACGGCGGCGCCGGGCCGATCGGCGGTGCCGGGCTCACTGACGGCGGTGCCGGGCTGGGGTACCGCACGGACGGCACGCTGCTGGTGGCGTACACCGAGGATGATCTTCGTGAGGTGCAGCGGCTGCACCGGTTCTACGGCTCGTTGGGGCTGCCGGCCGAGCCGCTGTCCGGGCGGGAGTGCCGGGAGCGGGTGCCGCTGCTGGCGCCCCGGGTACGGGGTGGGATGTACGCCGCCGGCGACCACCAGGTCGATCCGCGCCGGCTGGTGGCGGCGCTGCGCCGGGCGGCGACCCGGGCCGGGGTGAGTTTCGACCGCCGCCGCGTGGACCGGCTGGCCGAGCTGGACGCCGGTCAGGTGGTGCTCGCCGCCGGGGTGGACTCCGCGCGGCTCGGCGGCCTGCCGGTACGCGGGGTGAAGGGCCAGATCCTGCGGCTGCGTACCCCCGGCGCGCCTGCCTTCGACCTGACGGTACGGGCGCTGTCGACCGCGCGGCCGGTGTACCTGGTGCCGCGTACCGACGGGGAGCTGGTGGTGGGAGCCACCTCCGAGGAGCGGGTGGATCAGACGGTGACCGCCGGTGGGGTGCAGGAGTTGCTGCGGGCCGCGATCGACGTACTGCCGGAGGTTGCCGAGTACCAGCTGGTGGAGGCCGCGGTCGGGCTGCGCCCCGGTACGCCGGACAACGCCCCGCTGCTGGGGCGGCTCGACGAGCGGGTGATCGCCGCGACCGGGCACTACCGGCAGGGCGTCCTGCTCGCCCCCGTCACCGCCGACCTGGTGGCGGCGCTGGTCTGCGGCGAGACACCGGCGGAGATCGCGCCGTTCGACCCGTACCGGTTCGGCGGTACGCAGCTGCGGGCCGCCGGCGGCGACGCGGCAAGGGAGGTGGTGTCGTGGCAGTGACGGGAGGCGAGCGCATGACGGTCTCGGTCAACGGCGCCGGGCGCGAGTTCGCCGCGGGCGCCTCGGTGGCCGACGCGGTGGCCGCCGTCACCGCCGCACCAACCGGCATCGCGGCCGCACACAACGCCGCACCAACCGGTGTCGGGGCCGCGCACACCGCCGCACCGACCGGCATCGCGGCCGCACACAACGCCGCACCGACCGGCGTCGCGGTCGCGCTCAACGCCGAGGTCGTCCCCCGCGGCGAGTGGCCCACAACCCCGCTACGCGACGGCGACCACCTCGAAATCCTCACCGCCGCCCAGGGAGGCTGAAGATGACCGCACAGCCCACCAACCGCGGAGTTGTCGGGGTATCGCCGCCCCGCCAGACCCCCACAACTCCGCAGTTCGTGATCGGTGGCACCGCGTTGGGGTCGCGGTTGATCTTGGGTACGGGAGGGGCGTCGAGTCTTGCGGCGCTGGAGGGTGCGATCCGGGCGTCGGGTACGGAGCTGGTCACCGTGGCGCTGCGGCGGGTGGACCCGGAGGCGCCGGGGTCGCTGCTGGACGTGATCGGGCGGTGCGGGGTGAAGCTGCTGCCGAACACCGCCGGCTGCTTCACCGCGGTCGAGGCGGTGAAGACCGCGCACCTGGCGCGGGAGGCGTTCGGCACCGACTGGATCAAGCTGGAGGTGATCGGCGACGAGGACACCCTGCTGCCGGACGCGGTGGAGCTGGTCACCGCCGCCGAGCAGCTGGTGACCGACGGGTTCACGGTGCTGCCGTACACCAGCGACGATCCGATCCTGGCACGCCGGCTGGCCGACGCCGGCTGTGCCGCGGTGATGCCGCTGGGGTCGCCGATCGGCTCCGGGATGGGGATCCGCAACCCGTACAACATCCGGCTGATCCGGGACGCGGTGAGCGTGCCGGTGATCCTGGACGCCGGGATCGGCACCGCCTCGGACGCGGCGCTGGCGATGGAGCTGGGCTGTGACGGGGTGCTGATCGCCTCCGCGGTGACCCGCGCCGAGCACCCGGCCCGGATGGCCGAGGCGATGCGGCACGCGGTGATGGCGGGGCGGCTGGCGTACCGGGCGGGGCGGATCCCGCGCCGGCTGTACGCCGAGGCGTCCAGCCCCGTCGAAGGGCTGGCCCAGCTGTGACGGGGCTGCCGGAGCTGCTGCTGCTCACCGACCGGCACCAGGCCAGGCTGCCGCTGGTGGAGACCGTGGCACGCGCGGTGGAAGGGGGTGCGCGGGCGATCGTACTCAGGGAAAAGGATCTTCCTGGTACGGAGCGCGCCGCGCTCGCCGAGCAGCTGTGGCGGCTGCTGGAGCCGGTGGGCGGGATGCTGATCGCCGCCTCGTGGCCGGTCGGCCCGGCCACCGGGGTGCACCTGGCCGCCGCCGACCCACTGCCCCCATCGGCGCTGTTCGACACGGTCGGGCGCTCCTGCCACGACGCGTCCGAGGTGGACGCCGCCAGCGTGGAGGGGTTGGACTACCTGACGGTGTCACCGGTGTACGCCACCGCCTCGAAACCCGGGTACGGGCCGCCGCTCGGTGTGGAAGGGCTGCGCGCCCTCTGCCGGCGTACCCCCGTCCCGGCATACGCCCTAGGTGGCGTGACCCCCGCAACCGCCGCCCAGTGCCGAGCCGCCGGCGCCGCCGGCATAGCAGTAATGGGCGACGCAATGCGCGCCGATGACCCGTGTGCCGCCGTGAGCTCACTACTGGATGCTTTGCGATCTTGGAAACGAAGCGTCGATAACGAACGCGCGGTTTCCAAGATCTCGACGGATCCCGGAGGTGCGGCATGACGCCGAGGGTGGCGATGACGATTGCGGGGTCGGATAGTGGCGGGGGGGCGGGGATTCAGGCGGATCTGAAGGCGTTTGCGGCGCTCGGGGTGTTCGGGACCAGCGCGATTACCGCGGTCACCGCGCAGAACACCCGCGGGGTGGTGGGGTTCATCGCACTGGCGTCCGGGTTCGTCGACGAGCAGATCGGCGCGGTGCTCGCCGATCTGCCGGTACGCGCGGTGAAGACCGGCATGCTGGCGAGTACGGAGATCCTTCAGGTTGTCACCGACCGGGCCGCCGCCGGCGAGTTGCCGCACCTGGTGGTCGACCCGGTGCTGGTCGCCTCCAGCGGCGACAAGCTGGCGCTGGGCGGGGTGGGTGAGGCGTACCCGAAGCTGTTCGCCCACGCCGCGGTGATCACCCCGAACCTGCGCGAGGCGTCGCTGCTGCTGGGCCGCCGGCTGTCCACCGTGGACGACATGGTCGCCGCGGCCGGGGAGCTCGCTCAGACCGGTGCCGGGGCCGTCGTGATCAAGGGCGGTCACCTGGAGGGCGAGGTTGACGGGGAGGGCCGGCCGCTCGCCGTCGACGTGGTGTGGCATGGCGGGGCGGTCGATCGGCTGACCGCGCCCTGGGTCGATACCCGCAACAACCACGGCACCGGCTGCACGTTCGCCTCGGCGACGGCGGCCGGGCTGGCGTCCGGGCTGGCGCTGCCGGATGCGCTGCGACAGGCAAAGGACTACGTGACCAGAGCGCTCGCGGGGGCCGCCGACTGGCGTCTCGGCGGGGGACACGGACCGCTGAATCACTTCGAATGGGAGACCCGATGACCTCGACCGCAGAGAACCCCGTGCAGCACCTCGCCGGCAACCGCCGCAAGGTGTACGTGACCGGCTCGCGCCCTGACCTCCAGGTGCCGTTCGCCGAGGTGGACCTGACCAACGACGACCCGCCGGTACGGCTCTACGACACCTCCGGTCCCGGTGGTGACCCCGAGGTCGGGCTGCCGCAGCCGCGGGCGCACTGGATCCACGAGCGCGGCGACGTGGAGGAAGGGCCTGCCGTGGGTTCCGCGAACGCCGGCCGGACCGTACTGCGGGCGAAAGACGGCAAGCGGCCGACCCAGATGCACTACGCCCGGCAGGGCATCGTGACCCCGGAGATGGAGTTCGCCGCGCTGCGTGAGGGACTGCCCGCGGAGGTGGTACGCGACGAGATCGCCGCCGGGCGCGCGATCCTGCCGAACAACATCAACCACGCCGAGTCCGAGCCGATGCTGATCGGCGAACGGTTCCTGGTGAAGATCAACGCCAACATCGGTACGTCCGCCGTGTCGTCCTCGATCGCCGAGGAGGTGGAGAAGCTGACCTGGGCGTGCAAGTGGGGCGCCGACACCGTGATGGACCTGTCCACCGGCAAGCACATCCACGCCACCCGCGAGGGCATCATGCGCAACGCGCCGGTGCCGATCGGGACCGTACCGATCTACCAGGCCCTCGAAAAGGTCAACGGGGACCCGGTGAAGCTGACCTGGGAGGTGTTCCGGGACACCGTGATCGAGCAGGCCGAGCAGGGTGTCGACTACATGACCGTGCACGCCGGCGTACTGCTGCGGTACATCCCGACCACGGTGCCGCGGGTGACCGGCATCGTCTCGCGCGGCGGCTCGATCATGGCCGCCTGGTGCCTGGCGCACCACGAGGAGAACTTCCTCTACACCAACTTCCGCGAGCTGTGCGAGATCTTCGCGCAGTACGACATCGCGTTCTCACTCGGCGACGGCCTCCGTCCGGGAAGCATTGCCGACGCGAACGACGAGCCGCAGCTCGCCGAACTCAAGACCCAGGGCGAGTTGACGAAGATCGCCTGGGAGTACGACGTGCAGGTGATGAACGAGGGCCCCGGCCACGTACCGATGCACAAGATCAAGAAGAACATGGAGCTGCAGAAGGAGTGGTGCGACGGCGCGCCGTTCTACACCCTCGGCCCGTTGACCACCGACATCGCTCCCGGGTACGACCACATCACCTCCGCGATCGGTGCGGCGATGATCGGCTGGTACGGCACCGCGATGCTCTGCTACGTCACCCCGAAGGAGCACCTGGGGCTGCCGAACCGGGACGACGTGAAAGCGGGCGTGATCGCGTACAAGATCGCCGCACACGCCGCCGACCTGGCGAAGGGGCATCCGACAGCGCACGAGTGGGACGACGCGCTGTCCAAGGCCCGGTTCGAGTTCCGCTGGGAGGACCAGTTCAACCTCTCGCTGGACCCGGACACCGCGCGGGCGTTCCACGACGAGACGCTGCCCGCCGAGCCGGCCAAGACCGCCCACTTCTGCTCGATGTGCGGCCCGAAGTTCTGCTCCATGAAGATCAGCCAGGACCTCAAGGCGTACGCCGAGCAAGGCATGAAGGACAAGTCCGACGAGTTCGTGGCATCCGGCAGCGAGGTCTACCTCCCCGTGGTCTCGTAGGGCGGGCGGGGGGGGGGTACGCCGATGCGGACCCGACCCGTTCGTGACGCTCAGCGGTCGAGGAGGCGCATGGCGGGGGCGGCGTAGCGGGTGCCGTGGACGGCGCCGGCGGGGACCGCCGACTCCAGGGCGGCGAGGTCGTCGGGCGTCAGGGTCAGCGTGGCGGCGGTGACGTTCTGCTCCAGGTAGGTGCGGCGGCGGGTGCCCGGGATCGGCACCACGTCCCGGCCACGGTGCTGCACCCAGGCGAGCGCGAGCTGGCCGGCGGTGACACCGCGTACCCCCGCGAGCTTTTCCAGGGCGTCGACGACCGCGAGGTTGCGCCGCATCGCTTCGTCGCTGAAGCGCGGGAAGCGTTCCCGGCGGGTGTCGGTGGCGTCGAAGTCGGCGGCGGAGCGGAACCGCCCGGTCAGGAAACCCCGGCCCAGCGGCGAGTACGGCACGATCCCGATCCCCAGCTCGCGGCAGGCCGGCGATCGCGCGGCCCACCAGCTCCTCGTTGGCGCCGTGGCCGTACATGTCGGCGGCGTCGAGCAGGGTGACACCCAGGTCGAGGGCGCGGTGGATGGTGGCGACCGACTCGGCGTCGTCGGTCTCGCCGTAGACGGACCTGCTGAGACCGTCCGTGCGGGCGGCCGTGAGCCTGACGCTGGCGGTAGACGGTCTCAGCAGGTCCGCTAGCTCATCCCCATGCAGCCCAGCCCCTGGGCCGAGACGGTCAGCGCACCGAGGTGCCGGTCGGGCAGTGTCATCGTCGTGTCCCGCTCTCTGCCGCGACCAGCGCGGCGTAGTTGTCGATCTTGTAGTCGAGTACGTCGAGGCACGCGGTGAGCTCGGCGATGCGGGCCCTGACCACGTCCCGTTGTGCGATCAGGAGCTGGCGCCGCGCATCGTAGGTCGGCGCGCCGTCGCGGCAGAGCTGGGCGTACCGCTGCATCACCCCATCGGCATCGCGGTGGTACGCAGCCGCATCAGGAACTCCAACCACCCCAGGTCGTCCTCGGTGTACGTACGCCGGCCGCCCGAGTCACGCGCCGGCGGGTCGAGCAGCCCGATCCGCTCGTAGTAGCGCAGCGTGTCGATGGACAGCCCGGAGCGGTCCGAGGCTTCGGCGATGGAAAGCGTCACGGGTACGACGCTAGAACCTGGAGCGCACTCCAGGTCAAGCGGGCGGAGGCTGATACTGCGGGGCCCAGGTGTGGTACGGGTGCCGCTTGAAGATCGTCAGCTCGGTGGCGCCCCGGGCCAGCCCCTGCTGCCGGTGTACGTCATGCGGCGGGTCCGCCCAGGCGAAGGTGTCGCCGGCGGCCAGTTCCCGTACGGCGGTGAGCCGGGCGTACCTGTCGTCGATCGGCTGCCAGGTCTCGTACCGCCCGTGTCCGGACAGCAGCACCAGCGCACCCCAGCCGGAGTGGCCGTGGATCGGGGTGGGCTCGGCCGGCGGGAAGTAGCGCACCACCATGACGTGCCCGCCGGGGGTTTCGGCGAGGACGACCCCCGCGCCGCTGAGCCGGCTGCGCCGGGTGGCCGCCTCCAGTCCGCCGAGCGATCCGGCGGCGTCGCGCAGCCAGCGTGCCAGGTCTTCCAGGGTGGTCAGCGACGGTGAGCCGGAGCCGATCCGGGTTGCCGCGTCGTCGAGCAGCTGCCGCGCTGTGGTGCGCTGGGCGATAGTGGTCATGGCGGTGTCCGAGCGTGTGCCGGCCCCCGCGGGTACCAGCGCAGCGTACGTCTCACAGCATGATCAACGGTCCGTTCATGTCGTCATGACGAAGCCTTGATTAGGGCACATTAGTGGCGGAACATGGGTGTCATGGATGCCACCATGACACCCCCGCCGGGTAACGCGCTGGGGTTTGTGC
>JBOGDE010000272.1:0-7849 GCA_050701695.1 Micromonosporaceae bacterium
CGAGCGTGACCCGGTGGTCGGGTTGTACGCGATCAGCGCCTTCGACCCGTCCGGGTTCTTGTACGCCACATTCGGGATCGTGATGTCGGCGGTGGACGCGATCCGGTACGCCCCCGGCTTGACGAACCTGGTCAGGTGCCCGGTGGTGTAGTACTCGATCGTCTTCTCCACTTGGCCGTGCTGGCTGTCTCCGTTGTGGACGGTGATCAGCCCGGTGCAGACGTCGCAGCCACCGTTGTGCGGGTTGTGGTTCTGGTCGAGCGCGAGGCTCCACTTGACGATGCTGCGGCTCCAGTTGCGGGCGTAGTTGACGATGTCGCGCATGTCCTCGGCGTGCTGGTGGGACACCCAGGTGCCGCCGGAGTGTTCGGTGCTGAACTGCTTCACGGTCGGGTACTGGTCGTGCACCTGCGATCCGGTGGCCACGTCGCCGAAGTAGCCGTGCCAGGCGATGCCGCCGAACAGCGGGTCGTCGCGTACCGCAGGGTCGGCCAGTACGCCGGAGCCGATCTGGCCGTAGTCGCCGTAGTTCCAGTCGTGCACCATCACCTTGGTAGTGATGCCGGCGGCGCGGAACGCGGGATACAGGTGGTTCTTGGTGAACTCGACCAGCCCGGAGGCGTTCCAGCTCATCGTCGGGTACGTGCTGTTGGCGCCGCAGCAGTTGGGCTCGTTCTGCACCGAGACGTAGTCGATCCGGATGCCGCGGGCGGCGTACCCCTGGAGGTATTTCACGAAGTACTGGGCGTAGGTGGGGTAGTACTCCCACTTCAGCCAGCCCATGTTCGTCATGGTGCCGTTGTCCTTCATCCAGCCGGGGGCGCTCCACGGCACGCCCTTCACGACGACGGCCGGGTTGAGCTGGCGGGCCTGCGCGGTCAGCGCGATCACTTCGGTGTCGGCGGCGAGGGAGAAGTCGTTGAGGTCGCAGCAGGTGTCGTCGTAGTTGTAGTTGTGGCGGGCCAGGTCCGAGGCGCCCATCGGGTTGCGTACGAAGGTCAGCCCGATCCCGTTCACCGGGTCGAACAGGTCGCGCATCACCGCGTCGCGGGTGCCGGGGGAGACGATGCCGCTGCCGCGCAGCAGCCACGCGGTGCTGTCGGTGATCGACGCCCCGGCGCCTTCGAACTGCTGGTACGTGGTCTCCTCGTCGACTCCGATCACGTGGTCGGCGCTGCCGCCGGGTGGTCCGAAGTTGATCGGCGTCTGCGGCTGCAGCCCGCGGGTGACCGTACGGCCGCCGGCGTCGGAGGTGGTGGTCAGCCAGATGTTCACCGGCTCCTCGGCCGCCTGCGCCGTTGGTGCGGACAGTGACGTCGCGGCGATCAGTCCGGTTGTCAGCAGTGCCACGCCCACTCCGCGGGCGGTCCGGTGCGATATCCGTTTCATGCGGATCGCCTCCCCAGGTTGCCACCAGGAAACCACCACAGAAGGGACCTGTAAAGAAACTTCACCGGCTTTTTCTACGTCTTAGATTGACACGTGGTTCCGGCCGCCAATAGCGTGCGGTCGATGCGCCGCGGGGCGCGGCGCGCCGATCCACCAGGAGGCGGTCAATGGGTACGGCTCAGACTCAGACCTCGGCGCGATGGCGGAATCGCTGGGCGGCGGTGACCATCGGCCTGACGCTCGCCGCGCTGCTGACCGGCCCGGCGAGCGCCGGCAAGGTGACGTACCTGGACCCGCGGGCGGGCACCCAGGCCCGGGTCGCCGACCTGCTCGGCCGGATGACCGTCGAGGGGAAGGCCGGTCAGCTGCAGCTGATCGCCCTGACCCGGTTGCAGGGCGACGGGTGTACGTGGAGCGGCGGCGAGCTCAACCCGCGCTGCCTCGAAGAGGTCTTCGCCGACCAGCACGTCGGGTCGATCCTCTCCGGTGGCGGCATGCCCCCCGCGACGAACACGCCGCGGGACTGGGCGGAGCTGACCAACACCATCCAGCGGTACGCCATCGAGCACTCCCGGCTGCGCATCCCCAACCTGTACGGGGTCGACGCCGTACACGGGCACAACAACGTGATGGGGGCGACCATGTTCCCGCATCAGGTCGGCCTCGGCGCGACCTGGAACCCGGAGCTGGTCGCCGACGTGGCCCGCTCCACCCAGCGCGCCACCGCCGCCACCGGCATCTTCTGGAACTACTCCCCGGTGGCCGACCTGGCGCGGGACCACCGGTGGGGCCGCTACTACGAGACGTACGCCGAGGATCCGCTGCTGGCCGGCACCCTGGCCGCCGCGAGCATCGAGGGCTACCAGGACCGGTCCAGCGGACGGCAGGTCGCCGGCACGGTGAAGCACTTCGCCGGCTACTCCGAGCCGAGCAACGGCCACGACCGGGTGCCGAGCGACGTGTCGATGCGGTATCTGCAGGACACGCTGCTGCCGCCGTACGAGCAGGCGATCGACGCGGGGGCGTTGACCGTGATGGTCAACTCCGGCGCGGTCAACGGCATCCCGGCGCACGCGTCGCGCTACCTACTCACCGACGTCCTGCGCAAGCAGTGGGGATTCAAGGGGCTGGTCGTCAGCGACTGGAACGACGTACGGGCGCTGCAGTTCGCGTACCGGGTCTCGCCCGACTACCCGCGCGCGATCGCGAAGGCGGTCAACGCCGGGGTCGACCTGACGATGCTGCCGCCGGACGACCGCGACTTCCACGCCAGCCTGCTGACCGCGATCAAGCGCGGCCTGATCTCCCGGGCCCGGCTCGACCAGGCCGCCGGGCGGGTGCTCGCGCTGAAGTTCCAGCTCGGCCTGTTCGAGGACCCGTACGTCGACCCCGGCGACGCTGACGCGGCGGTACGCGATCCCGAGCTGTCCCGCCGGGCCGCCGCCGACTCGACGGTGCTGCTGCGCAACCAGGACGGCACGCTGCCGATCACCGGCGGCAAGAAGATCCTGGTCACCGGCCCGAGCGCGGACTCGATGCCGAACCAGCTCGGCGGCTGGTCGATCGGCTGGCAGGGCGTACCGGACGGGGTGGACGTACCGGGGACCACGATCGTGGAGGGGCTGAAGGCGCACGCGCCGGCCGGCGCCACGGTCAGCCACGAGCCGGACCCCGACAAGGCGGTCGCCGCCGCACCGGGTGCCGACGTGGTGGTCGTGGTGGTCGGTGAGAAGCCCGGCTCGGAAGGCCCCGCCGACACCCCGCGACCCGTACTCGCCGCGGACCAGCAGGCGCTGGTGAAGGCGCTGAAGGGTACCGGCACCCCGGTGGTCGGGGTGATCGTTGCCGGCCGGCCGCTGGTGCTCGGCGACGCCGCCGACCCGGACGCGCTGGCGATGGCGTGGCTGCCCGGCACCGAGGGCGGCGACGGCGTGGCCGATGTGCTCTACGGCACCGTCAACCCGAGCGGCCGGCTCCCGGTGTCGTGGCCGAAGGCGCTCGGCAACGATCCGCTGCACTACCTGCAGCTCCCCGGTACGAACGGCGGGCCGGAGTCCAACTACCACGCCGCGTACGCCTTCGGGGCGGGGCTGTCGTACACCTCGTACACCACGGGCAAGCCGGCGCTGGACCGGACCGTGGTCGGGGCGCGCGACCGGATCCGGGTAGCCGTCCCGGTCTCCAACACCGGCGAGCGGGCCGGTGACCTGGTGGTTCCGGTGTACGTCTCACAACCCACCAGTACGGTGCTCGCCCCGGCGAAACGGCTGGTCGGCTTCACCCGCATCACCCTGGCCGCGGGGGAGAACACGACCGCATACGTCACCGTGCCGGTATCCCGGCTCGCCGTCACCGCGGGCGACATCGGAGCCGCAGGGGAGCGGCGCGTGGCGCCCGGTGCGTACCGGATCGTGGTCGGCGACGAAGGGACGGCCTTCACCGTCCGCTGACCCTCGCCACCCGCCCTCCCCGCACCGGGAGGGCGGGTGTGGTGAGGTAGGGGAATGGCGAGCAAGGCACCGTCGGTCGAGATCGAGGTGGGTCATCACGTGGTACGGGTGACCAACCCGGACCGGGTGTACTTCCCGGAGCGGGGCGAGACCAAGCTCGACCTGGTCCACTACTACCTCGCCGTGGGCGACGGGATCGTCAACGCGCTGTGGGAACGCCCGTGCATGCTGCACCGCTATCCCACCGGCGTGACCGGCGAGAAGGTCTACCAGAAGCGGCTCCCCGCCGGCGCGCCGCCGTGGGTGGAGACGGTACGGCTGTACTTCCCGCGGTGGGGGCGTACCGCCGACGAGCTGTGCGTCACCGATCTGGCGCAGGTGATCTGGGCGGTGCAGATGTCCACCGTGGAGTTCCACCCGTGGAACAGCCGGCGCGCCGACACCGAGCAGCCCGACGAGTGGCGGATCGACCTCGACCCCGGCCCGGAGTGCGACTTCGCCACCCTCCGGCGCGTCGCCCATGTCGCGCACGAGGTACTCGACGAGCTGGGCGCCGTCGGCTACCCGAAGACCACCGGCAGCAAGGGCATGCACATCTACGTACGGGTGCCGCCGGTACACGGATTCCCGCAGGTACGCCGGGCCGCGCTGGCGTTCGCGCGGGAGGTGGAACGGCGCTCCTCGGACGCGACCACGGTGTGGTGGAAGAAGGACCGGGACCCGTACCAGGTCTTCGTCGACTACAACCAGAACGCCCGTGACCACACCATCGCGGCGGCCTACTCGGTGCGCGGCACCCCGGACGGCAAGGTCTCCGCGCCGGTGCGGTGGGACGAGATCGACGACGCCTTACCGGCCGACTTCACGATCGCCACCATGCCCGAGCGGTACGCCAGGTTCGGCGACCTGCACCACGACATCGACGACCACATCTTCGATCTCGCCCCACTCCTGGAGTGGGCCGACCGCGACGCCCGCAAGGGCACCCCCGACCCCGGCGACCCCGCCCCCGAACCCGAGCCCACCGCCCCCCGCCCCACCGCGCCCGACCCCACCGCGCCCGACCCCACCGCCCCCGACCGCGACTGATTCTCAGGATCTTGGTAAACGAGTGCTCGAATCGAGCACTCGTTTACCAAGATCTGGCGCGAGGCTGGTGGAGCGCCGGATTTGAGTGGGGCGGTTGAGGTCTTTCGCGGATGTTCACCCAGGCAATAGGTTGTCCACACCGTTCCGGTCGCCTCGCCACCGTGAGATGGCCGAAGCCCCCTGGGGAGGACATCGATGCCTGTTCCCGTTCTGTCGTGGCGGCGCGGTCTGTCGTACGCCGCTGTCACCGCACTCGCCGCACCCCTGCTGGCCGGGGCGCTCACCACGCCCGCCGCGGCGGCCAGCCCGGACATCGTGATCAGCCAGGTGTACGGGGGCGGCGGCAACTCCGGCGCCACGTACACCAATGACTTCGTGGAGCTCTACAACCGGAGCGCGAGCGCCGTGAGCGTCGACGGCTGGTCGGTGCAGTACGCCAGCGCCACCGGCACCGGGCACTTCGCCAGCAACCGGACCAACCTGACCGGCACTGTGGCCGCGGGCGGGCACTACCTGGTGCAGCTCGCCGCCGGCTCCGGCGGGACCACGCCGCTGCCCACCCCGGACGCCACCGGCTCGACCAACATGAGCGGCAGCTCCGGCAAGGTGATCGTCGCGCGCACCACCACCGGTCTGGCCTGCAACGGCGGCTCCACCCCGTGTACGCCGACGCAGACCGCGGACATCGCCGATCTGGTCGGGTACGGCAGCGCCAACTTCTTCGAGGGCAGCGGCGCGGCACCGACGCTGTCCAACACCACCGCCGGGCTGCGCGCCGCCGCCGGCGCCACCGACACCGACAACAACGCGGCCGACTTCGCCGCCGGTGAGCCGAACCCCCGCAACAGCGCCTCGGAGCCCCCGCCGCCCCCGGGCGGTGGCTGCGACACCCCCGCCACGCATCAGATCGCCGAGGTGCAGGGCCCTGGCGAAGCCACCCCGCTCGCCGGTCAGACGGTACGGGTGGAGGGCATCGTCACCGGCGACTTCCAGGGCACCGGTCAGTTGCGCGGCTTCTTCCTGCAGGACCCGACCCCGGACGCGGACCCCGCCACCTCCGACGGGCTGTTCGCCTTCGGTGGCACCGTCGACGTCAATGTCGGCGACCGGGTGCTGGTGACCGGCCAGGCGGTGGAGTTCCACGGCCTCACCGAGCTGTCGCCGGTCGACGCGGTCGACGTCTGCGGCACCGGCAGCATCGCGCCGGCGCAGGTCGATCTGCCGCTGGCCTCCGGCACCACGCATGAGCCGCTGGAGGGCGTGCTCACCACGTTCCCGGAGTCGCTCACCGTCACCGAGCACTACAATCTCGGCCGGTACGGCGAGGTGTCGGTCTCCTCCGAGGGGCGGGTGCTGCAGCCCACCGAGGTGGCCGAGCCGGGCGCGCCGGCCAACGCGGTCGCCGAGCTGGCGGCACGCCGCACACTGCTGATCGACGACGGCTCCACCGTGCAGAACCCGCCCACCGTGCCGTACCTGGAGCCGGAGGCGGTGCGTACCGGTGACACCGCGTCCGGGATCACCGGGGTGCTCAGCTTCGGCTTCGGGGTCTACCGGCTGCAGCCGACCGCGCCAATCTCGTTCTCCCGTACCAACCCGCGCCCGGCCGGCCCGGCCGCGGTGGGTGGCAACGTACGGGTGGCCAGCTTCAACACCCTGAACTACTTCACCACGCTGGGCTCGCAGAACCCGAACGCCCGCGGCGCCGACACCGCCGAGGAGTTCACGCGACAGCAGGCCAAGGAGGTCGCCGCGATCACCGCGCTCGACGCCGACGTGGTCGGGCTGATGGAGATCGAGAACAACGGTTCGGTCGCGGTGGGGTCGCTGGTGGACGCGCTCAACGCGGCCACCGCGCCCGGCAGGTACGCGTACATCACTGAGCCGGTGCTCAACCCGCCGAACGAGTTCGGTGGCCGGTTCGGCACCGACGCGATCAAGGTCGCGATCATCTACCAGCCGGCGAAGGTGAAGCCGGTGGGCTTGCCTCGTACCAGTGAGGACCAGGTCTTCGACCGGCCGCCGCTGATCCAGACCTTCAAGCTGACCGGTGGCAGTGAGCAGTTCAGCGTGGTGGTCAACCACTTCAAGTCCAAGGGCTGCGGCGGCGCCTCCGGGCCGGACGCCGACCAGGGCGACGGTCAGGGCTGCTACAACGCCAAGCGGGTCAAGCAGGCCAAGGCGCTGGCCGCGGCGCTGACGAAGAAGGCGGTGCCGAGCCCGCTGATCGTCGGTGACCTGAACTCCTACGGCAAGGAAGACCCGCTGGACGTGCTGCGCGCCGCCGGCTACACCAGCCAGTCGGAGCGGTTCCTCACCGAGGCGGACCGCTACAGCTACGTGTTCCAGGGCGCCTCCGGCCGGCTGGACTACGCGCTGGCGGCGCCGTCGCTGGCGGCCGACGTTACGGGCGCCGCTATCTGGCACATCAACTGTGACGAGCCGCGGATCCTGGACTACAACACCGAGTTCAACCCGCCGTCGCTGTACCAGCCGGACGCGTACCGGGCCTCCGACCACGACCCGGTGCTGGTCGGCCTCTACGTGGCGCCGTCGCCCGCGGCGGGGGTGCGGAAGGGCCCACGCGGCAGCGTGTAGACGCACACCAGCGGGGTCACCGGAAGCCGGTGACCCCGCTGGTCGCGGTCAGCCCTGGGGCTGGTTGATGTTGACCATCCACTGGATGCCGAACTTGTCGGTGCACATGCCGAACTCGTCGCCCCACATCTGCTTCTCCAGCGGCATCGTCACCGTGCCTTCCGCGGAGAGCTGGGTCCAGTAGCCGCGCAGCTCCTCGGCGTCCTCGCCGCTGAGGCTGATCGAGATTTGTGAGCCGGGGTTGTACTCCATGCCGGCCGGCGTGTCAGCCGCCATCAGGACGATGCCGCCCGGGGCCTTCAGGTTGGCGTGCATGATGTTGT
>JBOGDE010000273.1:0-7849 GCA_050701695.1 Micromonosporaceae bacterium
GGTCGGCAACCCGGACCCGGCCGCCGCCCAGGCCGCGTTCACCGCCGGCGCCGGCACGCTGCTGCCGGGGCTGCGGTACGCGCCGCCCGCCGAGGGGCTGCTGGCGCTGGAGCCGGTGTGGCCGGCACTGGACGGACTGGCCGAACGCGACAAGGCCGCCCTGGTGGCGAGTCTGGTGACGGTGATCAGCCACGACGGGGTGGTTACCGCCGAAGAGTGGGAGCTGCTGCGTACGGTCTGCGCGCTGTTGCATTGCCCGCTGCCTCCGCTGACCGCCGCGCACGGGTAGCGACTCACCCCAAATCACTACGCGTCGAGGACCAGTACGGCGTGAATTTCGCCGACGACGAGACCGAGAAGCTAGCGCTGATGACCGTCGGCGAGTTCACCAGCCACGTCGCGCCACCGCACTACCTTCGCGCCACGACCTCGCGCAGCAGGTCGCGGAGCGTACGCCGCTGCTCGTCGGTGAGGTCGCTGACACCGGGGACCGTACGGTTGATCCGGTCCATGAACTCCTCCCGGACCTGCCTGCCCCGCGCGGTGAGCACCAGCAGCTTGATCCGGCGGTCGCCAGGGTCGGGCTCGCGGGTGACCAGACCGCGCTGCTCCAGGTCGTCGACGATCCCGGTGACGTTCGACGGATCGCAGGCCAGATCGCTCGCCAGGTGGCGCATTGGGGTGGGCTCGGAGATGTTTATCAGCGCCCTGGCGGGCCCGCCGCTGAGGCCCGCCTCGGCAGCGGCGGCGCCGAAGTGGCCCCGCAACAGGTCGAGCGTCGAGAACAGCAGCTTCACGATCTCGGCGTTCAGCTCCACCTGGGTGCGCCCGGTCCTGGTCATGCGGCGCCGCCCGCAGCCGACCCGGAGGAGAGGGAGCGCAGCGACCGAGCCGGAGGGCCAGCTACAGGGCGGCTCAAAGCCGCATGACCCGCACGAGCAAAGCGAGTGCCATCCAACACAGTCATGTGGCTGAGTCTACCTAACATTTACTTGCTCAATAGTTGACTCCTACCAGCTTTTCGGGCTAACGTGCCGGACATAGTTGAGAGATACCACTATTTGATGTGACCATCATGGAGGCACTGAAGATGACCACCGTCGTACAGACCCCGGACACCATCGCGGAGACGGCCAGCGGCCACAGCCTCCGCAAGCTCCCCCTGGCACTGCTCGCCGCCGCAGCGCTAGCCGCGATCGGCAACTCGGTGGTACGCCTGATCACCGTCGCCGCTATCGAGGTCGACCCCGGATTCCTGCCACTGACGGTCGGCGCGCCCATCGTCAGCAGCGTCGTCGCGGCGATCGGCGCCGCCGTGGTGTTCGCCGCGCTGGTGCGCTGGACCACGCGACCCGTACGCAACTTCTGGATCGCGTCGCTAATCACCTTCGTGGTGACGTTCGCGCCGCTGGTCAACATCGCCACCGGCGACAACCCCGACCCCGGCCTCACCGGCGGCACGCCCGGCGCGTTCGGCGCACTCGCCCTGATGCACCTGGTCGCACTGCTCGTGATCGTCCCCACTCTGATCCGCCTCACCCGCACCCGCGCCGCGGAACGTGACCGTTCCGTCGCCTCCGAAAAGGGCTGACGCTCGTACGATCGCGGGCATGCGTCGCGTCGCGATCCTCGCCCTGTTCCTCGCCGTGGTCTCCGGTTGCACCGCCGCGCCGGAGACCGCGGCACCGCGGAAGCTGGACTGGCAGAAGGTGACACTGCCGATGCCGGCCGGGCCGGGCGGTCGCCTCGCGGTCCGCGACGCGGTGCACTGCGCCGACCAGTGGTACGTGCTCGGCGGCGTGTTCACCGCCGGCGGCGAGAGCTATCCCGCCGGGTGGCGCAGCGCCGACGGCAAGGCGTGGACGCCGCTGGAGTTCGCCCCGAAGGGCTACTGGGGGCAGCGCCACATCATCTTCTCGGGGGCGTGCCGCGACGGCCGGCTGGCGCTCGTGGGCGCCAAGTCCGGCGGCGCCCACGGCAACCCCCGGGTCAGCACCTGGTACCAGGACCAGCAGGGCAGGTTCGTCGAGGTGATCGCCGCCTTCGAGCTGTACGGCGGGCCGCACGCGGTCAACGTCGGCCCGATCGCGGCGGGCGAGTCGGGTTGGATCATCGCCGGCAACCGCACCAGCGGTGCCGCGGTCTGGACCTCCCCCGACGCGACGGAGTTCACCCTGACCGACGCCGACCCGCAGCTGGCCAGCGACGACCGTGCCGACACCGCGGCGGTCCACCTCACGTACGCCGACGGCGGTTGGACCGTGGTGGGCAGCGCCCAGCTCGCCGGCCGGGTGCCGCGTGCCCCGATCGCGTGGCACTCCCCCGACGGCGCGACCTGGCAGCGCCAGCAGGTCCCGTACGGCGACGACTACGCCGACCTGCAGCGGGTCGCCAGCTACCGCGACGGCCTGGTGGCGGTCGGGCTGCGCGGCGACACCTACGGCCTGTGGCACCGCAAGGCGGGTGCGTGGCGGCAGGGCGACAGCTTCGGCGCGGTCGACACCGACGGCAGCGCCGCGCCGTTCGTGGCCGGGCTGGCGACGCTCGGCCAAGGGCTGGTGGTCAGCGTGAGCGACAGCGTCCGGCACCGGCTGTGGCGTACGCCGGACGGCGAGACCTGGCACGAGCTGGCGCCCCCGGCGCCGGTCGGTGTCGGCGGCGAGAAGGTGATGTCGGTAGCCGCGGCCGACTCGACACTGGTGGTGCTCGCCGACAACGCCGACGGCGGCACCGCCTGGCTGGCACAAGCCGGATAGCCGATCCACGACCGGGCATCCGGTCCACGACCGGGTAGCCGGTCCACGGCCGGGCGGGCAGCGGTCCGGCCAGCAGATCGAGGGCCAGGGGAATCCCGCGAGAAGATCGACATATCGGGGCAATCGATCGGTTCGGGTCTATCGCCAGCCGGGACGGTGGTGTTACTTTCCGGGCACCCTCGACCACGCGTCGCCGCGCGCCTGTCGTGCGCGACGCACTCCCCCGAAGGACGCAACGGATGCGTGTACGCACCCTCGCCGGAGGGCTCGCCGCCCTCGCCCTGGCGATCATCCCCGGAGTGACCCTCGCCAATGCGAGCACCACCTCGCTGGCGCCACTGGTGGGCTCGGACGCCGCGCTGGCCGACCGGTACATCGTGGTGCTCAAGGACGGTGTCAGTGGCAAGGCCCTCGGTGCGGCGCAGTCCGCCGCCAGCCGGCTCGGCGGCACCGTGCACCACAGCTACTCGGCCGCCCTCAACGGCTACGCGGCCACCCTGCCCAGTGCCGCGGTGAACGCCGTACGCGCCGACCGCAGCGTCGCGTACGTGGTGCGTGACGGCGAGGTCAGCGTCTCCGGCAGCCAGAGCCCGACCCCGTCGTGGGGCCTGGACCGGATCGACCAGCGCAACCTGCCGCTGGACGACACGTACAACTACAACGTCTCCGGCACCGGGGTGCACGCGTACGTGATCGACACCGGGATCCGGATCAGCCACTCCGACTTCGGTGGCCGCGCCTCGTACGGCGTCGACACCGTCGACAACGACAACAACGCCGAGGACTGCAACGGCCACGGCACCCACGTCGCCGGTACGGTCGGCGGCACCGCGTACGGCGTGGCGAAGACCGCCAGCCTGGTCGCGGTACGGGTGCTCAACTGCCAGGGCTCCGGCACCTGGGCGGGCGTGATCGCCGGCATCGACTGGGTCACCGCGAACGCGGTCAAGCCCGCGGTCGCCAACATGAGCCTCGGCGGCGGCAAGAACCGCGCCATCAACGAGGCGGTCGGCAACTCCATCGCCTCGGGCGTCACGTACGCGATCGCCGCCGGCAACAGCAACGCCGACGCGTGCCGGTTCTCCCCGGCCAGCACCCCGACCGCGATCACGGTCGGGTCGACGGACTCCGACGACAACCGTTCGTCGTTCTCGAACTTCGGCCGCTGCGTGGACCTGTTCGCGCCGGGCCGCGGGATCACCTCCGCATGGCACACCAGTGACTCCGCCACCAACACCATCAGCGGCACCTCGATGGCGACCCCGCACGTGGCGGGCGTGGCGGCGCTCTACCTGGAGGCGAACCCGGGTGCTACCCCGGCCCAGGTCGGCGCCGCTGTGGTCGACGGCGGCACCCCCGGCGTGGTCGGCAACGCCGGCCGCAAGTCGCCGAACATCCTGCTCTACTCGCTGATCTGATCTAGTAGCCTGAGTCAGAGATTGCGAATCTCTGACTCAGGACACTGGCTCTCCGACATGTGGCGGCTCCGGGCGACCGGGGCCGCCACCGTCTTGTCCCACCGCCCGGTGCAGCGCGAGCGCGGCCTCGCCCAGCGCCTCGCGGGCCCGGGCGCTGAAGCTGAAGAAGTTGACGTACCCGTGGATCAGGTCCTCGAAGCAACGCAGCGTGACCGGCACGCCGGCCTCGGCCAGCTTCTCCGCGAACGCCGACCCGTCGTCGCAGAGCGGGTCGAAGCCGGCGACCGCCAGGTACGCCGGCGGCAGTCCGGACACCTCGGCGAGCATCGGCGAGACCAGCGGATCGGCCTTCGACTCGGCGGTGACGTAACAGCCCTCGTAGAAGGTCATCGTCTCCTCGGTGAGGAAGAAATCCTCCCCGTAGGCGAGCCGGGAAGGCCGTCGCCGCGTGAGGTCGGTCGCCGGGTAGAACAGCAGCTGGTACGCCGGGCGCACCCCGCCGTCGGCCACCGCCTGCAGGCAGGTCGCGATCGCCAGGTTGCCGCCGGCGCTGTCACCGCCGACCGCGATCGCGTCCGGATCGACGTCGAGCGCGGCGGCGTGGTCGACGGCGTACCGGAAGCCCGCGTACGCGTCGCGCGCCGGCGCCGGGAACGGATGCTCCGGCGCCAACCGGTACGCCACCGAGAGCACCTTCACGCCGGCGTGCCGGGCCAGGAAGCGGCACATGTTGTCGTGGGAGTCGAGGTCGCCGACGGTCCAGCCGCCACCGTGGTAGAAGACCAGCAAACCGCGGCCGGGCGCCCGCTCGCCGGGGGTGTAGAGCCGGGCGGCGAGCCCGTCCGGGAGCGTCATCGGCTTGGCCGTCACCGCGCGTACCTTCGGCCCCTCGACGACCGGGGTGCCGTCGGCGACCTCCCGGCGGGCCGCCGCCACGGTGCTGCGGTCGAGACCGCGTCCGGTGAGCCGCTGCATCCGCAGAAACAGCTGCATGTCGAGGTCGAGCCGGCGCCCGCCGACCTCGATCGGGGCACCGGCCAGGGCTCGGCGTACCGGCGCCGGCAGGCCGAAGACGACCCGGAGTGATCCGGCCAGCAACGGAACCGACGCGCTTTCCCACCGTGACGGCATAGATCCTCCCAGCGACTCGTTGCCCGCACCCTACCCACCGGTAGCCTCGTCCGGCACCGGGCGGCGGTAGGTTGACCTTCGTGACCACGCTCTCCCGACGCCCCTGGCTGCGCACCATGGCGCCGCGTTCGACCGCCGAGGCGCACCGTGCGGCGACCCCGCTGGAGCTGTTCTTCGACCTGTGCTTCGTGGTGGCGGTGGCGATCGCCGCCGAACGGCTGCACCACGCGATCTCCGAGGGACACGCGCTCGACGCCCTGCCGTGGTACCTGCTGATGTTCTTCGGCATCTGGTGGGCGTGGATGAACTTCACCTGGTTCGCCTCGGCGTACGACACCGACGACGGGCCGTACCGGCTGACCACGCTGGTGCAGATCGCCGGCGTCCTGGTGTTCGCCGCCGGGATCGGTCCCGCGTTCGACCACGGCGACCTGCGTACCGTGGTCGCCGGGTACGTGATCATGCGGTTGGCGATGGTCACCCAGTGGCTGCGGGTGGCCCGCTCCGACCCGGAGCACCGTGCCTGCGCGCTGCGGTACGCCCTCGGCATCACCGTGATCCAGGTGCTGTGGACGGCGCGGCTCTGGACCCCGGACGCCTGGGCGCTGGTCACCATCACCGTGCTGGTGCTCGGCGAGTTGGCGGTGCCGATCTGGGCGGAACGCACGAAGCCCACCACCTGGCACCCGCACCACATCACCGAGCGGTACGGCCTGTTCACCATCATCGTGCTCGGCGAGTCGATCCTGGCCGCCACGATGGCGGTGCAGACCGCGATCACCGGCGGCCACGGTGACGTACGGCTGCTGGTGCTGGCGGGTGCCGGCCTGGTGATCGTGTTCGCGCTCTGGTGGCTCCTACTTCGACCAGCCGGTACACCACCTGTTGCGGTCCCTGCCCACCGCGATCATCTGGGGGTACGGCCACTTCGTGGTCTTCGCCTCCGTGGCCGCCGTCGGCGCCGGCCTGCAGGCGGCGGTCGACGTCAAGACCGACCACAGCGTGCTCGGCCCGGTCGCGGTGGGCTACGCGATCGCCGTACCGGTGGCGGTGTTCCTGGCCGGAGTGTGGCTGCTGCACATCCGCCCCGACGCCGACGCGCGGGGTCCGCTGGTGGTCAGGGGCTACCCGGTGGCGACCATCCTGGTGCTGCTCGCCCCCCTCACCGGCTTCGGCATCTACCTGATCTGCCTGGCGCTGGTCGCCCTGGTAGCCCTCGCCGCCACCACCCCCCGCCACTAGCCCGCGGCCGACTCGCGCGGCAGCGATCACTCGATGGGCGCAGAGCCGTGGTTTCCGGCGGGAAGTGGCGGTAGGGCGTCCATTGCCCGATCCACTCCGGCGCGCCGGGACGGAGACGGGGGACACAGATGGCTTGACTTAAAGTTGGCTTCAAGTTCAAAGATGGGCACAGGACTCGCGCACAAGGAGGACAGATGCCCGTCGCACTGATCACCGGGGCTTCGGCCGGACTCGGACTGGCCGCCGCCCGCGCGCTCGCTGCCCGTAACTGGTCGTTGATCATTGATGCCCGCGGGAAGGCCAACCTGGAGCTGGCCGCCGCGACGCTCCCCGGCGCCGTGGCGATCGCCGGTGACGTCGCCGACCCCGCGCACCGCCACGAGCTGGCCGCCGCCGTCGACGCCGCCGGTCGGCTCGACCTGCTGCTCAACAACGCCAGCCTGCTCGGGCCCAGCCCATAGCCGGAGCTGGCCGACTACCCGCTGGACAGCCTGGAGGAGGTCTACCGGGTGGACGTCTTCGCCCCGCTCGCCCTCACCCAGCTGCTCCTCCCGGAGCTCGCCGCCCAGCGCGGCGTCGTGGTCAACGTCAGCTCCGACGCCGCGGTCGAGGCGTACCAGGGATGGGGCGGGTACGGCTCGGCGAAGGCCGCGCTGGACCAACTCACCCGGGTGCTCGCCGCCGAACGACCCGAACTCGGGGTGTACGCGTTCGACCCCGGCGACATGCGTACCGACATGCACCAGCAGGCATTCCCGGACGAGGACATCTCCGACCGGCCGGAGCCCGGCGAGGTGGCGGTGCCGGGGCTGCTGTGGCTGCTCGACACCCGCCCCGCCAGCGGCCGGTACCGCGCCGGCGACCTGGTCACCACGGCCGCGGCCGAGACCGCCCCGGCGGGGGCGTCGCGATGATCGCGACCCAGCCCAACACGACCCGGCCTGACGCGACCCGGCCTGACGCGAACCGGCCCGACGCGACCTGGCCCAACACAACCCAGCCCGACGCGACCCGGCCTGACGCGAACCGGCCCAGGGTTAGCTTCGCGCTGCCCGACGAGCTGCACGCACCGGCCCCCGCCGAGGCGCGCGGCCTGCCCCGCGACGGGGTACGGCTCCTGGTCGCCACGTCGACGGTCGAGCACGCCCGGTTCCGCGACCTCGGCCGATTCCTCGATCCGGGCGACCTGCTGGTGGTGAACACCTCGGGCACCCTGCCGGCCGCGATCGACGGCACCCGCGCCGCGCCCGCGACCTCCCCGCCCACCCGACCGGCCCCGCACTCGGCCGCTCCGGACGAGAC
>JBOGDE010000274.1:0-7820 GCA_050701695.1 Micromonosporaceae bacterium
ACCGCACGCCGCGCCACGAACCGCACCCGGGTGCCCGGGCTGAGCAGCGCGGGCGGCTCCCGCTCCGGGTCGAACAGCACCAGGTCGGTACGCCCGATCAGCTGCCACCCGCCCGGCGACTCCGAGGGATACACCCCGGTGTACGGCCCGGCGAGCCCCACGGACCCGGTAGGGACCTTCGGGCGGGGCTCCGCCCGGCGCGGCACCCGCCACCGCTCCGGCAGACCGGTGAGATACCCGAATCCCGGCGCGAACCCGCAGAACGCCACCTCGAACTCGGTCGCCACATGCCGGGCCACCACCTCGTCGACCGGTACCCCCCACAGTGCCGCCACCTCGGCGAGGTCTGGCCCGTCGTACACGGTGGGTACCTCGACCACCGGCCCGGCCACCGGCACCGACGACTCGACCAACGGCCACTCCCGCAGCCGGGCCGCCAGCCCGGCCGGGTCGGCCACCCCGTCCACCAGGACGGTACGGGCGGCGGGCACCAGCTCGGCCGCGGCGAATTCGCCAGCGGCACGGCGGCGTACCAGCTCCGAATGCCAGGCGGAGACGGCGTGCGTGCTGCCCAGCTCCAGCAGCAGCGCCTCGCCCCCGACGACCCTAGGCGCGGGGCTGCTCGTCGCGGCGCTCAGAATCACGTTTGATGTTTCCGCCGCGCTGATACTGCTCGGCGACGGAGGCCTTGCGGCGGGTCATCCAGAAGGCGATGGTGAGCACCAGCCCGGCGGCGCCGCTGATCATGAGCACCCATCCGACCACGTCCAGGTCCAGCCAGCTCAGATCCTGCTTCACACCGAACGCGATGATCGCGCCGATCGCGACCAGAAAGATGCTGCCGCCGATCCCCATGGTGCTCCTCCCGACCCGATCATCGTAGCCGTGCCGGGCACGACGACGATAGGCCAGGGGAAACGCACGGCCGGCCCGCGACGGGGCCTGGCCGTGCGGTTACTCAGTGACGCGCGGGGGGTGGCGTGGACCGCCCGTCGTAGTAGTGGCGTTCCTCGTGTACCGCCTGCGCGGCGATGGCCCGGCGACGCCGGTTCCAGAAGTGCAGCGTCAGGATCAGCCCGGTCACGCCCGCGAGCATCAGGACCCAACCCACCACGTTGAGATCGAGCCAGCTCAGCTGGTACTCGACCCCGAACGCCACGATCGCTCCGATCGCGATCAGGGTGATGCTTCCTCCGATACCCATGGCTCACCTCCGCAGAGGTGATACCCGTTCCGCGCCGGCTCACACGTGGGGTGGGCCCACCACCCCATAGGCTCGGGCGATGCCTGAGGAGAGCCCGCTCGACCCGTCCCCGGCCCGGATCCGGGAGATGGGCACCGCCGCCCTGGAATGGATGGCCGACTATCACGCCGCACTGCGCGAGCTGCCGGTGGCACCGCGTACCTCCGCCGAGGAGCTGAAGCGGGCACTCGCCGAGCCGCTGCCGCGACAGGGCCGCGACTTCGGCGCGCTCATGGACACCTTCCGGGAGGTGATCGTGCCCGGCAGCCGGCACAACGGGCACCCCCGCTTCTTCGGGTACGTGTCGGCTCCCGGCACCGCGGTGGCGTCGGTCGCCGACCTGTTGGCGTCCGCGCTGAACGCCAACCTGCCGGCGTGGCGCTCCGCACCGGCCCCGACCGAGCTGGAGCACGTCGCGATCGACTGGATCCGGGAAGGCCTGGGCCTGCCGGAGGGCGCCGGCGGGCTGTTCATGAGCGGCGGCTCGATGGCGAACTTCTCCGCGATCGCCGCGGCACGGCACCGGCACTGCGGTGAGGCCGTCGCGGAAGCCGGCGCGGCGGCGCACCCGAAGCCGCTGCGGCTCTACCTGTCTACCGAGGCCCACCATTCCAGCCACAAGGCCGCCGGGCTGCTCGGGATCGGCCGGGGCAACGTACGGGAGGTGCCGGTCGACGAGCGGTTCCAGATGGACGTCGCGGCGCTGCGCCGCATGATCGACGAGGACGTGGCCGCCGGAGCGGATCCGTTCTGCGTGGTCGCCAGCGCCGGCACGGTGGTCACCGGCGCGGTCGACCCGCTCGCCGAGATCGCCGCGATCACCCGCGAGTACGGTCTCTGGCTGCACGTCGACGCCTGCTACGGCGGGTTCGCCCGGCTCGCCCCGTCGGCGGCGCCGCTGTTCGACGGCATCGCCGAGGCCGACTCGGTGGCGCTGGATCCGCACAAGTGGCTCTACCTGCCGGCGGACTGCGGCTGCCTGATCTACCGGGAGCCGGCTCTGGCCCGCCAGGCGTTCGCCCTCGACGCCGACTACACCCGGGTGATCGCGGACGAGCCGGCGGAAGCCTTCGCCTTCTGGGACTACGGCCCCGACCTGTCCCGCCGGTTCCGCGCCCTGAAGGTGTGGATGACCCTGGCGTACGCCGGTGCCGACGGCATCGCCGGCGCGATCGAGTCCAACCTCGACGCCGCCCGGTACGCCGCCGAGCTGATCGAGGCGAGCCAGGAGTTCGAGCTGATGGCGCCGGTGGGGCTGTCCATCTTCTGCTTCCGGTACCACCCGCCTGGTTTCACCGGCAGCGACGCCGACCTCGACACCCTCAACGAGCGGATCATGCTGACGCTGCAGCGGGGCGGCAGTTCGTACCTGTCGAACGCCAGCATCGGCGGCCGGTTCGCGCTGCGCGGCTGCGTGCTGAACTACCGCACCACCCGGGACGACATCGAGGTCATGCTGGCCGACGTACGCGACGCGGCCCGCCTGGTGTATGCCACGTAACTTCCCGGTGGATACCGCGTGACCTGCCCGTACGCTGGGGCTGTGATGCGACAGCTGGTGCTGCTCAGGCACGCCAAAGCGGAGCACCCGACAGGGGTGGCGGACTTCGAACGCCCGCTCACCGCGCGCGGGCTGCGCGACTCCCGCGCCGCCGGTGACTGGCTCTCTTCCGCCGGGTACGTCCCCGGCGCGGTGATCTGCTCCCCGGCCGAGCGCACCCGGCAGACCTGGTCGGGCGTCAAGTCGCGGCTGCCCCGGCAGGCCGAGGTGCTGTACGACCGGCGGATCTACGACGCCGGCGACGCCGAGGAGTTGCTGGACGCGGTGCACGACATCGACGGTGAGGTCCAGGTGCTGATGCTGATCGGCCACAACCCGACGATCGAGCAGCTCAGCGGCCTGCTGGACCCCTCCGGCGAGTACGGCCTGCGTACCGCCGGGATCGCGGTGCACGAGTGGGACGGCGCCTGGTCGGAGCTCAAGCCCGGCGGCGCCCCCATCGTCGCGAGCACCACCGCCCGCGGCTGAGCTTGGCGGCACCGCCCGCGGCCGGGTGCAGACCGGCACTCCGCACACAGCGGCGCCGCCCCGGCGGGATGGGGCGGCGCCGCGGTCGTGGGGCCTGCCTCACAGCAGATCCGGGAACGGCGTCCGCGCCGCGGGCTTACGCATTGAGCAGGGCGCGTACGTCGTCGCGGAGCCGCGGCAGCCGGGCGTACAGCCGGTCTCCCGGGCACAGGGTGGCGACGAAGTCCCGGTGGCCCTTGATGTTCCGCGGCGGGATGCCGTACTTCTGGCAGATGAAGGCGCACATCCGGACGAGCTTGCGGTAGTGCTCGTCGCGGATCTGCACGTTCATGTAGTTGCCTTCGTTCTCGATGCCGACCGCGACCTCGTTCTGGCCGGTGCAGTGGGCGCCGATGACGTGCTTGTTCCCGTCGATCAGGGCCGGCAGGCTGCGGTGCCGACCGACCATGATGTGGCCGCCGCGGCTGATCGTGAACTGCTGCCCGGAGTCCCGCCAGCCGCGGTTGAAGTGCCACTGCTGGATGTTGCGGGCGAGCTGGAACGCGTGTGCCCGCGAGTAGTCGGTGCTGTTGGCGCTGGCGGTGTGGTGGATGATGAGCTTGGTGGGTCGCCGGTTGATCACGTCGATCGGTTCTTTGGGCGGCTGCGCGTTCCAGTCGCCGGTGGTGTAGATCGTTGGCCGGTCGACCGCGAGCGCCGGGCTCGCGTTGAGCAGCGTGCCGCCGGTCGACAGCAGCACCGCACCGGCTACCGCGCCGCCGCGCAGCACCGACCTGCGGGACAGACCCGCCTCCGGCTCGCCGAGATCGGGGGTGAGCTCGGCACCGGAGTCGCCGCAGCACGGTCCGTAGAGGTCGTCGGACATGGTGGTCTCCTTACTGTGGGGTCAGGCGTTGACGAGGCGTACGTTGGTCCACCGGTCGCCGTCGGGGCGGCTGGCGTCCCAGGTGGCCCAGACCGCGTCACCGGTGGCATCGCGGCCGAACACGTGGAGCTTTCCGGGGCCCGGCGGCCAGCAGGTCGGGGCCGTGACTGAAGCGGGTCCCCAGCTCGTCGATCAGAGCCCAGTTGCCCCAGCCGGTGTCCGGGCGGTGGATGCGCTGGTGCAGCCGCCCATTGGCGTCGCGCACCATCACGTCGACGGTGCCGGCCGCCCGGCTGGCCACGGCCGGCGCGACGCCGTTCATGGTCGTCACGGAGCCGGGCATCGATGACCACGGCTTCCAGCCTTCGCCGGGCACGAACCGCTTGTGCTGTACGCGGGCGTCCGGGCCGCGTACCACCAGGTCGACGATCCCGCCGGGGCGTACGGCGACGTCCGGTCCGGAGCTGTAGCCGCCGCCGGAGATCTGCACCCACGGCTGCCATCCCTCGCCGGCCCGCCAGGCGCGCCGCACCACCGCGTGGTCGCCGGCCCGTACCGCGAACAGCAGGATCGTGTCCCGGTCCGGTGCGACCGCCGCCGGCGGGTACGCCAGGTCGAACTCCGACAGCTGCCGCCACGCGCTCCACTCGCCGCCGGGAGGCCGGGATCGGTTGACCAGCTTCGACTGTCCGTTACGCGCGAACAGTTCCAGCTGGCCTGCGAACCGGCTGGTCACGTCGGGGTTGCCGATGATGTTGCCGCCGAGGTTGCGCCAGTTCGACCAGCCTGAGCCGGGTACGTGGGTCTTCCACAGCACGTCACCGCCACCGGAGCGACCGAACACCTGGGTACGGCCGTCCGCGCCCGGCGCCGCCGAGAGCGAGTTGTCCGGGTCGGCGCAGTTGCGGCTGGTGTAGCTGGGCCCGTTGTACGTGAAGGAGTAGTCGGGGTTGAGCGGCTTGCCGTGGAAGTGGATCGAGGCCGCCACCCCGTCGTGCCGCTGCTCGTAGTGCAGGTGCGCGGAGCTGGTGCCGGAACGACCCACCTTCCCGATCGGCTCCCCAGGGTGCACCCAGGAGCCGTCGCGGATCAGGAATTCGCTGAGGTGCTGGTAGTCGGTGGACCATGCGGAGTTGTGGTGGATCCGGATGGTGCGGTCACCGTCGCTCTCGGTCCACACCTGGGCCCGGCCGCCGGCGCTGGCGCGTACCACGTCGCCGAGGTCGTCGTTGCCACCACCGCGGTTGAAGTCGAGCGGGTAGTGGTTTCCGGAGCCGCCGTGACCGGCGTACGTCGCGCCCTGCCGGGTGTCGCCGCACGGGAACGGGATCTCGAACAGCGGTCTGAGTTCGTCGCCGGCGGCCGCGTCGGCGTGGTGGGCGCCGAGCGGAAACAGGGAAAGGGCGAGGGCCGACACGGCGACCCCAACGGGCAAAGCGCGCATGCTACCTCCCGAGGCACTCCCAGCATGGGGAGCAGACATCGACCGAGATTGTTCTTTCGGGGGATACACGAGGCGTATATGTGGCTCGACTCGGCTAGCATCCCGGGCAGTAATCGCGTTGTTTCAGATCGGGCCCCAATCGGGCTTTAGTACGTGAAACGGACAGCGCCGATGACCAACTTGACGTTCGAGATCCTGGGTCCGCTGACCAGCCGGCGAGACGGCACGCTCTGCCGTCCCGGCCGGCCCAAAGCCCGGCAGGTGCTGGGTACGCTGCTGCTGCACGCCAACCGGTTCGTCTCCGCCGACCTGATCGCCGATGTGCTCTGGGGCGAAACCCCACCCCGGTCCGCCACGGCGAACATCCGTACGTACGTGCACGACCTGCGCCACACGCTGGTCGGCGCGGCCGGTGAGTCACCCATCCAGACCCACAGCTGCGGCTACTCGATCCACGTCGAACCGGCGAGGCTGGACTCCACCCGGTTCCTGGCGCTCGCTGCCGGCGCCGCCACGCTGGCCACCGACGGCGACGACGCCGGTGCACTGCACACCGCGGAGCAGGCGTACACCCTGTGGCGGGGACACCCACTGGACGACCTGCCGATGGCGGCGGCCTGGCAGATGCCGCTCGGCTCGCTCGAACACGCCCACAAAGAGCTGCTCGACCTGCTCGTCGACCTCTGGCTGCGCAACGGCAGGCACCAGCCCGCGAGCGCCCTGCTCCGCACCCGGATCGCCGAGGACCCGTACTCGGAGCCGCTGTGGTGCCGCTACATCAGCTGCCTGGCCGACTCCGGCCGACCCGACGAGGCGCGCGCCGCGGCGGGCGAGATCCGCCGGCTGCTCACCGAGGAGCTCGGGCTCACCCCGGGGGAACGGCTGTGCCGCCTGGAACGCGAGCTGGCCACCGTACCGGGCGGCGGTACGCCCCCGGCGAGCCGGCCGACCGACGACGCGGACCTGGTGACCCCCGGACGCCACGTACCCCCGAGCCAGCTCCCGCTGGACCTCAGCGACTTCACCGGTCGCGAGGCGCACCTGTCGGAGCTGCGGGCGCTGCTGGCCGGAGACGGCCCCCCGCGGCCGCCGGTGGCGGTGATCTCTGGCCCGCCGGGGGCCGGCAAGACCGCCCTCGCCGTACACCTGGGTCACCTGACCACCGCCCGGTACGCCGACGGCCAGATCTTCCTCGACCTGCGGGCCACCACCCAGCCACGGGAACCCGCCGCCGCGATCGCGGAGCTGCTGCGCAGCCTCGGAGTCGCCGAGGCCGCGATCCCGGCCGAGCTGGACCGGCGCTCGGCGATGCTGCGCTCGGAGCTGGCGGGACAGCGGGTGCTGGTGGTGCTCGACGACGCGGCCTCGGCGAGCCAGGTGGCACCGCTGCTGCCCGGCACCGGCAGCTCCGCGATGCTGATCACCAGCCGTCGCCGGCTCACCGACCTGGCCGGAGTCACCCACCGTACGCTCGGCGAGTTCGACGACCACGAGGCCGGCGCGCTGCTGGAACAGGTGATCGCACCCGACCGGGCCCCGCTGCAGGCCGCGCAGGCAGAGGCCATCCTGCGCGCCTGCGGGAATCTTCCGCTGGCGATCCGGATCGCCGGCAGCCGCCTGGTACAGCGCCGCGACCTGTCCGCCAACGACCTGGTGGCCCGGCTCCGCGACGAGCGGCGCCGGCTCGACGAGCTCAGCGTCGGCGACCTCACCGTACGGACCAGCGCCGACCTCAGCTACCGGATGCTCGGCGAGCCCGAGGCCAGGATGTACCGGATGCTGGGGCTGCTCGGTGCGGAGGAGCTGCCCGCCTGGCTGCTCGGCGCGTCCGGGATCGGGCCGGACCCGGAGCGCTGCGTCGCCGCGCTGGTCGAGGCGAACCTGGTGCAGCTGACCCGCAACGACGCCCTCACCACCTCGCGCTACCGGATCCACGACCTGCTGCGCTGCCACGCCCGAGAGCTGGCGATGTCCACCGCACCCGAGCAGGCCCGCCAGGACCTCGCCACCATGCTGACGGCGCTGCTCGGGCGTACCACCGAAGCCGCCGCGTCGCTCCCCGTCAGGTTCCTCGGCGTGACGCTGGACCCGACACCGCCGGGCGACACCCCGGACCCAGTGTCCTGCGCCAGAGATTCGCTTGCGAATTCCGGCGCCCAGCCGGCGGCTCGCGGCGTTGTCGTCGCCGATCCAACACCGGGATCGACTCCTCCTCCGCCTTGCGAGCCACCACCTGGAC
>JBOGDE010000275.1:0-7786 GCA_050701695.1 Micromonosporaceae bacterium
CTGCTCGGAGCCGCCCTGGAGCACGCCGATGTCACGGCGGGTCGCGGTTCAGTGCTGCTCAGCGACGAGACCGTGGTCCACGCCCGCCGCGCCCTGACCCAGACGGTGCACAACCTCACCGCCGGCATCTGGTCGTTCGGTCACGAGGAGCGTATCGACACCGGGGTTGGCGAACGTATGGCCGCGGATCTCGCGCTGCTGCCACCGGGGTAGCCCCGCCGGTACGGGGCTCCGGGTGGTCCTTGAGCTGACCTACCTGCTGCTTCAACCGGTCGATCTGCGCATCTCGGGGTCGGCGATCACGCCGACATGCCGCAACTGGTGCACCCGTGCACACGTGCACCAACCAGCCGCTCGCACAGCGTGTGGACACGCCTGACGTCAGACCGAACAGAGAGATGGCAGGCAGCGACCAAACGAGATAAGGGGTCTCATCCTCATCTGCCGCGCGAGGCGAGCGTCAGTGACCATGTCAACGCCTGGCCACCCGGCGCTGGACAACACACAGCGTCACCGAGCGGCGAGACCCCGGCCATCACCTTGACCGCCTCGAACCGTTTTTTGGGGGCACCACCTCTCGCACCAACTCCACCCGGGTGCCAGCGCTCAATGGTGGTCTCTGGACAACCTCGTACGGTGTTCAGCACGCCCGCCGGGGCATCCGCGGCCGGCCGCCAGCCGCTGGGGTTGTGCCCGAGTTCGCTATGGGCGGCGTGCAAATTTCCGTCCGATGTTCAGCCTCAACGGAGTGGACGTCCGACCGGCGCGTTGCCGGCGCGCTTGATCGGGGCGGGTGTGCACCGCGTTCGGCAAGGAGCCGCATTGTGAGGCCCATGTGAGGCCGGATCGGCACGGACGACCCTGGACAGAGTGGCAGTGAGTAGCACGACCGAGATGTCTGACCGGGGTAAACGGCACTGGTCATCACAGGTCGTCACTGTCCGGTTCAAGATCACGCACGCTCTTAACCAGCGGGTTCGGGGTTCGAGTCCCTGACGGCGCACCATCGTTTACTGACCTGACCTGCGGTTTTGCTGCGGGATCATCGCCTGAGTCTTGCTCGTGACCTCTATGTGAGGCCGATGTGAGGCCCGTTCGGTTAGTTCCTGCAGCGGGCTTGCCACTCTTGATGTCCACACCAGGGGTTCGGGCGTGGCGCACCTGGGACCTCTCCGCGGCTTCAGCGTGCGCTCAGCGGGGCGGTGCGTACCGCGTTCCGGAGGTGTGCGATGAGCTGGTCGCGAAAGCCTTCCAGAGCTTGGCGTACCCACTGCTCGGCGGCATCGGGTTGATCGGCGGCGAGCGCCTCGACCAGCTCGGCGTGCTGGTGTGTCAGCGTGTCCCCGAAACCGCCGTGGGCCAGGCCGATGTGCTGTGCCCGTTCGGCGTGGTGGAGCAGGGTGGCGAGGATGTCGACCAGCCGCTGGTTGCCGCTGGCCTGCGCCACCGCCAGGTGGAACTGCCGGTTGGCGGTCAGGAACTCGGTCCGGCTTCCGGGGTCGTTGGGCTGGTACGCGGCACACACCGCGTCGAGCCCGCGCAGCCGCGCCGCGTCGGCGCGACCGCAGGCCCGGCGGGCGGCGAGGATCTCGAGGCTGAGCCGCAGGTCGAAGATCTCCTCCACGTCGGCGATCGTGACGTCGGTGACCCGGTGCCCTTGCCGCGGTACGGCGGTGACCAGCCGCTCGTGCCGCAGCCGGGCGAGCGCGCCGCGGATCGCCGCCTTGCCGAGGTCGTACCGGGCGGCGAGCTGGGCTTCGCTGACCGCGCTGCCCGGCGGTAGCGCGAGCTGCACGATCTCCTGCCGCAGCCTCCGGTACGCCCGATCCGCCAGCTGATCCGCCACCGCTGCTCCCTTGACATGTCAGATCTGACCTGCTGACATGTCAGCCTAGCGGAAGGAGCGCAGCCATGGTCGACACCAAACACCTGATCCGGTACGGCGGTGAGTTCGTCGACGAGGTCATCGCGCGCGCCGAGGGCTCGTGGCTGACCACCACCGACGGCCGCCGGATCCTCGACTTCACCAGCGGCCAGATGTGCGCCACCATCGGGCACAGCCACCCGGCCGTGGTCGGCGCGCTCTCCGACGCGGCGCGGCAGGTGATCCACCTGTTCAGCGGGATGCTGGCACCCGCCGTGCTGGAGCTGGCGGCCGAGCTGGCCGAGCTGCTGCCCGACCCGCTGGACAAGCTGCTGCTGGTCAACACGGGCAGCGAGTCCAACGAGGCCGCACTGCGGATGGCGAAGCTGCACACCGGCGGGTTCGAGGTGCTCGGGCTTTCCGGCTCGTGGCACGGCATGACCTCCGGCGCCTCGTCGAGTACGTACTCCGCCGGCCGCCGCGGGTACGGCCCGGGGCTGCCCGGCACCATGGCCCTGCCCACCCCGAACTGTTACCGCTGCCCGATCGCGCACTGCCGGGACCGCTGCGACCTGACCTGCCTCGACGTCGGGATGAGCCTCGCCGACAGCCAGAGCATCGGGGCGTACGCCGCCGTGGTGGTCGAGCCGGTGTTGTCCTCCGGCGGGATCGTGCCGCTGCCGCCCGGCTATCTGAGCCGGCTCGCCGCGCTGTGCCGGGAGCGCGGGCTGTTGCTGATCGTGGACGAGGCGCAGACCGCGATGGGGCGTACCGGGGAGTTGTTCGCCAGCCATGCGATGGGGGTGGTACCGGACATCATGACGCTGTCCAAGACGCTCGGCGGGGGGCTGCCGCTGGCCGCCACGGCCACCCGCGCCGAGATCGAACAGGACTGCGCCGACAAGGGCTTCCTGTACTTCACCTCGCACGTGTCCGACCCGTTGCCGGCCGCGGTCGGCGTCGCGGTGCTGCGGACCATCGCGGCTGACCGCCTCACCGAACGAGCCCGGGTACTCGGCGCCAGACTGCGCGACGGGCTGCGGGCACTCGCCGACAAGCACGAGGCGATCGGGGATGTACGCGGGATGGGGCTGCTGCTCGGGGTGGACCTGGTGACGGATCGGGACACCCGTACCCCCGACGAAGCGTTTGGCGGCGCCGTGACCCGGCGCTGCCTGGAACTGGGCCTCAACGTCAACATCGTGAAGTTCCGCGGGATGGGCAGTGTGCTGCGGCTGGCACCGCCGCTGACCGCCAGCGACGCCGAGATCGACCTCGGCCTGGAGCTGCTCGACCGCGCGTTCACCGAGGCACGCTAGGCGGGACCGAGAGAGTGTCAACCAGTGGGCGGCTAGGCTTCGGTGGTGATCGAGCGGGAGAGTCTCGACGGGGTCGAGGTCGTAAGGCTGGCACGCGGCAAGGTCAACGCGCTGGACCTGGAGCTCGTCACGGCGATCACGGAGACCTTCACGAGCCTGGGGCAGGGTTCGGCGCAGCCGATCGTGCTGACCGGGTCGGGCAGGGCGTTCTCCGCCGATGTGGTGTCGCGGGCGGTGGAAGCCGCGCGGCGCCTGGCGGGCAGCATCCCAGCCGCGGCGTACCAGTTCACCAAGTGGCAGCTGCGCCATGAGGTCAACGAGCGGTTGGGGCGGCTGCGGCCAGAGCAGGATCGGATGGTGGCGCAGCTGTGGGAGGCCGGTCTGCGGGACGGCGCGATCGGCTCGTACATGGAGCGTCTGAGCAGCCACTGAGCCGTTCACCGATTAGTGGCCAGCACTGCCGCGAGGCCTTCTTGCAGATCTTTGACGAAATACTCGGGGACCTCCAGCGACGGGAAATGTCCCCCGCTTTCGGGCAACGTCCATCGGACGATCTGTCGGTACCGCTCCTGTGCCCAGGGGCGTGGACACTTCTCGACGTCGCGGGGATAGGCAGTGATTGCTGACGGGACGTCGACCCGAAGTTCGGGATCGAGCGAGTTGTGGCTTTCGTAGTAAATGCGGGCCGCCGATGCGCCGGTCCGCGTAAGCCAATAGAGGGTGACGTCGTCAAGAATGCTGTCTCTGGAAATCGTCTCGAACGGGCTGTCTTCGGTGTCTGACCACTCGGCGAACTTGTCAAGGATCCAGGCGAGAAGTCCGACTGGTGAGTCGACGAGCGAGTAGCCGATGGTCTGCGGTCGGGTCGCCTGCTGCTTCGCGTACGCCGCGCGGTGGCGCGTCGGCGATCCGCCCCAGAAATCGCGGGTTTCCTCGATCCATTTGCGCTCGGCCGCCGTCAACCCGTCCGTGGTCAACCCGGGTGGTGCCTCCGCGAACGTGGTGTGGATGCCGAGAACGTGCGCCGGGAACCTGCCGCCGAGAACCGTGGTGATATTGCCTCCCCAGTCGCCGCCGTGGGCTGCGAACGTGTCGTAGCCGAGCCTTCCCATCAGTTCCACCCATGCGGCCGCGATCTTTTCGGTCCCCCATCCGGTGGTGGCCGGCTTGTCGCTGTAACCAAAGCCCGGGAGCGACGGGACGACGACGTGGAACGCCGGCGCGTCCGCATCTTTCGGATCTGCCAGCTCGTCTACCACATCGAGGAATCGAACGATGCTGTCCGGCCAGCCGTGCGTCAGGATCAGAGGAGTGGCATCTGCGCGCGCGGATCGGCGGTGCAGGAAGTGGATTCCCAGATCATCAATGGTCGTGCGGAACTGGCCGACACGGTCAAGGCGCTCTTCGAACGACCGCCAGTTGTACCCGGTGCGCCAGTAGTTCACGACATCGACGAGGTCTGCGAGAGGAACGCCCTGTTCCCATCGGCGAGGGTCGGGCGCGGCGCGATAGACCGTCTCAGCTTCCGGCAGCCGCGCCGCGGCCAGTCGCGCGCGCAGATCGTCGAGGTCGGCGTCAGTTGCGTGGGCTTCAAATACCTGCACGTCGCTGGTGGGACGGGGCATGAGACCTCCTGGCCATCGTGGAACCGACTACGACCTACCTCGAACCGTAACGGCCTCGCCGTGGACTCCGGACCCACGGAGATCTCGACGCTGCCGGGGGTCTGTGCCAAGCTGCAATTCATGAGAATCCTTCGGGTTGCGATGATCGCGGTGGTCTGCGCCGGCGCGTTGACGGTGACCGACCTGGCCGCTCAAGCTCGGGAGCCGTTCTTCTGGGGCGTGGCCACCTCGGGGTTCCAGTCCGAGGGGTACGCCCCGGACAGCAACTGGCGGCGGTACGCCGAGCGCAAGGAGCCGTACCGCGACTCCGTCGACTTCCGGCACCGCTACCCGGAGGACATCGCCCGCGCGAAGCGGCTGGGCCTCAACGTCTTCCGGTTCGGGGTCGAGTGGTCCCGGGTCGAGCCGAAGCCCGGGGAGGTGGACGCGGCCGAACTCGCCTACTACGACGATGTGGTCAGGCGGATCCGCGCCGCCGGGATGCGCCCGATGATCACCCTGGACCACTGGGTCTACCCGGGCTGGGTCGCTGACCGTGGCGGCTGGGACAACGACGCGACCGTCGACGCCTGGCTCGCCAACGCCCGCCGTGTGGTCGCCCGCTACCGGGATCAGGGCGTCCTGTGGATCACCTTCAACGAACCCGCGGTGTACGTGCAGTTGGAGATCACCAACGGCGGCATCTCGCCGTGGGAGGTCGCCGGGATGCAGAGCCGCATCGTGACCGCGCACAAGAAGGCGTACGACATCATCCACGAACTCGATCCCGGCGCCATGGTCTCCAGCAACGTCGCGTACGTGCCCGGCGCGGAGGGGCTGCTCGATCTGGCTTTCGTGGACCAGTGGACCGGCAAGCTGGACTTCATCGGGGTGGACTACCACTACGGCGCGAGCTTGGACAACTGGAGCGCGATCTACGCCGTCACCGGCGGACTCTGGAAGATCCGCTCGCAGCCGGACGGGATCTACTACGCGCTGCGCTTCTACTCCCGCAAATACCCTGACCTGCCGCTGTACGTCGTCGAGAACGGCATGCCTACCGACGACGGCAAGCCGCGCGCGGACCATTACACCCGCTCGGAACACCTCCGGGACCATGTCTACTGGATCCAGCGCGCCAAGGCCGATGGCATGAACGTGATCGGCTACAACTACTGGTCCATCACCGACAACTACGAGTGGGGCAGCTACCGGCCCCGGTTCGGCCTCTACACCGTCGACGTCGCGACCGACCCGTCATTGACCCGCCGGCCGACCGACGCGGTGGACACCGACCGGGAACTGGTCCGAAACGGGGGGGTGCCCGACGACTACCGCGTGGTGGCGCCGCCCGCGACCTGCTCGTTGGTCGACCCGCCCAGCAGTTGCACGGAGCCTGCGGCGTACCCGGGCCCGTTGGCGCGACTGAGGTGACGGTCCACTCCGCCCCCCGGGCACCCACATCAGCCTTGGGTACGAGGGCTGGGCGCGTGGCTGGGGGAGGGGCGGAAGGTGAGGCGGGTGATCAGGCCGAGGGAGAACCGGCCCGTGCGTACGGTGTCGCGGCGTACCTCGGCTCCGGCGGCTTCGGCGGCGGCCACGGCGCGGCGCAGCGCGAATCGGATGTCGTAGATCCGGATCTGGCCGGTCGGCCTGGTGACCCGCAGCAGCTCGCGCACCCCGGCGGCGCGATCGGCCCAGTGGTGCTGGCTGAGCGTGGAGACGACCAGGTCGAAGCTGTCGTCGGGGTAGCTCAGCGCGGCCACGTCCTCGACGGCGAAGCTGACCCGATCGGGTACGCCGGCGTCGGCGGCCAGGCCGCGGGCGTACGCGATCATCTCTTCGGACAGGTCGATGCCCTCGACGTGCACCCCGGCCGCCCGCTCGGCGATGGCCAGCGGCACCCGCCCGGGGCCGGTGCCGACGTCGAGCACCCGGGCGTCGCCGGGCAGCCCCACGGCGACCACATCGTCGACGACCCGGGCGTGGAGGCGGCGGGCGTGCCGGCTGGAGAGCTTGTCGTAGGAACCCGGATGGTGGAAGGCGCCCTTGCGGGAGTGCGCGTGACGGTGGAACACGGTCCCTCCAAAGTTGTAGAGTACAACTATCGGCTGGCTCAAGACTAGGACAGATAGTTGTACGAGACAACAGTAGGCGAGACCGCGTTTCCCGACGACTGGCTGCACCGACTGCTGCGCGGGCTGGTGCGCGCCGGCGGCCTGCTGGAGCTCCACCACCACGGGCTGTCGCTGTCGGAGACGTTCGCGCTGGGGGAGCTGTCCGAGGCGGGTACGTTGTCGCAGCAGGAGCTCGCCGACCGGCTTGGCCTGGAGAAGAGCACGGTGAGCCGGCTGGCCGCCGGTCTGGAGCGGCGGGAGTGGCTGATTCGGGAACGGGATCCGGCGAACCGCCGCTACTACCGGCTGCGGCTCACCGCGCTGGGGCGGGAGGCAGCGCGGCGGGTCGGCGGCCACTTCCACGCCGTACACGCCAGGATGTTCGCCGCGCTCACGCCGGCCGAGCGCGCCGGGCTGCGGCGCGGCCTGGGCGGACTGATCCGGTTCCTGGAGGCGGAGCGGTCACGGCACTCAGGCCACGGCGCGCCGAGGTGACGTCAGATCGCTCGGGCGACGGCGAGCGTGGTGGCGCCCCGCTGCCCCGCCTCGTAGAACATGTACGAGACTCCGCCGTCCGTGCCGAACGAGGGCGCCGCCGACCGGCCGTTGTCCGGCGCCCCGGCCAGCGGAGTGTGGAAGACCCCGCGATAGATCTTCCGGTCGAAGCTGTTGCCCACCTCGGTGAGGTGCATCCGCCCGGAGCCGCCGTGGTAGGCCACGTAGCACGTATTGTTGCGCTTGAGCAGGTGTGGCCCGCTGATCTGGGACTCGCCGGCGTCGGAGGGCCAGATCCGCGGCGTGGTGTCGAACCGCCAGGACTTCGCGTCGCTCGACCAGCCCCAGAAGATGCGCCGGATGCCGCCCTGGTTCCCCATGAAGAGC
>JBOGDE010000276.1:0-7699 GCA_050701695.1 Micromonosporaceae bacterium
GACCGCCCCGATCAGGTTTGCGCCCCTCAGATCCTGGTTTATCGACCCCTGTAGCCGTACGTCCGATTTATCTAGGCCTGTGATACGCGTAACGTAGCTACACCAACATTGCGAATCCATGACTGAGGTGTGGCGTGTGGATAAGGGGTCTTCCATCCTAGTTACTGACCCGTTAACTTCATGCCATCAGCCACGGCAGGGCGGCCGTGGGATGAGCGGTGCGGTCGGCACTGACCGGTTGGCCGGCCAGTGTGTGAACCGCCAGCGTGTGGGAGGGGCCCGTTGGGCGTCGAGGTGAGAGTCGAACACCTGTCGAAGTCGTTCGGCAAACAGTTGATCTGGGGGGACGTCAGTCTGACGTTGCCGCCCGGGGAGATCTCCGTGCTGCTCGGCCCCTCGGGCACCGGCAAATCGGTGTTCCTCAAGACGCTGGTCGGGCTGCTGCACCCCGAGCAGGGCTCGATCTGGATCCAGGGCAAGGACCTGCCCAAGCTGAGCGAGCACGACCTGTACGAGACCCGAAAGCTGTTCGGGGTGCTGTTCCAGGACGGCGCGCTGTTCGGCTCGATGACGCTGTTCGACAACATCGCGTTCCCGCTGCGGGAGCACACCAAGAAGAGCGAGCGCGAGGTCCGCGACATCGTGCTGGAGAAGATGGAGATGGTCGGTCTCCTCGGCTCCGAGCAGAAGCTCCCCGGTGAGATCTCCGGCGGTATGCGCAAGCGCGCCGGCCTCGCCCGCGCCCTGGTGCTCGACCCCGAGATCATCCTGTTCGACGAGCCGGACTCCGGTCTCGACCCGGTGCGCACGGCCTACCTCAACCAGCTGATCGTCGACCTCAACCAGCAGATCGAGGCTACGTTCCTGATCGTGACCCACGACATCAACACCGCCCGTACGGTTCCGGACAACATCGGCCTGCTCTACCACAGGCACCTGGCGATGTTCGGTCCCCGCGAGATGCTGCTCTGCTCCGAGGAGCCGGTGGTACGCCAGTTCCTCAACGCGCAGCGGATCGGCCCGATCGGCATGGCCGAGGAGAAGGACGCCGACGAGCTGGCCGCCGAGGCCGAGTCCGGCGAGGAGCTGGGCCCGCTGCCGCCGGTGCCGGTCCAGCTCAGCCCGTCCAACGGGATGGCGCGGCGTACCCAGCGGCCGCCCGGTGAGTGGTGCCGGATGAACGGCGTCACGCCCCCGCCCGGCTCCTTCGGCGGCGACGCCTGGGTTCGCAGCGATCCGCAGCAGCCGGAGGGCACGGTCTACGCCAGCCGGTACGGCAGGGCCGGCGACCAGGAGACGGTCACGCTGGACCGGAAGGAGCCCTAGATGCTCAGTCCGGCGGCGGTAGCCACCAACTCCCTGGCCGAGGCGGGCAAGTTCTTCGCATTCGTGCTGGACACCATCCGGACCGTCCCGCGCCGTCCGTTTCAGGTGCGGGAGCTGATCCAGCAGGCCTGGTTCATCGCGAGCGTGTCGATCGTCCCGGCGGGGCTGGTGGCGATCCCGTTCGGCGCGGTGATCGCGTTGCAGCTCGGGTCGCTGACCCGGCAGCTCGGCGCGCAGTCGTTCTCCGGCGCCGCCAGCGTGCTCGCCGTGGTACGGGAAGCCGGCCCGATCGTGACCGCGCTGATCATCGCCGGCGCCGGTGGTTCGGCGATCTGCGCCGACCTGGGCGCCCGGAAGATCCGCGAAGAGCTGGACGCGATGCAGGTGCTCGGCATCGACCCGATCCAGCGCCTGGTGGTGCCCCGGGTGCTCGCCGCGATGTTCGTCGCGACCCTGCTCAACGGCCTGGTCAGCGTGGTCGGGGTGGCCGGCGGCTACTTCTTCAACGTGGTCATGCAGGGCGGTACGCCGGGCGCGTACCTCAACAGCTTCCAGGCTCTGGGCCAGCTCGCCGACCTGATATCCGGCGAGATCAAAGCCCTGTTCTTCGGCGCCATCGCGGCGCTGGTCGGCTGCTACCTGGGGATGAACGCCAAGGGCGGCCCGAAGGGCGTCGGTGACGCGGTGAACCAGACCGTGGTCATCGCGTTCATGCTGCTGTTCGCCGTCAACTTCATCATCGTGGCGATCTACTTCCAGGTCGTCCCGCAGAAGGGCAGCTGACGGATGGCGAACCTCTCCACGAACCTCCAGGCGGTGTACAAACGACCCCTGGCGTTCCTGGACGACCTGGGCGACCAGCTCTACTTCTACGGCCGGTCACTCGCCTGGACCCCGCGTACGCTGCGCCGCTACAAGCGCGAGGTGATCCGGCTGCTCGCCGAGGTCAGCTTCGGCACCGGTGCGCTGGCGGTGATCGGCGGCACCGTCGGCGTCATCCTGTTCATCACCTTCTTCACCGGCACCGAGGTCGGGCTGCAGGGCTACCAGGCGCTGCAGCAGATCGGCTCCAGCGCGTTCACCGGGTTCGTCTCGGCGTACTTCAACACCCGGGAGATCTCCCCGCTGGTGGCGGGGCTGGCGCTGTCGGCGACGGTGGGCTGCGGCTTCACCGCTCAGCTCGGCGCGATGCGGATCAACGAAGAGGTGGACGCCCTCGAGGTGATGGGGCTGCCGTCGCTGCCGTTCCTGGTCACCACCCGGATGATCGCAGGCTTCGTCGCCGTCATCCCGCTGTACGTGATCGCGCTGCTCTGCAGCTACATGGCGACCCGGCTGATCGCCACCGGGTACTACGGCCAGTCCTCCGGGACGTACGACTACTACTTCCATCTCTTCTTACCGCCGGAAGACGTACTGTGGTCGTTCTTCAAGGTCCTGGTGTTCAGCGTGCTGGTGATCCTGATCCACTGCTACTACGGCTACACCGCCTCCGGTGGGCCCGCGGGTGTGGGTCTCGCGGTGGGGCGCGCGGTGCGGCTCGCCATCGTCGCGGTGAACATCTTCGACTTCTTCCTCAGTCTCGCGATCTGGGGTACGACGACGACCGTGCGGATCGTGGGGTAGCACCATGCAGTGGGGTAGCACCGTGCACAAGACCGCAGAGGGGGCGGCCGTGAGTGAGCGCAGCGAGCTCACCAATCGGCACAGTGTGCGCGAACGCGCCGCCGAGCGAAGCGAGGTGGGCAAGTGAGTGTCCAGGGCAGGGGCTGGCTCGGGCCGCTGGTCAAGCTGGGCCTGTTCACCGTGGTGACCGGGCTGACCACGCTGTTCCTGGCCAGCACGCTGTCGACGTACGGCACCGGCGGGGATCCCGAGTACCGTGCGCGGTTCAAGATGGTTGCCGGCCTGCTGGAGGGTGACGACGTACGGATCGCCGGGGTGCGGGTCGGCAGGGTCACCGACATCAAGCTGATCGACAACAAGCACCCCGAGGTCAGCTTCACCGTCGACGAGAAGATCAAGATGCCGAAGACGGTGATCGCGAAGATCCTCTACCGCAACCTGGTCGGCCAGCGGTACATCGCGCTGGACGAAGGCCCCAGCAAGCACGGCCGGCTGCGCCCCAACGCCCTGATCCCGCTGTCACAGACGGAGTCCGCGCTGGATCTCACCGTGCTGTTCAACGGCTTCCGCCCACTGTTCACCGCGCTCTCGCCGCAGGACATCAACAAGTTCTCGTTCGAGATCATCCAGGTGCTGCAGGGTGAGTCCGGCACGGTGGAGAGCCTGCTGGCGCGTACCGCCTCGCTGACCAACACGCTCGCCGACCGCGACGAGGTGATCGGCCGGGTGATCGACAACCTGAACAAGGTGCTGGCGACGCTGAACGCGCGCGACGAGCAGCTCAGCGAGACCATCGTCCAGCTGCAGTCCTTCGTCTCGGGGCTGGCCGAGGACCGCACCGCGATCGGGGAGTCGCTGCAGCACATCTCGGACCTGGCGAACGAGACCGCCGGCCTGGTGAAGGCGGTACGGCCGTCGGTGAAGGCGGACATCGTGAAACTGCGGCAGCTGGCGCAGAATCTCAAGGCCAACGAGGACGTGCTGGACCGTACGTTCGAGCGGGTCCCGGTACGGCTCGCCGCGCTGACCCGGGTCGGTTCGCACGGCTCGTGGTTCAACTTCTTCCTCTGCGACTTCGACGGCCGGATCGCGCTGCCGGACGGCAGCTATGTCAACCCGGCGACGTTCCATTCGGACAAGGCGCGCTGCGCGAAGCCGGGAGGTAACGGATGAAGCCCTTCCGGGAACGGAACCCCGTGATCATCGGGGCGATCTGCGTCAGCGCGATCCTGCTGGGCGTCCTGACCGCCTTCCAGCTGGACAACATCACCGCGATGTTCGGTACGAAGTACCGTGCCGCCTTCGCCGACGCCAGCGGCCTGCGTCCGGGCGACGAGGTGCGGATCGCCGGCGTGAAGGTCGGCAAGGTGGTCAGCATCAAGCTCGACGGCTTCGACCAGGACAAGCCCAACCCGTACGTGTCGGTGCGGTTCCAGGTCAACGGCGGGGTGGAGCTGGGCAAGCAGACCCGTGCGCTGATCGCGATCAAGACCATCGTGGGTCAGAAGTTCCTCGCCCTGGAGCCTGACGGGCCCGGCGAGATGAAGAGCAACGAGTTGATCCCACGCTCCCGTACCGCCTCGCCGTTCGACGTGATCGACGCGTTCAGCGGGCTCGCCGAGACGGTCTCCGAGGTCGACGTCGAACAGCTGGCGAAGGCCCTGGGCGTACTCGCCGGCACGTTCGAGAAGACCCCGCCGCATGTGAAGACCTCGCTCAGCGGGCTGTCGCGGTTGTCCAAGTCCGTGGCGAAGCGTGACGAGGCACTGAAGCTGCTGCTGAAACGTACCCGGAACGTCACCAAGGTGCTGGCCGACCGCCGCGAGGAGTTCCGCAAGCTGGTCAAGGACGGCAACCTGCTGCTGGAAGAGGTCAGCAACCGGCGCGACGCCATACACAACCTGCTGGTGGGCACCGACGAGCTGGCCAAGCAGCTCTCCGCCCTGGCCACGGAGAACAAGGACCAGCTCAAGCCCGCGCTGGTCCAGCTGCGCGGTGTGGTCGAGATCCTCAAGCGCAACAAGACGAACCTGGAGACGACGCTGCAGCGGATGGTGCCGTTCCTCAAGGCGTTCAGCAACGTGGTCGGCAACGGGCGCTGGTTCGACAACTACATCGACGGCATGGTCCAGCCGTTCCAGCCGAGCCCCAACCTCAGCCTCGAGGGCGGCGACCGGCCGGGCTCGGTAGCGAAGAGCGGAGGGCGATGATGGCGACCTCCGGTGCGGCGGGCGGCCGCAGCAGGGTGATGGTCGGTCTGGCGATCGCGGTGGCGCTGGTGCTGGCCGCGGTGGCCGCGATCGCGCTGTGGCGGCTGCAGAGCCCCGACCACAAGGTCACCGCGCACTTCACCCGGACTGTCGGTATCTACCCCGGCTCCGACGTACGGATCCTCGGGGTCAAGGTCGGCACGATCCAGGACGTGATCCCCGAGGGGCGCACCGTCAAGGTGACGATGGAGTACGACTCCTCGTACAAGGTGCCGGCGGACGTGAAGGCGGTCGTGGTGCCGCCGAGCCTGGTCTCCGACCGGTACATCCAGCTGGCGCCGGCGTACACCGGGGGTCCGACCCTGCGCGACGGGGCGGACCTGCCGAAGGACCGCGGCGTCACGCCGATGGAGCTCGACGAGGTCTATCTCGCGCTCGACGACCTGGCGAAGGCGTTGGGTCCGGACGGGGCCAACTCCACCGGTGCGCTGTCGAAGTTGCTCAAGGTCGGCCGGGCCAACCTCGAGGGCAACGGTGAACAGCTCGGCAGCACGCTCAACGACCTGTCGAAGGCATTGGAGACGGTGGCCGAAGGGCGCAAGGACCTGTTCGGCACCATCGACAATCTGCAGAAGTTCACCAAGGTGCTCGCCGAGAGCGACAAAGAGGTACGCCGTTTCAACACCCAGCTCGCTGGTGTCTCCGAGCAGTTGGCCGGGGAACGTGAGGAGCTCGCCGCGGCGCTGAAGAACCTCGGGATCGCGCTCGGCCACGTCACCAAGTTCGTCCGGGACAACCGCGAGGAGCTGGTGAAGAACATCGACGGTCTGACCGACGTGACCGCTGCTCTGGTACGCCAGAAGACCGCTCTGATCGAGATTCTCGACATCGCGCCGCTCGGCCTGTCCAACCTGGCGCTGACGTACAACGCCAAGTCGGGCACCACCGACTCCCGCTCCAACCTGATGGGCCCCTACGACGCCGCGTCCTACGTGTGCTCGATTCTGGTGCACGCGGTGCCGATCGAGGAGATACCCAAACAGTGCTTCTCGCTGGCAGAACGGCTGCATGCCGGCGGCTCCGAGCTGACGCCGGAGCTGGCCAAGCTGCTCGGCCTGGCGGTGCCGGCTCCCGGCGGCAGTGGCGACAAGGCGGGGGACAAGCCCGCCGGGCCGGAGCTGCCGAGCGGCGAGACCGGGTCGTCCGACCCGTCGTTCGGCGGCATCCTGGGAGGCTCATGATGATCAACCTGATCAGGGTGGTACGGGCTCGCCGCGGCGGATCCGGTACCCCACGCCGCCGGGCGCAGGTGATGATCGCCGCCTCGCTGGTGATGGTCTTCGGGCTGGCCGGTTGCGCCGAGGAAGGCAGCTCCCCGATACCGCTGCCCGGCGGCGCGCCGCGCGGCGACTTCTACACCATCCAGGTCGACTTCGACAACGTGCTCGACCTGGTTCCGGAGGCGTCGGTCAAGGTCAACGACGTGTCGGTGGGCAGCGTCGAGCGGATCCGGCTGCACGGCTGGGACGCACGCGTGACGTTGCGGCTCGAGAAGAAGGTGAAGCTCCCCGACAACGCCGTGGCGGCGCTGCGCCAGACCAGCCTGCTCGGTGAGAAGTTCGTCGCTCTGGAGCCGCCGCCGGGTGAGAAGGCCAAGGACTTGCTGGGCGAGGGCGACCTGATCCCGCTGTCGCGTACCCGCCGCAGCGTGGAGATCGAGGAGGTTCTGGCCTCGATGTCGCTGATCCTCAACGGTGGTGGTCTGGAGAATCTCAAGACCATCAGCAAGGAGGTCGGCAACGCGCTGGAGGGTCGGGAGGACGAGCTGAAGGGCACGCTCCACGAGCTCAACGACTTCGTCGGCGGTCTCGACGACCAGAAGGAGGACATCGTCAAGGCGATCAACGCGCTGGACCGGTTGTCCGCCCGGTTGGCGAAGGAGCGCGGCACGGTCGCCAAGGCGCTGGACGCGATGGGGCCGGGCCTCAAGGTGCTCTCCGAACAGCGCAAAGAGTTGGTGGCGATGCTGCAGTCGCTGCAGCAGCTGGGCAAGGTCGGCACCCGAGTGATCAAGGCCAGCCGTGACGACACGATCGCGGTGCTCCGGGACCTGCAGCCGATCCTGACCCAGTTGGTCAACTCCGGCGACAACCTCCCGAAGTCACTGGACTACCTGGCGACCTTCCCGCTTCCGCCGAACGTCGTCAACGCGATACACGGCGACTACGTGAATCTGCACGCCACGCTGGATCTCAACGTCACCGAGATCCTCAAGAACCTCACCAGCGACCCGGAGCCGGCGCCGCCGAGGGGTATCGAGGGTTCCAACGGGACGGTCGCCGACGGTCTGCCGCGGCTGCCGACCGACGATCTCCCGCCGGGCGCGTCTGCGTCGCGACAGGGTGGGCTTGCGGAGCTCCTGCTCGGAGGGCTCACCGCGTGAGAGGCTGTCGTGATACCTCGGGTCGAGCGAGGCGGAGTCCAGGCGGCGATCCGGCAAGGCGGAGGTTTGCCCGGATACCGGTGTTGTATCCGGG
>JBOGDE010000277.1:0-7673 GCA_050701695.1 Micromonosporaceae bacterium
ATGGATGTCGGTGGCTATACAGCTTTTCGCCCCCATTGGCCTGTGGGCCGGCCGCGGCGTGATAGTCCGCCTGCTGATGGTGCTAGCCGCACTTGCCGCTGTTCTGGCGTTACTGGGCCCACGGTTATCTGTAGCCATGAGCATGTTGACCGCACGGTGGTCTCCAGGCAGCACACACACCAAAGGGGAAACCGGACCGCGCGACGCCACCTATTCTCGCCTCTGGCGAAGAGTGACTTTCGCGATCGCGGTTCAGGCCGCCGCGGGTGCCGCGTTGCTGAGCGTGGGGCAGCATTCGATGTGGATGCGTGCCGGACTGCTCGGCCTGGTGTCGATCCTTGCCGGCCTGGTGATTGCGTTTGCGCGAGTATCTTTGGCTCAGGTCGAACTCGTATGTTGCGGTGTGACACGAATTCCGCAGGGGATTCTGGCGCACCGCCGCAGGATTGCACTGCGCTTCGGGGCTTTCGGCGTGGCCGTTTTTGGAATTGCGTGGATCGTGGTGTTGGACTCGACAATCCTGGGCGACCGCCTGCTGGGTGCGAGCCTGTTGGTCCAAATGTTGGCGTTGGGGGCGAGTATTGTCATCATGGTGGCCGCGGGCCGGGTGCGGGTACTCGTCGGACCTGATGCTTCGGTGAGAGAACTTGGGTTGCCGCGATTCTTTCGCGGTAACGAGCTGGCGGTTACGCCGGCGCATTTGGCGTTTCTCGGCGGGTGGGGTGCTCTCATTTACGGGGTGTCGACTGACGTCTATGAGGAGCGGATCAGTGCGTTTATCAGTGAGACGTTCCTGGTAGTGACGGCAGCCATCTTGATCATGGGTGTGTATTTGTCATGCGCCAAGGTGGAACGCGTGGCGATGTCGGCCACCGGCGCCGTGGACGACGCCGACCTTAGTTGAGCGAACCGGGCGGGGCGACCCAGGCGCTGGGTTGACCGGTGACCGCGGCGAGGTGCTCGAAGTCGCGGTCGTAGTGCAGCAGCGTCAGCTCGTGCAGCTCTGCGGTCGCGGCCACCAGCAGGTCGACCGTACCGGCGGAGCGATGCAGACCCTGTCCCGTCAGGGCCTCCTGTGTCGCGGCGGCCCGCTCGAAGGCCCGGTCGGGCATCACCACCCAGCCGTAGTCGGTCTTCAGGTCTTCGAACAGCGTGTCGCGGTCACGGCGCGACCTCGCGGTGTAGAGCAGCTCCAGCTCGACGATCGGGCACACCGCCAGCAGACCCGCCATCCTTGGTTCGTCCCAAAGCTGCTCGGCGGTGGGATCGCGGAGCAGCCGGATCAGTGCGCTCGTATCGACCAGGTATCGGGCGACGCTCACGGACGCACCTCGCTGGCGCTCGGGCGCCCGCGAGCGGGCGCTGCTCTGTACATTGGTTCGCTCGCAAGCTCGCTCACAACCCCAGCCTTGGCCGGTAGTTGCGCTTGTCAAGCAGCTCGTCGAACTGGCCGGCCCGGGCGCGTTCGACGAGTCGAGCATGCGCTTCGGCACGTCGATTCCGCCGGGCGATCTCGCGCAGCGCGGTGTTCACGGTGTCCTTCTTGGTGGTGGTGCCGAGCACCTCGGCAGCGTCGGCGAGCGCCTGGTCGTCCACGTCCACGAGGATCTTGGTCATCTCAGCACCTCCGTATATCCCAACGGTGGTCCGAGTATATATGGCTGGTGTCATGGTGGCGACCATGCCGAACCCCGGCGGTAGGGCGCAACGGCGTACACCGTCGATTGTGGACAAGGTGGCCGGCTGTGGATGGAGGTGCGCCACCAAGAGGGATGTGGTACGTCTCCGCGCGGCGGTGCTCGCGCCGTACCGTCCGCACCCCTACGGTGGGCGGGTGGCGACCGGATTTGTGGGCAAGGTGCAGACCCTCGTCGGGCTCGCCGGGGTGATCGCGCTCGGCGTGAGCGCCTCGATGATGACCGGCATCAACCCGCTCGACTACGCCGACGACGCCTTCGCGGTGGCGCTGGACAAGCTGCGCGGCAAGATGTCCGACCCGCTGCCGCGGTGGAGTGAACGGGTCGACGGCCGCCCGTTCGCCGGCGCGGTCGGTGGGAACCGGGTGATCGTGCTGGTCAACGGGGAGGTGCAGGCGCGGCGGCTAGGCGACGGCGGGCCGGCCTGGACCCGTAGCGTCGACTGGGCCGTACCCACCGGCGACGTGGTGGTGGCGGGCCGCGCCAACGGCACCGGGTTCGAGGTGCTCGACGCGAACACCGGACGGGTACGGTGGCGCGACACCGCGGCCGGGCAGGCGTGGCCGTACCAGGACGTGGTGTTGAGCTTGACCTGCGACAAGCGCGGCGACGGCTGCGCGCTGCGGGCCAGGGCCACCGGCAGCGGAGCGACCCGTTGGTCGGCACGGATCGACACCGCCGCGCAGCGGCTCGCCGGCCACCCCACCCTCAGCGAGGCGATGGAGCGCGACGGCATGCTGCATCCCAGTTACCCGGGCAGTGTGCCGCGGCTGGTGGGGGTGGTGGGCGACGGTCAGGTGACCGTAGTCGACACCGGCTCAGGTCGGGTACGCGGACAGCTTCCGGAGGCCGCCGAGACCCGCGTCGTCGCGGCGGGGGACCGGCTGCTCGGGGTGACCGCACGTCCCGCCGACGGCGGTGGCTGCCGGTACTCCGTACGGGCCTGGAATTCCTCCGGCGCCGAAGTCTGGAGCCGCAACGGGTACGACCTCGACACCGTCTCCGGGTCCGGCTGCGAGCAGCGCGAAGATCCGCCGGTGGCGGGTCGGGTGGTCGCGGGTGTCACCCCCGACGACCGGCCGGTGCTGCTGGACGTACGTACCGGGAGCGTGCGGTGGACCGGCGCCGCCGGCGGCCGGGTGCTCGCCAACGACGGAACGATCGCGGTGGTACGCGCCGCCGAGGGTGGCCAGCTCACCGCCGTCGGAGTCGGCGGCGGCGTGCTGTGGCAGCGCGCCGCCAGCAAGGCCGCCGAGGTGATGGTGCTGCCGGCCGGGGTCGTGATCAAGGAGCCTGACCAGATCACCGTGGTCTCCCGCGGTGGCGGCATCGTCAAAGCGTGGAAGTCGCAGGCGGCGGTGATTGGCGCCGACGCTGGCGGGCTCATCCTCGCCAGCGGCCGCGCCGTCGGCTACGCCCCCTGGTAGGGCCGGCCCAGCACGTCGCTGGCCGCGTTGTCCTCCTAGGCGGTGGCTCCGCCACAGCCGTCGTCGTCCGCCTTGCCAGCGACGCGCTGAACCGGCCTCATTTACTAGACATTAGGCTCCGGTCATGCCGGAGTTCGCGTACACAGATCTGCTTCCGCTGGGTGAGGACACGACCGAGTATCGGCTGGTCACGGCCGATGGGGTGAGTGTCACGGAGGCCGCGGGGCGGCGGTTCCTGACCGTCGAGTCCGACGCGTTGCGGCTGCTCACCGCCACCGCGATGCAGGACATCGCGCACTTCCTGCGGCCGGCGCACCTGGCGCAGCTGCGGTCGATCATCGACGACCCCGAGGCGTCGGCGAACGACAAGTTCGTCGCGCTCGACCTGTTGCGCAACGCCAACATCGCCGCGGCGGGGGTCCTGCCGATGTGTCAGGACACCGGTACGGCGATCGTGATGGGCAAGCGCGGCGGCTCGGTGCTCACCGACGGGCGCGACGCCGAACACATCGCGCGCGGCGTGTACGACGCGTACACCACGCTGAATCTCCGGTATTCACAGCTCGCGCCGCTGACCATGTGGGACGAGAAGAACACCGGCTCCAACCTCCCCGCCCAGATCGAGCTGTACGCCGACGGTGCGCACGACGCGTACAAATTTCTGTTCATGGCGAAGGGCGGCGGCTCGGCGAACAAGAGCTTCCTGTACCAGGAGACCAAGGCCGTGCTGAACCCGCAGCGGATGATGTCCTTCCTGGACGAGAAACTGCGCTCCCTCGGTACGGCCGCCTGCCCGCCCTACCACCTGGCGATCGTGGTCGGCGGCACCAGCGCCGAGTACGCCCTCAAGACCGCCAAGTACGCCTCCGCCCACTATCTCGACAGCCTGCCGGCCGAAGGGTCGCCGGAAGGGCACGGGTTCCGGGACATCGAGCTGGAGCAGCGGGTGCACCAGCTGACCCGGGAGTTCGGGATCGGGGCACAGTTCGGCGGCAAGTACTTCTGCCACGACGTACGGGTGATCCGGCTGCCCCGGCACGGCGCGTCCTGCCCGGTGGCGATCGCGGTCTCGTGCTCCGCCGACCGGCAGGCGCTCGGCAAGATCACCGCCGAGGGTGTGTGGCTGGAGCAGTTGGAACGCGACCCGGCGCGGTTCCTGCCGGAGGTCGAGCCAGAGTCGCTTTCAGACGACGGCGTGGTGCACATCGACCTGAACCGGCCGATGGACGAGATCCGCGCCGAGCTGTCCCGCTACCCGGTGAAGACCCGGCTTTCGCTCACCGGTCCGCTGGTGGTCGCCCGCGACATCGCCCACGCGAAGATCGCCGAGCGGCTGGAGGCGGGGGAGCCGATGCCCGACTACCTGCGCCACCACGCGGTCTATTACGCCGGCCCGGCGAAGACACCCGAGGGGTACGCGAGCGGCAGCTTCGGCCCGACGACGGCCGGGCGGATGGACTCGTACGTGGCGCGGTTCCAGGCCGCGGGTGGCTCGATGGTGATGCTCGCCAAGGGCAACCGGTCGGCGCAGGTCACCGAGGCGTGCCAGCGGTACGGCGGCTTCTACCTCGGCTCGATCGGTGGCCCCGCCGCGCGGCTCGCGCAGGAGTGCATCAAGCGGGTCGACGTCCTGGAGTATCCGGAGCTGGGTATGGAGGCGGTCTGGAAGATCGAGGTGGCGGACTTCCCGGCGTTCATCGTGGTGGACGACAAGGGCAACGACTGCTTCGCCGAGACCTCCCGCCCCGCATCGAAGCCGACCCTCCAGATCAGCACCCGGTGACGTTGACGGATCTTGGTAAGTTAGTGCCCGAATCGAGCACTAACTTACCAAGATCTTATGGTCCGCCGCGCAGCCGCGGCGCGGGGCGGGGTCACCATGCGGCAAAGGGCCCGGTCGCCAGAGGCGACCAGGCCCTTATGGGCTTGCGCGAGTTACTTGGTGCTGATCACCAGGGTCTTGGCGACCTTGTCGTGCCAGCCCTGCTGCTTGCCGCTGTTGTCGAAGAACGGCGACAGGTAGACGACCAGCGCGCCGATGCCGCAGGCGATGCCACCGACGAAGGGGATCAGCCAGCGCATGAAGCCGGCACCCATGCCGGGGACCTGCCCGGTCTGCTCGTCGACGACCTTCACGCCCAGCCACTTCTTGCCGAGCGTGGCGCCCTTGGCGCCGATCATGGTGATCTCGTACACGTAGAAGCCGATGATCCCAAGGCCGTAGATGAGGTAGAAGATGCCCACCGTGGCGCCCGCGGTGTTGGGGTCGCCGGTACCGCCGGCGACCGCACCGGCGATGCAGCCGAGCAGCATGATCGGGACGAAGAACAGGGCGCCGTCGATCAGGCGCGCCAGGAGACGGGTGCCCATGCTGGCGGGCTGACCCATCGGGGCGCCACCACCGTAGGGAGCCGGCTGGCCGTACCCGCCGCCGTACGGCTGGCCCTGCGGCTGCGGGGCGGGATAGCCACCGGGCTGCGGCGCACCGTAGCCCGGCTGCTGCGGTGCACCGTAGCCGGGTTGCTGCGGTGCACCGTAGCCGGGTTGCTGTTGCCCGCCCGGCTGTCCGCCGTACGGGTCGTTCGGATAGGTCATCGGAGAAACCCCCGGGTTGCTCGGTCTAGGGTCACGTCCGCTTTGTGAAACGGGCGCCGTGGGCAAACTACCAGGTCTGGCCCACTGGGAGGTGGGACCCTCCGTACGTGTCCCGCATCTCGCCACTGAGTGCGAGCCCAGGATCGCAATCAGTGGATTTGACCGATTCCGCACCAGGCCCAGATCGAGCGGACGCCAGGCCCAGATCGAGCGGGCGCCAGGCCCCATCGATGCGGGCGCCGGGCTGGAGATCGATGCGCGCGTACGCCGAGCCGGGCACCATGAGGGCATGACCAACTCAGAGGCGTACCGGGTCGAACACGACACCATGGGCGAGGTACGGGTGCCGGTCTGGGCCAAGTGGCGGGCGCAGACCCAGCGCGCGGTGGAGAACTTCCCGATCTCCGGCGCCACCCTGGAGCCGGCGCACATCGCCGCGCTGGCGCAGATCAAGGCCGCCGCCGCGACGGTGAACGCCGAGCTCGGGGTGATCCCCGCCGAGATCGCCGAGGCGATCGTGGCCGCCGCGGGGGAGATCGCCGACGGGCGGTACGACGCCCACTTCCCGGTCGACGTGTTCCAGACCGGATCCGGCACGTCGTCGAACATGAACGCCAACGAGGTGATCGCGACGCTGGCCAGCGAGCATCTCAAGCAGCCCGTACACCCCAATGACGACGTCAACGCGTCGCAGTCGTCCAACGACGTGTTCCCGTCGTCGATCCATCTCGCCGCGACCGCCGCGGTCGCGCAGCAGCTGGTGCCGGCGCTGACCGACCTCGCGGAGGCCCTCGAAGACAAGGCCGCCGAGTTCGCCGAGGTGGTGAAGGCGGGGCGTACCCACCTGATGGACGCCACCCCGGTCACCCTGGGCCAGGAGTTCGCCGGGTACGCCGCGCAGCTGCGGTACGGCGTCGAGCGGGTCACCGGCACCGTGCCGAGGCTGGCGGAGCTGCCGTTGGGGGGCACCGCGGTGGGCACCGGGATCAACACGCCGCCCGGGTTCGCCGCCCGGGTGGTCGAGGAGCTGCGGGAGCGTACCGGGCTGCCGGTCACCGAGGCGCGCAACCACTTCGAGGCGCAGGGCGCCCGGGACGGCCTGGTCGAACTGTCGGGGCAGCTGCGTACCGTCGCGGTCGGGCTGTTCAAGATCGCCAACGACATCCGCTGGATGGGCTCCGGGCCGCGCGCCGGGCTCGGCGAGCTGCGGCTGCCCGACCTGCAGCCCGGCTCCTCGATCATGCCCGGCAAGGTGAACCCGGTGCTCTGCGAGGCGGTACGCCAGGTCGCCGCCCAGGTGGTCGGCAACGACGCCGCGGTGGCGTTCTCCGGCGCCGCCGGCGACTTCGAGCTGAACGTGATGCTGCCGGTGATGGCACGCAACGTCCTCGAGTCGATCCGGCTGCTGGCGCACGTCTGCCGGCTGTTCGCCGACCGCTGCGTCGCCGGCATCGCCGCCAACCCCGACCGCTGCCGGGAGTACGCCGAAGGCTCGCCGTCGATCGTGACCCCACTCAACCGCTATCTCGGGTACGAGGAAGGCGCCGCGATCGCCAAGCAGGCGCTCGCCGAGCGGAAGACCATCCGCCAGGTGGTGGTCGAGCGTGGCCACGTGGCCGCCGGCCGGATCACCGAGGAGCAGCTGGACGAGACCCTCGACGTGCTGCGGATGACCCACCCGTAGCCGCCGGCCGCCCGCCAAGCCGGCGTCGGGCCCGCCGTGCCGGCGCCGGCCGCGCCCGCGGGCCGGAGGATCGCCGGGCACACCGTACGACGGCCATAAATCTTGCTTAAAACGCGGCCTCATTCGGATTTCCCCTCTGGCGGGGCACCCGGCGCCTCGCGTTAGATCACGCGAGTTGGGTCCGAGCTCCTGGGGAGGAAATTCGTGAGAATCCGCCATGTCATGGTCGGTGTCGTCGCGGCGTCTGCCGCGGTGGCCGCCGCGGTCGTG
>JBOGDE010000278.1:0-7638 GCA_050701695.1 Micromonosporaceae bacterium
CAGCGGCGCCAGCGCAGGCGACCGGTGACCACGTCGCCGCGGTGGTGCCGCTGCGGCGGGCCGATCGGGCACGCGCCAGCGTCGAGGCTGTGGACGCCGAAAGGCGCCGCCGTCGAGAACAGGCCGTCACTGGGCCTCCGCAGCCGCCTCCGCGGCTCGGCGACGGGTTGCGTCGCCGGAGCCTGCTGATCCTGCCCGATGAGGGCGAGACGCCGTCGGGCCAGGACGTATGAACACCGGTGGCGAGCAGACCGTGGCGCCGTTTACGCTGCCTGGGCCGGCCAGCGACCGGGAGACCGCCGCCGGGTGGGCGCGCTGGCGGACCACCCGACGCGCCTTCATGCCGGCGCCGCGGCTCACCTCCGGCGAGTACCGCGCGTTGAGCCCGCGGGGGAGGATGCTGCACGACCTGCACCGGGCCGCCACCCACGCCAACCTGGCCATCCAGGAGACCCCGATGAGCGCCGCGGTGTCACGGGTGATGTGGTCGCGGTTGCAGAACAACGCGCTCAAGCACAAGCCGACCACCCGCGCCGGCCTCATGATCAACGGTGGTGGGTACCAGGGGAAGACCGAGACGGCCTGCGAGGTCGCCGCGGCGTTCGAGGACCAGTGGCTGGATCTGCACGGGCAGATCAACCCCGACGCGGTGCCCGGGACCCGGGACCTGCTGGCCACCGTGGCCTACGTGCAGACCCCGGTCACCGCGACCCCGAAGAGCGTGTGCGAGGCGATCCTGGGCTTCTACGGCGCGCCGTACCGGAAGATGACCCTGGCGCAGTTGGTGGCCGTGGTGCGGACCTCGCTCTACGAGCACGCCACGAAGGTCCTGATACTCGATGACGTCAGCCGGTTACGGATGCACCGCGAGGCCGACCGTGACGCCCTGGACCTGCTGCGCAGCCTGATGAGCATGCACGTCACGCTGGTGCTGATCGGGGTCGGCATCCCACAGTCGGGCCTGCTGCGGGAGGGCCAGCGTTCGGCGAGCGGCCGGTGGGACTTCCCCGCCCACGCCGACCACACGGGCCACGGTGACGAGGCAGCCACCCAGACGCAGCGCCGTTTCGACCTGGTCGAGCTCGGCCCGTTCCGCTACGACACCCCGCAGGAGACCGCCGCGTGGGTGGCCCACCTCGCCGGGATCGAGGCGCAGCTGCGGCTGCTGCACGCCGAACCTGGCATGCTCACCGCCGGCACCATGCCCGAGTACCTGTTTCGGCGCACCGGCGGCATCGTCGGGCTGCTGGAACGGCTCATCGAGGACGGCTGCGGCCACGCGATCGACACCGGCGCCGAGCGCCTCACCGACGGGCTGCTCGACGGCCTCGACATCAACCTCGGCGATGCGACAGGCCGGGACGAGGCCGCCGGTGAGGTGCCCGACGTTCCACCGCGACCAGCGACCAGCGCTCGAAGCAAGCGCGGACGGGCACGCAACAAGGTCTTCGACGACAAGGGAATCACCAGCGCGCGGGAGTCCCCGTGACAGTCCAGCCGCTGCCGCGCAGCCTTGACCCGTTGCCGGACGAGTCGCTGCCCGGCTACGTGCTGCGCTTAGCGCACCGCCTCGAGCTGTCCCCGACCCGCCTGGCAATCCTGACCGGGCTCAACAGCCGCAAGCAGAGCACGGTGGCCTTCAGCCGCATCCTCACCCTCGACCCCGACATGGCTGCGACGTTCGCCGCCGCGACCCGCCTGTCCATCAACGAGGTGACCGCGCTGACCCTGGCCAGCCTCGCGCGCCGCTACCCGCCGCTGGGCGCGGAGTTCCGGGGCCGGCAGCGTCAGGTCCACGGGCTGTTCATCGCGGAGAACTGGGTGTTCGCGATCCACTCGCTACTGCCCCGACTGCCTGGCCGGCGACGGCAGCACCATCCAGCAGCGCCACGGCGGGGCGTGGCGCAAACTGTGGCGCCTACCCGTCGTCTTCGCCTGCCCGACCCACCAACGCCTACTCCGCCACACCTGTCCGGCCTGCGGGAACCCGGCAACCCGCAGTTGCTGCCGCTGGCCGCGCACCCCGTCACCCACCCCACCGCGTGCCGCAACCGCATCCCGGTCCTCGGGCCACCGCGCTACCGGCCGTGCGGCCAACGACTCGACAACCCCGAAGGGGAGCCGCCGCCCGGCCCGGATCTGCGGGAACTGCTACGGCTGCAGCAGCGCATCCTCGACCTGCTCGGCGCCGAGGACCCGCGCGAGTTCGACAGCGTCGCACAACCCACCACGGCCCCTCGATACTTCGTGGACCTGCGCATCCTGTCCGGCCTGCTTCAGGCGTCGTGGCCGGCGGGCCGGGACCTGGTCGCCGACCCCGCGCACGCCGACGTGCTCGACCACCACGTCCGCCAGGTGCGCCAGCACATCGCGTCGGTTCGCGCCGCGGGCCGCCGCGCGATCGAGATCGTCATCTACGACAAGCCGCCCCTGCACCCCGAGCCGTCCGCGGCGTTACTCGCCGCCGCGGACCGTGTCCTCGCCGGCGGTGACCCAGACACCGTGCGCCACCTTCTGCGCCCGCTCATCGACGCCGCCCCGTTTACTCGGGGATGGATCCGCAGGTTCCTGGCCGGTGACGGCTACTGCTCGCCCGGGCTGCAAGAAGCCGTCGGCCCCGACGTCGGCGCCCAGCATGTGATCGAACGCACCGGGGTGCAACCCCGCCGAACCCATCCGCCGGCGCGACCTGTGCGCTTTGGCCCGCAGCACATCCCGCAGTACCTGCCGGCCGAGTGGTACCACGAGTACTTCGCCGCGTTCACCGACCTGCCAGAGCGGTTCCTGCGTCGCGCCGTCACCGTGCTGCTGGCCCGCATCTGCGCCGGCGGAAGCGTCCGCCGGGCCGGGCCGCTGCTCGGCCTGTCCTGGGGAATGTCCCGCCACGCCGTCATCACCATCACCACCCAGCTTCGCCAGCAGTCCCGACTGAGCGCGTTCCACGCCGCACTCGACGCAGTCGCCCACATGATGGACACCTCCGCCAGCCTCGTCGACTACGGCAGACGCCGCCAGGCGATGGCCGCCTGGTCGATCACACCCCACCAGTGGCACGAGCTGACCGGCGACCTGGTCGGCAAGCCGGTCAACGGCAAGGCATCCCTGCACATCGATTGGGCAGACCGCAAACGCCTGCTCGCATCGGTCTGGGTCTGGACCCGCGTCACCCACGGCGAGCCCCGCTCGGCGCCGCTGCTGCGGCCCGACCCGAACAAGCCCAAACCCGGCGGCGGCCTGCCCGCCTATCTCCACTCCAGGTGGCCGTTCATCACCACCGGGTACGGCCACTACGCCACGCTTCGCCCCCGGCTCGACGATTCCGCCGACGACCTGTCCCGGCGGATTGACAACCTATAGCGGCATCAGAAGTGGGCGCCGCGCGAATCACTCGCTGGTCGCGGCGCCTACCCATGTGGGCCTTCGCCCGCCGCGGCCTCACCTCCATGCCTTGGCTCCTGACTGGTTTGGGCGTTTAGACCCATGGAACGGGTTCGACCTCGCCGGCCCACCCTCCGGGTCCCAGCACTTTCTGATAGAGACCTGTGTAGCCGATCCAGTGCAGGAGCAGCAGCACGAGGTAGTGGCGGGTGAGAAGCCACGACTCGGAGAGCATCGGTCTGCGGCGGTAGATGTCATCCCTTCGCGCGTCTGGGTGAACCAACCTGTTGCGCACGTATGCGACGGCGGTCGGGCCGTCGAGGGGTGCCCCGCCGCTGGCTTTGTCCGCGGCGAACTGAGCCAGCGCCGGGTGGACCTGTGGGTCGATGTCGATCGGAATGTGGGCATCTTGCAGTAGGCGCTTCAGGCGGTTGCCGGCACCACGAAGCTCCTCTTCGTACTGCCGCTTCGACGTGCCGCCTTCGAGTACGAATCTGACCCAGGCCAGGTGCTCGATCGCTGAGAAGGCGGTCATGATCCGCTGTTCGACGAAGCCCGTCCGGTTGACCAGCACGGCCGTCGCCATGAGCATGCGGGCTGTGTTGGAGCGATCCGGGTCCGCGAATGCCGGGATGAGCCTTGTCAGGTAGTCGCGTAGATCTTCATCGCGCTGGTAGTGCCACCACGCTAGCCCGTGGTTGGCTCCTTGCTCGCAGAACAAGGGAGCCAGTGGCCCCATGCCCTTTGTCCTCGCGTGTCGAAGCCGACCGGCAACGCTGGTGGGACCCAGCGCCCGAGCGCGAACGACATTCCAAACTGGAGAGCGTTATGGATCGGCTCGACGTCGGCCACGGCGAACGGTTGACCGTCCGCACGGCGGATCTCCATGACGTGCGTCATGGCGGCGCTTTGGTCGTCGCGGATCGCATGCCATACGTCGCGGTGGTCCTTCCTGCGGTCGAGGGTGAGCTTCCAGCCGCTGACATCGGCTTCCCAACGTCCGGACCACTGGGTCCCGTCGCTTTCAATCCAGTGCGGACTCGCGAGGCGTGGCAGGTTCAGCCAGTGAACCACCACTCTGTCAAGTGGCGTGGTGGCTGAGCCGATGTTCAGCTGATTGAGCCACCCTCGCACTCGCGTAGCAGTGCCGTCGAAGGTCGAATCACGCAAATGGCCGAGCGCGACTTGCTCACCCTCAGGTAGGTCAAGGCGCAGGTCCACGCCATCTTCGCGGTTGAAGCGGTTGAGCACCTGGGGCATCAGTCGCTCTTGGCCGATGCGCCACACAAGATCGATTTCAGGTGAGCAGCGAAGCTCAACAACACCAGGCACATCTGCGGCGAGAATGCCGCCCAACGGACCCTGAAAGAGCACTATCGTCTCGCCGGGGGTGTTGAAGGGGTAGACAGGCTGGATGGCTTTGTGGACTTCCGCCTCGCCCGAAGTACTGGTCACGCAGTGAGATAACCAGGTCGGTGCCGCGTGACGCCATGGTCCTTGTGGGTTCCACGCCCTCACCTTTGGAGGAGGTGCCGTTCTACTGTCCGTCGGATCCCGTGGGGCCAGCAGGTGAAATCCGGCCGAGCGTGGCGAAGAGTTCCTGGCAGGTCCGCACCACGATGTGGTACGTGACCTCGTAGCCTGCGGGGTCGCCCAAGTCGAAGTCCGCAACCTGTCGCATTCGGCGCACGTACGCGCCTGGGTGCGCGGCCATGTTGCGGGCTGCGTTGAGGATCCGGATAGCCTCGTCCGTTACGGGCTGGGTGAGCCACCCCGCGTCGCGTGCGAGCGTGGTGAGGTCCCGCAGCGTCGCCCGGCTGGCAGGCCGTTTCAGTTGGTGCCCGGCCGCGCGCCACTCGTCCTCGTAGGCGATCACACTTCCGAGCAGCACTGCTTCAAGCGCACCGGCAAGCATCACCAGCGCGGCGCGCGGAGAGCCAGTCTGATGGCAGCGCGTCGACTCGTCGAGATTGATCTTAGCGACGCTCAGCAGGACCTCCAGATCCGCGACGGACCAGTCCTCTTCGGGCTCATTTGCTCCCACGGTGATCCATGTTGCCCAGCCGCTGCGCTCGACGGCAACCCGATATTTGGGCACGGCACCGGCTGGCCCTGTGGGTGGCGTGAACAGCCCGCTGCGCGCTGGGGGCCGGGCAGCTCAGTCGAGGCGGGCGTGGCGACGCGTCGCCACCTGGGACTGTCGCAAGTCACTACCCTCTCGGGCATGACTTCGGCACGCGCGCGGGTGGCGGCGTTCTGGGATGAACACGTTGATGCCTGGCTTTCGGGGGAAGATCCCATGCCAGAGCCACTGCCACGATGGTTCGCCTCGTATGACGGTGACGGCCTCGGCCAGGTCAGGCGTGACGGCTTCCCCGAGCCGTATATCGGCGACCTTCAAAGCCAGGCGGCACCGCCCCGTCTCGTGATTCTGGGTCTTCACCCCGGTCAGTACTATCCGCAGTTCCAGGCCCGAGATGGCATCTTCGCCGACGAGATTCGCCAGGCCGGCTGCTACAGCGCTTGGGCCAGGAGCGGGCCCTACCTTCGTGCGCCCTGGATCGACGAGGTGGGTCCTAACCTCTACTCCCGGGCACGGCTGGCGTTCACGTGTCGCTGGCTGCAGGACAGCGCGGCGACATACGACGACATGCTGATCTTCGAGGCATATCCGTGGCACTTGACAACAGCCACTGCGCCCATGCATCCCCCGCCGAACGTTGTTGACGAGTTCGTGTGGCAGCCCATCGTGGAGTTGCCTGTCCACGACGTGTTTGCCTTCGGGCGAGCATGGAACGATCTCGCCACGACCTTCGACCTCCCATTGGTCGAGATGCTGGGCGCCGGTGGACGCGACTACGGGTCTGTTGTAGCCAGCCGCGCTGTGCGCATCTACGAACTGTCGCCCGGCCAGCGTCTCATCGTCGAATGGCACTCTGGCAGCGCTGGACCCCCGAAGGAGAGCGAGGTCGCCATTCTCAGGCAAGCCCTGAGCTGAACTGTCCACCAGCGGCCGAGACGACCTTCGGATCGCCGATGCCGCAGGGGTGTCGGCCACCACTGAGCGCGGCGATGGCCGGCGGCACTTTGCTACCAGAAGCCGCGACCGCGATCAGCACGAACCACCTGAAGAACCCGCGAGGCTCTCCATGTTGATCGTCGCCGTCTCTTCGGCCCCGTAAGGAGGGCAGACCAAGGTCAAGACCATGAGTCGGGTAGCCGAGTGTCAAGTTGTGCTGGGAAGTGTCAACTATCGCTGGCCGTCACATGGTGGCGCGGCGTCGTCGGGGTCGCCGCCGAACCTGGCCGGGTTGAGTGCGATGTCGGGTCCGTGGTCGCTGGGCAGTTCGTGCAGCGCCGCCCTGCCGCCCGGCGCGTCGGGCAGCGCCCAGACGCGCCCGGCGGGGTCTGTGTGGTGGACGGAGGTGGCCACGGGCATGGGCAGTCTGGCGCCGGCGAGGGCCTGCAGGAGGTGGGTTTCGCGGCGGGGGCCGGGCAGCCGGAACAGCACGGGGTAGCGCGGCCCGTCGACGGCGAGCCGTTCGTAGCCGGCTAGTTTGCCCAGGACACGTGCGAGGTGCTCGGTGCCTTGGTCGTGTTCGAGGAAGAACCCGACCGTCGCGCCGCCGGTGGTCCACACGCCGTGCCCGTCGGGGCGGATCCGCGCGCCGGGGTAGGCGGCGAAAACGTTGGTGGCGTGTTGTTCGGACCACCAGCGCGCCAGCCGCCGCCCGGGCCGGCGGCGGGTGGCGGCGTGCAGGTCGGTGAAGAAGCTGTTGACGCCGAGCAGGTGATCCAGGCGGGGGCTGCGCATGATGCGGGCGCGGCGTTCGAGGAGGGTCTTGGGTGGCCGGGCGGCGGGGTTGTCGGGGTCGGTGTACGGGGTGGGGTACAGCAGCACGCCGAGGGAGCCGAGAGTGTGCCGGTAGGAGCCCGCGCCGGGGCCGCTTTCGGGGGTGCGGGCGAACGCGAACCGACAGGTCGCGCCGATGCGGTGCAGCAGCGCGAGGCGTCGTTGCGCGTACCGGTGGGAGGTGAACAGGGCGCGGGCGATCTGCTCGGTGCTCAGCACGTAGTGCTCGGCCAGCCAGGCCAGGATCTGCCGGTCGCGCGCGGTCAGGCGCCGCGCGTCGCGCAGCGGATCACCGCGAGCCGGACGGGGTTTGCTGTTAGCCATGAGGTCTCCATGCGGAAGAGGGATCCCTCCTTCAGGAGGGAGTCGGGGTTCGCAGGGTCGGCCGGGTCGGGTCTGTCAGGGCG
>JBOGDE010000279.1:0-7629 GCA_050701695.1 Micromonosporaceae bacterium
TTGCCGCGTAGTTCGCCGCTGTCGGTGAGCTGGTCGGCGAGCGCGAGGGCACGGGGCTGCCAGTCGATCATTGGTCTGCTCCTGTCAGCAGGTCAGCAAGGGCCGCCGCGATTGGTAGCCCGGTCTCTTCTTGCAGCCATCCCCACTGTCCGTTCGGGTTGCATTCGAGGAACCACCAGGCGTCATCGGTGACGGAGAAGTCGAACGCGCCGAAGAGCAACCCGAATCTATCGAGGTAGGCGGCCACTTGGACGCGTATGTCGTCCGGTACGTGCACGATCTCGTAGGCGAGCGCGTCGAAGTTGGCGCGCCAATCGGCATGCGCGGCGCGGTCGTCGGTGCGGATGGCGACCGCGAAGCACTTCCGGCCCACGGCGGTGAGCCGTACGTCGTAGGTCTTGGGTACCCATTCCTGGAACATGCAGGCGGTGCGACCGATCGCCACCGGATCGATGTCGGCGGTGGACAGGCGGGTGGCGTTCACGACGTGCACCAAGCTCTGCTCGGCGATCACGCCGAGGCTCATCGGCTTGTAGATCACCTGCCCGACCTCGGCGGCGAACGCCGCTGCCGCCTTACCGTCATTCGTGATCAGCGTGCGTGGCACCCGCATGCCCACGGTGGCGGCCACGTCCAGTTGCACCGGCTTGTACGTCGCGTCCGCGACCCGCGACGGGTGGTTGATCCACGGGCACCGCAACGCCGCCGCCAGCGCGCCGCCGAACCCCTGGACCGCCTCGGCCTCGGCAAAGCGGCGCTCCGGCGCGGACATCCTCGGCGCCATGTCGAAGAACGCCGGGCTGCGCCGATAAACGCTGCGTACCTCGGTCAGGTGCACGCCGTACCCGTCGATCCACAGGCATCCCGCGCCTGGCGGGGCGACCATCCGCAGTCGCCGGGGGAAGTCGGCGGTGTCGACCCGCGACACCGCCGGCCCCCGGCGCTGCAACTCGGCAGCCATCAGGTCCGCCGTGGCGTCCCCGGCCTCTGCCAGCATCAGCACCGTCACCGTCGTCGAGCTCCTTCTAGTCGATGACCACGTAAGGCTCGGTGTCGGGCTGCACGGTCGGGTTCTTGCCGTCCGTGGTGTAGGTGGTGGGCTTGGTCAGGTTCTGGCGAGTCGGTGGCTTCTGGTGCTTGGCCTCCACGACAGGTGCGGTACTGGTGAACCGCAACCCGAATGGCCGCATCTGGCTCGGTGACGCCGGGTCCGGAATGATGCGGCCACCGGACGGGCTCTGCGGGAAGCGGCTGGTCCAGCCGCCGAACGGATCACGCATGACGGGGTCCTCCTTCGGTTCACTGCTTGCCGGGACGGGAAACGATGGGACGGCCGGTGGGATTCACTCCCGCCCCGCGCTTAGGCGACGGCGGTCCGGCCTGCGGGTCGCGTCGTGGTGACGGTGGGATCTCCGTCAGCCGCTGGGCTCGTGTCGGGTTGGGCGGTGAGGCAGGCGGGCCTGGCGAGGGGTCCGGTGCCTGCCCCACCACCTCGACGGGCGGTGCGGCAGGTGCCGCGAGCGTCATGTGCGGAGGCGGGCACATCCAGCCCGCGTCCGCCCCTCCGGTGTCAATGTGCGTCCAACCCGTCTCGGTCGGCGCGATCAGATACCGGCAGTTGACGCATTCCTGCGGCGGCGCCGGCACGGCGGCCGGAGGCGGCTTGGGCTCCACCATCATCGGCCGACCGCCGTCACCACCCGGCGGGCCAAATCCACCGTGTTGTGCTGCCACACCGGCCGTACCGCGCCGTCCACCGTGATTCGGATCGCCACGTACGCGGCACGCACCACCGCCCGCTGATCGGTCACGTCGCATTGCTCCCAACGCCGCAGGTCGTCCGCGTCAATCGGGGGGCGTTCGCCGTACCCGAGCGGCGCTGCGTAGGAGCCGGCCTTCACATGCGCCGTGTCCGGGTACAGAGTCGTCACACCTCGCACCAACGCACCAAGGCGCATGTCCTGCTCCACCGACCGCGCCGACAGATCGGGCTGTGGGCAATGCGGTCCGCAGGAATACAGCCGTACGCCCTGCCGGTCGGACGCCGGCAACATCAACCGCTCGCACCGGTCGCAGGTCAGGAGCCCTCGCAGCAACCAGGCGTCGTCGGTGGGCAGCCATGGATCATCCGGAGCAGTCACGCCGGGCTCTCCGCCGTCAGGCAGGCAATCGCCTGCTGCCGCGTGTGGCACGTCGCGAACGGTTCACCGCACCGGCATCGTCCCGTCCACGGGTTACGGGTGTGGTGCTTGAGATCCAACGCCGCGACCTCCCTCGCGCCGCCATACGGCACCGCCACCACCTGCACGGTCTTCGGCCGCTGCTTCATGTCCGCCCCTCGGGGGTATGGGACGCAACCCTGTCGCGGGTCACGCCCGACTTGCAGACTGATCAGCGTCCGCTGGGCCGAACGCTGAGCGCGGACATAGCTTGTGGTGTTCGACCGACTACTGCTAGGCGTGACGCGTATAGGGCGAACCTGCGTATACGTGCCACGTATAGGCGCGCCCAGGAGGGGTAGCCAGCCCGCGGCGCGATCTTGTCTACTGTCCGTGGGGACGAAATCACCAACGCGTGGAATCGGGTGCGGATGAGCGGCGATCGGCGTTGCGCGTGCGCGATGTGCGCGTGTACTACGGTGCTCGCGCGAGACAACGCGTCCGCCGCATGTTCGGTGTGTTCACGGCACGCCCAGACTGAGCCTCCCGATCCTGCTGCCACGGAAGGCTTCTGGTCACACGCCACGATGGAAGCCGCCCGTGCGACACGCGACATGGGCGAGGTCAGCCGCGCCTACCGGCAACACCCGGACCATCACAAGCCGCTGTCTCAGGAGCGGGTGGCCGCTCGGGTAGGCATTTCACAAGTACAGGTATGCCGTATCGAACGCGGCACCAACCGAGTCCGTGACCTTGACACGTTGGTGCGATGGGCGAAGGCACTAGGCATGCCGTCGTCATACGCGTGGTTCGAATTGCCCCATGAGCCCCGCGTATCGGAACCCAGCCCTGAACCTCGTAGCTTTGGAGAGGAGCAGCAACCCGAGGAGGAAGACGTGAAGCGGCGCACCCTGCTGGCAGGGGGCCTGGCTGTGGGATCTGTGACGGCAGCCGGCGCCTCAGGCGAACCGTGGGAACGGCTCACCCGAGCACTGGCGAACCCCAGCCGGCTCACCACCGCCGACGTTGATCAACTGGAACACGACACCCTCGACCACTTCCGGCGCGAGGAATTCGTACCCGCACGCCAGCTTGCACAAGGTCTACGGCTGCACATCGAACGACTAAGCCAACTCCTCGCTGGCTCGCCGCCCGAGAAACTACGAGGAAGGCTCCTCGCCACGATCGGCGAAGCCACGGCGCTCTACGGCTGGTTCGCCTTCGACCGCAACGACCGGTCGACGGCCCGCCGGTTCTACGCTCTCGCCGCCAGCGCCGCCCACGACGCAGGCGACACCGCGCTCACAGCCTGCGTGCTCGGCTACCGCAGCTATCTCGCCGAGGCGGCGGGCGAACGATCCCAGGCGCGCGACCTTCTGGCCGCAGCGCAACAACACACCCGTGCACCCACATCCGCCGCTACCCGCTCCTGGTTGGCAGCCCGTGAAGCGGAAGTGCGCGCGTCGCTGCACGAGACCACGGACGCGTTGCGGGCACTGGATCGCGCCACGACGGCGTACGACTACGCCAGGCCGCAGCATGAGCGGGCATGGACCGCGTTCTTCTCCAGCAGCAGACTCGGCAGCATGGCTGTCACGACCTTCACCCGGCTCGATCACCCACGACTTGGTCCCACCGCAGATAGCGTGCTGGAAGGGCTCGGACCGAACGATGCGAAGGTCAAGGCGATCATCCTTGCGGACCTTGCGACGGCATCGATCCACCGACACAGCTACGACCAGGGCGCCGACCTGGCGAGCCGTGCGCTGACGGCAACCACGACCCAGGAAGTCAGCATCGGCGCAGACCGCCTGCGCGGCCTACGCCGATTGATCCAACCCCACCTGCGCGAGATTGGCGTTCTTGCCGATCTCGATGACCGCCTCGCAACCGCACTCGTCTGAGCGGCGAAGCCCATCTAGCGAGGCCGGGTCTCCTCACCGACCCATGTGAGATAGGCCGGATTGCCGCCTGTCACCGGGGTGCAGATGATCTCCGGTACGTCGTACGAGTGAACCCCGCGCACGTGCTCCACCAACGCGTCACAACGGTCTGCGGCCGTCTTGAACAACACCAGCCACTCGGCCGAGTTGTCCACCTTCCCCTCCCACCAATACACGCTGTTGATCGGCCCCACCACCTGCCCGCATGCCGCGACCCGCGCCTCAACCGCTGACCGCGCCAGCGCGGCAGCAGCATCCTCAGAGTCCGTGGTGGTGGAAACCTGGTAGTACTCAACATCAGCCATGAAGCGGGTCACCTTCCCTGTCGCGCTCAACATCTGGCACCGTAGTCGGTTCCCCGGTCCGTGTTGCGTTGCTCAGTGGCCGGAACCTAGGGGACAGGGATCTTCGGCAAGATCATTTGGTGACGCTGTGCTGACGCGTGCTGATACTTCGCCGCGACCTGGGCCGGCTGCCGCAGGTAGAACAGTCCCGGACCGGGTAGAACGGGTGTCATGACCTCCACCGACGTACGCACCGTGAGCCTGCCCGGCGGTGTCGAGATGCCGCTGTTCGGGCTCGGCACCTGGCGGCTCGGCGGCGAGACCGGGTACGCGGCGATCCGGCACGCGCTCGAACTCGGCTACCGCCACATCGACACCGCCACCATGTACGGCAACGAGGCCGAGGTGGGGCGTGCGATCCGCGACAGTGACGTACCAAGGGAAGAAGTCTTTGTCACCACCAAGCTGCCGCCACGGCTGGCAGGCGCCGCACGTGACACGCTGGCCGCGAGCCTGCGCGCGCTCGACACCGAGTATGTCGACCTGTGGCTGATCCACTGGCCGCCCGGTGGCGCCTCGCCGGAGACCTGGCGGGAGTTCGTCGCGGCGCGCGAGTCCGGGCTGGCCCGCGCGATCGGGGTCAGCAACTACCGCACCGGCCAGCTCGACGAGCTGACCGAGGCGACCGGCGAGACCCCGGCGGTCAACCAGATCGAATGGAGCCCGTCGCTGTACGACGCGCGCCGGCTCGCCGAGCACCGCGAACGCGGCATCGTGCTGGAGGGCTACAGCCCGTTCAAGAGCACCAACCTGCGGCACCCCACACTGACCCGGATCGCCGACGCGCACGGGGTGACGCCGGCGCAGGTGGTGGTCCGCTGGCACCTCGACCACGGCATCGTCGTGATCCCGAAATCGTCGCGCCCAGAGCGCTTGAAGAGCAATTCCGAGGTGTACGGGTTCCGCCTGACCCCCGACGAGGTGGCCGAGATCGACGCCGTGCCGTAGCGGTTGAGACCCGTGCGGCACGGGTATGCCGGCGGTATGACCGAGTACGACGCCAACGACCCGGCCCAGCCACCCGGAGCGGCCGGGATACCGGACACCGCCGACGACGAGGGCCCCCGCCGGCCAGAGGACGAGGACCCACAGCGGTTCGCGGTGCCCGGCGACGAGCCGATGGGCGTGGACGAGTACGGCACCACCCCGGCCGAGGCGCGCCACGGCGAGCCGTTGAGCGGCAGGCTCAACCGGGAGGAGCCCGACACCGCGCGGCCACCCGAGTCCGGCGACCGGATCGTGGAGCCCGACGAGGGCGTACGCGAAGACGTCGACAAGGACATGGTCGGCCGTGAGGCACCCACCACCGAGGGCGATCTGAGCGCCGAGGAGATCGCCGTCAACGAGGAGCCGACGGCGTAACCCGCTGCGGCGCGGTCCCCTGCGGCGTGGTGCCGGCCTCGGCGGCGGTGACCAGCGCGTCCAGGCTGCTGACCAGCACCGCGACCAGGGCGTCGCGTTCTACCGGGCGTTCCACGGTCCAGCTCAGCGCGGCGTCCTCCACGAAGCAGAACCAGGCCCGTACCGCGAGCACCACCAGCGGCGTCGGGGCGTCCAGCCCGAGCGCGTGCAGCGCCCGCCGGGTGAACGCGTCGCGGGTCTCCTCGTAGATCTCCCGTACGTAGTCCGCGCCGCCGGCGGTGCCCCGGAACAGGGCGACGTACGGGTCCCGCCGCCGCTCCAGGAAACCCAGGTATCCGGTGAGCATCTGCTCCAGCTGTCGCCGGGGCGGCGCCTCGGGATCCGGCTCGCACTCGCGGAGCATCCGGCGGGCGGCGGCGCGTACTACGGCGACGTAGAACGCGCGCTTGTTCGGGAAGTAGTGGAACAGCAGGCCGCGCGAGATGCCCGCGGCGGCGGCGACCTGATCGATCGACAGCTCCTGGATCGGCCGCTCGGTGAGCATCCGCAGCCCGATCCCCACCAGCTGCCGCCGCCGATCGTCGGCGGGCATCCGGCTGCGGCTCTGCGGCGTCGTCACCCGCCCATCCTATTAAGCACTGCTCAACGACCCCCGCAGCCGCCCCAGGCCCTCACCACCCCGCCACCCCGCCACCCCGCCACCCTCTCCATGATCATGGCTCCCCTCATGTCGTCATAGCAGCATCAGAGGGCTCATGATCATGGGGAGCGCGGGGCGGCGGCGGGCGGGCGGGGGCCCGGGGGGCGGGGGCGGGGGCGGGCGGGGGTCAGGCTAGGAGGGCGTAGCTGGCTAGGGCTACGTAGATGCCGGCGGTGAGGGGAGCCGACCAGCGGGCGGTGCCGGTACGGCCGTCGAGCAGGCGCCGGGCCGAGCCGCCGAGCGCGGCGTAGCCGAGGTCGAGCAGCAGGCCGAGCGCCAGGAACACCGTGGCGTACACCGCGAGCTGCGGCAGCGCCGGCTGGCTGGGGCTGATGAACTGCGGCAGGAATGCCAGGAAGAACAGCGCCACCTTGGGGTTGAGCACGTTGACCAGTACCCCGTCGGCGTACACCCGGTGCAGCGGCTGGCGCGGCGCGTCGGCGTCGGCGTCGAAGGTCAGCGTCGAGCGGGAGCGGAATGCCCGCACCGCCAGGTAGACCAGGTACGCCGCGCCTGCGTACCGCACGATCGCGAAGGCGACCGGGGAGGCGGCGAGCAGCGAGGAGACCCCGACCGCCGCGAGCCCCAGGTGCGCCAGCGTGCCGGTCTCCACACCGAGCGCCGAGGCGAGGCCGGCGCGCCAGCCCTGGGTGGCGCTGCGGGTGACGATGTAGACCAGGTTCGGCCCCGGGATCAGGATCAGCACCAGGGACGCGAGTGTGAATCCGAGTAGCGCCTGTGTCGACGGCATGGCCCTCACCTCCGGCTTTCTGCGATACGACTGCTCTGCGATACGACTGCTCTGCGATACGACTGCTCTGCGATACGACTGCTCTGCGATACGACCTAGCCTGGTGGGGCGCGGACCAGTCCACCCGTGCCAACGGAGGCGGAATTGGACCGTTCCACTGATGCGGCCGCGGCTGATGCGGCCGTACCGCTGACCGAGCTGCTGGGCGACTGGATGACCGGGGCCGGGCCGCTCTTCCGCCGGCTCGCCGACGCGCTCGCAGGACGGATCGGCGACGGCACGCTCGGCGCCGACCAGCGACTTCCCGCCGAACGCGCGCTCGCCGCCCAGCTGGCGGTCAGCCGCGCCACCGTGGTCGCCGCGTACGACG
>JBOGDE010000280.1:0-7623 GCA_050701695.1 Micromonosporaceae bacterium
CTCGCGGGCCGCTCGGCGGGCCGCGGCGCGTTCCCGGGCCGCCCGCTCCTGACGCGCCTGCCGGGCCAGGGAGTCGGCCCGGCCGGAGAGCGCGCGTACCCGCTCCTCGGCGGTACGTACGGCGAGCCGTACCTCCATCTCGTTCTGCCGGGCGGAGCCGACCCCGGCGGCGAGCTCGTCCCGCTCGGCGGTGGACGGCTCCTCCTCGATCGGGGTGGCCTCGGCGAGCCGCAGCCGCTCCTCCAGGCCCGCGAGCCCTTCCAGGTCGGCGGTACGCGCCTGCTCAGCGGCGGCGCGGGACTGCTCCAGCCGCTCCACCTCACCCCGGGCTGAGCGCAGCGCCGCGGTCAGCTCGGCGATCTTGCGGGCCGCGGTGTTGCTGCGCTGCTCGGCTTCGCGTACCGCGCCCTGCAGGTGCTTGCGGTCGGTCCGGCGGGCCTCGGCCCGCTCGCGGGCGTCCCGCAGCTGGGTACGCAGCCGCTCCAGCCGCTTTCCCGCCTGCTCGCGCCGCTCGGCGGCCTCGTCGACGGCGGCCTGCACCTCGATCACGCTCGGGTTCTTCGCCGAGCCGCCGACCGCCCGGTCCGCGGCGACCAAGTCGCCATCGCCGGTCACCGCCCGGACCGACGGCTGGGCACCGACCAGCCGCTGGGCGGTCGCCAGATCCGGCACGATCGCGACCCGCTCCAACGCCCGGTGTACGGCACCGGCCAGCTGCTCGGGAGCGCGTACCACGTCGAGGGCCCAGACCGTACCGTCCGGCAGCGCCGGCCAGTCGCCGCGGTCGGGGGTCGGCGCACCGCCGATGAGCAGGCTGGCGCGACCGCCTTCGTCGTCCTTGAGCAGCCGGATCGCGTCGGCGGCGTCGGTGATCGAGCCCACCGCGACCGCGTCGGCGAGCCCACCCAGCGCCGCGGCCACCGCGCCCTGGTGGCCGGGCTCGACGGTCAGCAGCACCGCGATGCTGCCCAGTACGCCGGGCAGACGGTCGGTGGAGGCCAGCAGCGTGCCGGAGCCGTCCTTGCGCGCCAGCCCCATGGCGAGCGCCTCTTCCCGGGCCCCCCACTCGGAGGCTTCCCGGTCGGCGGCGCGCTCGGCGTCGGCCAGCTCGCTGGCCCGCTCGGTGGCCTCCTGGTACGCCTGCTCGGCGGTGGCCAGCTGCTCGGCCAGGTCGGCGTCGCCTTCGTCCAGGCTCTCGGCCTCACCCTGGGCGAACGCGGCCTCCTGCTCGGCGGTGGCGGCGCGGGCCCGGGCGTCGGCGAGCCCGGTGGCGATCCGGGCGATCTCCTCCCCGGCGGCGGTGGAACGCGAGCGCAGCGCGTTGACCTGGCCGGCGAGCTTGGCCAGCCCCTCGCGGCGGTCGGCGACCGCCTTCACCGCGGCGACCAGCGCCTGCTCGGCCTGCCGCAGCTCGGCTTCCAGACGCTGCCGCTGCTCGACCGCCTCGGCGAGGTGGGCCTGGTCGGCGTGCAGCGCTTCCCGCAGCTCCTGCTCGGCCTGGCGTACCCGTTCGGCCTCGCGCTCCAGCTCCTCGGGGTCGCGGCCGGGCCGTTCGCCGTCGGGCTCTGAGGAGAGGAACCGGCGGCGCTCGCCGGCCAACTGCGCGGTGGAGCGGAAGCGTTCTTCCAGCGCGGAGAGCCGGTACCAGGTCTCCTGGGCGCGGGCGAGCACGGGCGCGTCGGCCGCCATCGCGGCTTCCAGCTCGGTGACCCGCTGCTGCACCTGGGCGTACTCGGCTTCCAGGTGTTCGCGGCGCTCCCGCAGCGCCTGCTCGTCGGCGATCTCCTTGTGCAGCGCGGACCGCAGGCTCGCCAGGTCGTCGGCGAGCAGCCGCAGCCGGGCATCGCGCAGGTCGGCCTGGATCCCGGCGGCGCGGCGGGCGATCTCGGCCTGCTTGCCGAGCGGCTTGAGCTGGCGTCGCAGCTCCGCGGTGAGGTCGGTGAGCCGGGTCAGGTTGGCCTGCATCGCGTCCAGCTTCCGCAGCGCCTTCTCCTTGCGCTTGCGGTGTTTGAGGACGCCGGCCGCCTCCTCGATGAAGCCGCGGCGCTCCTCCGGCTTGGCGTGCAGTATGGCGTCGAGCTGCCCCTGCCCCACCAGCACGTGCATCTCGCGCCCGATGCCGGAGTCCGACAGCAGCTCCTGGATGTCGAGCAGCCGGCACGCGTCCCCGTTGATCTCGTACTCCGAGTCCCCGGTACGGAACAGCCGCCGGGTGATCGAGACCTCGGTGTAGTCGATCGGCAGCGCGCCGTCGGTGTTGTCGATGGTGAGGGTGACCTCGGCGCGGCCCAGCGGCGGGCGGCCGGACGTACCGGCGAAGATCACGTCGTCCATCTTGCCGCCGCGCAGTGCCTTGGCGCCCTGCTCACCGAGCACCCACGCGATCGCGTCCACGACGTTGGACTTGCCCGAGCCGTTGGGGCCCACCACACAGGTGATCCCCGGCTCGAACTTCAGGGTCGTCGCGGACGCGAAGGACTTGAAGCCCTTCAGCGTGAGGCTCTTGAGATGCACAGGTCTCCGAAGCGTCGGTGGCCAGATACGGCGGCGCCCTCGGTTGAGGCCCCTCAGCCGCAGGTTACCCCTGCGGAGCGGGCCGGCCCGGGAAGGGCGCGCTGCGACTCGCATGTGCACAGCGCAACGAAGCGTACACGGAATGCGGTCAGCTCTTGAAAAGTCCGTGTTTCGCGCCCGCCCCGGCTCAATGACCTCTGGCGCCTTGCGCCTCCTGGTGAAGACAGCCGTGCGCGCCGAGACCCTTGGGTGTCGGCGCGCGGTGGTTGGTTTGTGATCGGCGGCCAGGCGCGACGCTCAGGTAAGCGCCGGCTCGCCCACTCGCAGCAGCTCCTCCTGTGAGGCCGCCGCGGCAGACAGACGGTCGTTTTCGGCCCGAAGTCGAGCGACCTCGAACTCCAACGCCCGCACCTGGGCACGCAGTCGGGTGACCTCGTCGAGGGTGCGTCGATCGGGCGCACTTCCAACGTGGCCGTACAGGGCCTTCGCCATCAGTTCTCCTTGCGAATGTGTCGCCGGGGTTACCGGCCAGAAGATTCCCCCCGGAGTCGCAGCACAAAGCAGTGCCACATTGGCGACACCTCTATAGTCCGCCGACTCGGGTCTGACGTCAAGCATGGCATGAGTCGGTCAGACTCAACTGAATCGCCGCGGTGACCCTCGCAACAGTGCCGAAAGCCCTCTAGCCGGTCACGAATCCCTCAAGATCCCCCGAAGCGGGCAGCACCTCGGTACGCATGCCGTCCACCCGCCCCGGAGCGTCCGGGCCGGAAAGCCGGCGCAGCAGCTCCTCGCACCGCGCCCGCGGACCCTCGGCGACCACCTCCACCCGGCCGTCGGCGAGGTTGCGGGCCCAACCGGCGAGCCCGAGCAGCCGTGCCTGACTCCGGGTCCACCACCGGAACCCCACCCCCTGCACCCGGCCGTACACCCAGGCGGCGACGCGTACCGGCGGTTGGCCCCGACCACCCGGTTGGCTCTGATCGCCCACAGCCGTGAGCGTAGTCACGCGGCGCGCTGGCCCGCGACCGGCCGGACCGCCCGCGACCGCCCGCGACCGCCCGGATGGCATCGAAGAATTCGGATATAGCTACCGGTAACGGATAGACGGGATTGCCTGCCGGATCAACTCTCCGTAACGTGACTCCGCGACCAGCAGGCGCCCCCCGCCGCCGGAGAGGTGATCCTCCGTGCTTTCACGGATCAGTCGCGTCACGCTCTTCGCCCTGCTCTGTGCCGGAATCGTGGTAGGCAGCTGGCTGCTGGTCCCGGCCCGCGCCGACCACCGGGCCAACCCCGGCCCTGGCGCCGCCTCCACCCAGGCGAAGTCACCCGAGCAGGGTCGCGACGAGCGCACGAGCCGAAACCAGCGCCTGAAGTCGCCGTCACCGCCGCCACCCAGCCCATCGCCGAAGCCGCGGCCGTCGCCCCGTACCTCTCCCCCGCTGACCGGGGACGCGGCTCTCGAGGCCGCGGTGATCGACCTGGTCAACGCCGAGCGTGACAAGTCCGGCTGTGGCGCGGTGCGCCTCGAGGTGAAGTTGCGTACCGCCTCTCGCCGGCACAGCGCCGACATGGCGGCCCACAACGAGATGAGCCATACCGGGTCCGACGGCAGTTCGCCCTGGGACCGCGCCGGCCGCGCCGGGTACGACCACGCGATGAGTGAGAACGTCGCGATGGGCTACCGCACCGCCGAGGCGGTGATGGAGGGCTGGATGAACAGCAAGGGGCACCGCGACAACATCCTCAACTGCGAGGCGAAGGCGGTGGGGGTCGGCCTGGCCCGCAGCAGCGACGGCACGCCGTACTGGACACAGATGTTCGGGCGGGTCTGAGGCAAAGCCTTCTGGGCTCCTAACAGTGCGGTCTGATGTCGTCCAGGTCGACACCGGTGACGTAGCCGACGAACCGCTCCTGGCGGTAGCGCCGGCAGGCGGCGGCCCGGTTGCCGGGCCCCTCGGCGTAATCCACGGCGAGCACCAACTTGCCGGCCTCGCGCAGGCCGCGGGTGGCGGCGAGGTTCTCGGCGCAGAAGTCCTCGGTGCACGCCTCGTCGGTGGCGAGGAAGAACAGCTCCTCCATGCCGATGCCGTCGATGGCGCCGGTGTAGCCCGGATAGCGGGCCAGCTCCGGGGAATTCTGCGGGAACACCCAGAATCCCTGCCGGGCGGACTTAGCGTACCGGCTGATCTTCACAATCAGCTCCACCATCTTGCGGCCGAGAGTTTCCCGAGTTTCGCCCGGCACCAGTTTCAAATCAATTTCTTCGTACGCCAGCGGCGTGTCCAGATACACCCCGTCGAACCCGGCGGCGATGGCCTGGTCGAGCCGGGGCTTTACCGCAAGGTCCCACCAGGAGCGTTCCCAGTACCGTACGAAATACTCGCCCGGCCAGTCCGACCACTCGTTCAGGGTCAGCTTGCGATCCCGCACCGCCCGGTACTCCGGGCGGAAGTCCTCGATCGACCCGATCTCGAAGTACGCCAGCACCCGCTTGCCCCGCCGCTGCAGCTCCCCGACCTCTGTGCGGGTGAAGTAGCTGGTAGACGCGTCGCGGGCAAGGTCGATGACCACCAGCTGGTGCGGGCTGGCGGCGAGCTTGTCCAGCCGCCCGCCGGGATACTCCTGCAGCTGGTAGACCCAGCTGGTGACCTCCCGAGGGGTCGCCGGCGGGATCCGCGGCGCGCTGTTCCCCGGGCCGCCCGCGCCGCCGTCCCCCGCGGGGCGGCTCGCGCTCGGGCTGGCTACGACATTCACCGGCGGCTTCCCATTCTTCTCCGACCCCTCGCCGGCCGAACAACCGGCGAAAGTCGCGCTGACCACACACCACGCGCCCACCAGCAGGAATGTCCTTACCCGTGGCACGAGGTCAGAATATCCTGCCAAAGCGTTTTCCCCTCGCGTTGTCGGATTGCCGTCAAACGCGGCGGGTACGCGGCTTTCTCTGGCACTTAGGACAGGAGAAGGATGACCGGTTGGCGAACGATTCCCGCCGGATGGGGGTACCGCACCGGGGACACGGTTTGCCTTCCCGCCCGTACGCCGCCAGCGACACCTCGAAGTAGCCGGATTCGCCGTTGACGTTGACGTACAGCGCGTCGAAGGACGTACCACCGTCGACGATGGCGGCCGACAGCACGTCCTTGACGTGACCGATCAGCGTGCGCAGCGCCGGCCGGCTCAGCGTCTCGGTACGCCGTTCACCGTGCAGCCGGGCCCGCCACAGCGCCTCGTCGGCGTAGATGTTGCCGACCCCGGAGATCAGCGTCTGGTCCAGTAACGCCCGCTTTATCCCGGTACGCCGCCGGCGCACCGCTTTTACGAATACCTCGTCGTCGAACTCCGGCTCCAACGGATCCAGCCCGATGTGGGCGATCTCCGGCGGCAGCTCGACGCCGCCGGCCGACAGCGAAAGCCCGCCGAACATTCGCTGGTCCACGAACCGCAGCTGCGGCCCGCCGTCGGCGAAGTCGAAGACCACCCGCAGGTGCCGCTGCGGCGCCAGGTCGAGCGGGCTCAGCAGCATCTGGCCCGACATGCCGAGGTGGCCCAGCACCGCGTCGCCGCTGTCCAGCGGCAGCCACAGGAATTTGCCCCGCCGCCGCGCCCCGGTGATCGTGCGCCCCCGCAACACGGCGGCGAAATCCTCCGGGCCAGCGGGGTGCCGGCGTACCGGACGGGGGTGCAGCACCCGCACGGCGGTGATCCGCCGCCCGACCACCCACTTCTCCAGCCCGGCCCGTACGGTCTCAACCTCAGGAAGCTCCGGCACGGCGAGAAGTGTACGACGCCGGGTAGTGACCTCCGGCTCGCCGATCAGTAGGCGTCAGCTGAAGTGCTTGTCAATCAGGTCCGAGAACGCCAAGTCGTACCGCTTTTGGTCCTTGCTGGGCAGCTCACTGTCGAAGATCAGCACGACGTTCTCGTTGGAGGTGAAGGTGCGGCCGCGGCTTCCTTACTGGCGTACTCATCGGCGTCATACTCGTCGCCGAGGGCCAGGATCGTAACGTCCGCCGCATCAATCTTGCTGGCACAACCGATCTTCCCGCATTCCTTCGACGTGTTCTTGGCGCCAGCCACCGGGAGACCAGCGTCCTGGAACGCCTTCAATACCGGCTCTTCAATTTTGAGCGGGCAATGATCTTGATGCCGCTGTTGCTTCCCGCGCGGTGCGGATGCAGTGGAACCGTATCCGACGCCGGCTGTTAGCGGGGTTGCGGAACCCACACGCGGAGCGTTTCACCTGCTTGACCGTACGTATTCAGCTTGAGAGTGCCGGTGGCATCCATGGTCCGGTGGTGAACAACTGCATGAGGGCCTCGAGGGCGTCCACGCCGTTTTTGGCGGCGGTGGACAGGTAGGACCGTAGGGCGGCGAAGTCGGCGAGTCCTTGCAGGGTGCGCCAGGTGGCGGAGATCTTCTGTTGCAGCTTGACGGGGCGGAGGTCTCGCTCGGCCTGGTTGTTGGTGAACGGCACGGCGAGGTCGACGGTGAACCGCAGGATCATCTCGCGGTGCGTGGCGAAGCGTTCGACCAGCTTGCCTGCCTTGGACAGCCCGCCGCCCCGGTCGGGTGGGTTCTCGGCCCTGCCTTTGGCGAGCGCCCCGGCGTAGCCGGCGCGGATGCGGCTCAGTTCGGCCTCGGTGAGCGCGGTGCGGGCTTCGGCGACGGCGGTTTCGGTGGCCTGTTTGGCGATCAGCAGGGTGTTGGCCATGTGCTCGGCCCACTGTTGGGCGGCGGGGTCGGTTTCGTGCACGCCGCGCAGGTCGCCGATCAGGTGCGCGCCGCACCAGGCGTGCTCGGCGTCGGTGAGGTGGGTGTAGCCGGCGTACCCGTCCCGCACGATCGTCCCGGTAAAGCCGGGCAGCACCCCACCGGCGTCGATGTCGGCCGCAGAGCGCCCGCCGACGTGGAACAACGTCAACGCCTCGGTGCAGGCCACGTGCACGTAGGAGAAACCACCGTCGAGCCGGGCGGGGGTCTGAGGGGTCCCGGATCTTCCGGACACGGAACCCACTAAGGTTCTTTCCCGGAAGAGAGGGTGTCAAATGTCGAAGCAGCGCCGGTCCTTTACTCCTGAATACAAGGAGGAAGTCGCTCGTATGG
>JBOGDE010000281.1:0-7594 GCA_050701695.1 Micromonosporaceae bacterium
GTACGGCCACTGCGCCGGCGGCTCGGAGTTGCCGCCGGCGCCGCCGCCCTCCAGCTGGTTGCGATCCTGGGTCGGGGCGGCGCTCGCGGCCGGGCCGCTGGGGGCGCTGCCGCTCACGCTCGGGCTGGCGCTGGGCGGCGCTTCCCTCACGTACGGGTTCGGCGCCCACGGCAGCCGCACGGAGTTGGCCACCGAGCTCGCCGGAGTCGGATCGAACGGCACCCATCCGAACCCCTCGAAGTACGCCTCGACCCAGGCGTGGGCGTCGCGGTTGCGGACGTTGAAGCCGTTCGGCTCGCGTACCCCCTGGGTGAAGCCGATCGCGACCCGGGCCGGAATCCCGGCCGTGCGCAGCATCCAGGTCATCGCCACCGAGTACTGCTGGCAGTAGCCGACCTTGTTGTCGAGGAAGTCGACCACCGCGCTGCCGGAGGAGCCGCGGGTGACCCGCGTGGAGTACCGGAAGCCGTTCTCGGCAGAGAAGTGGTTGTAGATCGCCAGCGCCCGGTCGTACGGGTTCGACGTGCCCCTGGTCAACTGGGTGACGAGCCGCTCCACCACCTGGTTCTCCGGCACTTCGGTGTTCGCGGCGAGCAGCGGGTCGTCGGTGTTGTGCTTCCCCGCCTCGCGCAGCTGCTCGGGGGTGTAGTCGTAGCGCACGTACCGCAGCCGGTAGTCCTGGTCGTTCGTGGTTTCGCCGCGCGACCACACCACCGCCGTGGAGTCGTCGTAATACCACCGGTCGTTGCCGTCGACGACGACCTGACGCGAGTTCGGGTACACCGGCAGCAGCCACTGGCGCAGCCCGGTGACCCGGACCTCGGCGGTGTGCTCCTGGCGTTCCACGTCGGCCCTGAGGTCCACCGGGGGCCGGGGCAGCGAGTCGTCGGCCAGGCGATTGCTCTGCGGGGTACGCGGGAACGCGCCCTGCGGGGTGAGCCGGTCGGCGATCGCGAACCGCAGATACCCGGGCCGCGTGTCGTCGGTCTCCACCCGCAGCACCGACCGCACCTCGGGGCTGTTCAGGTTGCCGTCGAGCAGCGCGAACGGGTTGACCCGGCTGCCGTCGGCCCCGGCGCCGGCGCCGATCCCACTGCCGGTGATCAGGCGCTCCAGCAGCCCGGCGGTCATCCCCGGCACCGCCAGCGGCAGCAGTACGGCGACCACGATGCCGAGCAGACCCAACCGCCGGCCGGTCGCCGCCAGCGGTGAGCGTTCCCAGGCGTCCACGTCGCGGCCGTCGTCGGCGAAGCGGCGACCCCAGCCCCGGATCCGCCGGATGTGGTCGGCGGTCAGCAGCCACAGGAAACCCGCGGCGGCCAGCACGAACGAGATCCACGAGACGCTCTGCGACAGCACCGCCACCGGCACCGAGTAGATCGCCAGCATCGGCAGCCCAGCCAGTGCCGGCTGCCGCAGCTGTACCGCCACCAGGTCCACCAGGATCGCGATCAGCCCGACGCTGAGCGCCACCACGAACATCAGCCCGTCGCCGTCGGGCACCGGCGCGGCCAGCTCCCGGGCGTCCTTGCCCGCCTCCGTGATCAGCTGGACGTACCTCACCAGCGTGTCGGGTGTCGGGATCACGCCGAGCAGTGTGGTGGAGCCGCCGAACAGCCAGCTCAACAGTGCGACCAGGGCGCCGAGCACGGCGGCGGCCTGGACCCAGGCCGGGGCCCGCAGCGCCCGGGTGGCCAGCGCGGTGCCGAGCACCACCAGCACCGCGCCGAGCGCGTACATGAACCAGCTGTAGGTACGGAACACGCCGGCCAGCGGGGCGGCGGCGAGCAGGCTGGCGCCGGCGGCGGCGATGGTGATCGACCGGTACTGGTTCATCACGGGCGCTCCGTACCAGGGCGGGTCATCGGATGCTCCTGGAAACCGTCTCCGCCATCGGGGCCCGGTACGCGAAGCCCTGCGCGCCGCGTACCGCCGCCTGGTGCCACAGCGCGGTCAGCCGGGCGCCGTGACCTACCTCCACGATCCGCCAGCCGCCCCGGGCCAGGGTGAGCCGGGTCAGTTCGTGGCGGCGGGTGGCGGCCTGGCGCGCGGTTTCGGGCAGGTGCAGCCAGGTGGTGGTGTCGATCAGGAACCCGACGCAGGTGCCGCCGGTGGTCTGCAGGCCGGCCGCGATCTCCGCCTCCTCGGCGGTCATCAGCCCCAGTACGGCCAGCACCAGCCCACCGTCGTGGTGCTGCCGTACCTGGTCGACCAGGGCCGCCATGTCGAGATCCGGGTCCGGCCTCACCTCGGCCAGGTGGTCGAGCACGGCGCCGACGCCGGCCTCGTCGAGGTTCTCGAAGTCGTGGCCGGGTCCGGCGCCGGTGACCAGCCTCAGCTTGTACCCGCCCTCCCGCAGGTGCAGGGCGATGCTGGCCGCCGCCGAGACCGCCCATTCGAAGCTGGAGCTGGGACCCTCACCGCGGTGAGCGACCAGCCGGGGATCGAGGATCACCGTGGCCCGACTTTCCCAGGGCTGCTCCTCGCGGCGCACCATCAGCTCGCCGACCCGGGCGGTGGAGCGCCAGTGCACCCGGCGCAGGTCGTCGCCGTGCCGGTACTCCCGGGTGGCGGCGTCGTCCTCGCCGTGCACCGCGACCGAGCGGCTGCGGCTCTCCCCGCTGCCGGAGTACTCGCCCGCGATCCGGATCGCCGGCAGCGGCACCACTTGCGGGATCACGGTCAGCTGACTCACGCTCGGGAAGGCCCGGACCAGCTCGCAGAGCCCGAACGGGTCGGTCAGCCGGACCCGCAGCGGCCCGATGTCGTACCGGCCGCGGACGTCGGCCCGCACCGTGTACGCCACCGAGCTGGTACGCCGCGCGCCGAGCCGTTCCAGTACCAGCCGGGGCCGGCTGCCCAGCGCGTACGGGAGCCGGTCCTCCAGCAGCAGGGTGCCGGTGGGGAACCCGGAGCTGTTCTGCAGTCGCAGCACCACCCGGGCCGCGGTCCCGATCGGGGTCCGCTGCGGCTGCAGCACCCGGCCGCAGGTCAACCGGTAGCGGGTACGGGCCACGGCGAGCATCGCCAGCAGCGGCAGCGCGGCGAGCAGCACCGAGACCCGCAGCAGATCCTTCTCACCCAGCAGCAGTGCCGACAGGCCAGCGGCCGCCGCCGCGGCGAGGAAGGAACGGCCGCGGGTGGTCAGACCGCCCAGCGCCTGGCGCACCTACTGCCTCCGGTAGCCGTGCGGATCGTTGCCCCCGGCCGGTGGCGGACTCACCGGTGGCGCCGGAGGCAGCGCACCGCCGTGGTGCGGGGTACTGACCGCCCCGGGAAGGCCATGGTGTCCGGGCAGCGGATCCGGCACCGCGTTGCGCGGCGCGCCGACCGGCCCCGCGGCCGTACCGTGCGCCGGGGCGGGGTGCGTCGCCGCGCTCGCCTGGTGCCCGGGGCGCACGTGCGGCACCGGGAGCCGGTGCACCAGGTCGGAGATGATCGCGTCGGTGGTACGCCGGCCCAGCTGCGCCTCGGCGGTGAGGATCAGCCGGTGCGCCAGCACGGGTACCGCGAGCGTCTGCAGGTCGTCGGGGAGCACGTAGTCGCGGCCCTCGAGCGCCGCCACGGCACGAGCGGTACGCAGCAGGTGCAGCGCCGCGCGGGGACTGGCGCCGAGCCGCAGCTCCGAGGACTCGCGGGTGGCGTTGACCATGTTCACCGCGTACACCTTGACCGGGTCCGCGACGTGTACGGTGCGCACCCCGGCGATCAGGCGGCGTACCGTCTCGGCGTCGGAGACCGGGGTCAGCTCGTCGAGCGGGTCGGCGGCACCGTGCAGGCTGAGCATCTCCAGCTCGGCGCGCGGGTCGGGGTATCCCATCGCGATCCGGGCGGTGAAGCGGTCCCGCTGCGCTTCCGGCAGTGGGTACGTGCCCTCCATCTCGATCGGGTTCTGCGTCGCGATCACCATGAACGGGCGCTGCAGCCGGTAGGTGTTGCCGTCGACGGTGACCTGGTGCTCCTCCATGCACTCCAGCAGCGCCGACTGGGTCTTCGGCGAGGCCCGGTTGATCTCGTCGCCGACCACCAGGTTGGCGAACACCGCGCCGGGCTTGAACTCGAAGTCGTGGCTCTCCTGGTTGTAGACGCTGACCCCGGTGACGTCGGAGGGGAGCAGGTCGGGGGTGAACTGGATGCGGCGTACCGAGCAGTCCACGGAGCGCGCCAGGGCCTTCGCCAGCTTCGTCTTGCCGACTCCGGGTACGTCCTCGATCAGCAGGTGCCCCTCGGCGAGCAGCACCGCCAGCGCCAGCCGGACCGTGGCGGACTTTCCCTCGATCACCTGCTCGATGTTGGCCGCGATCCGGTCGGTGTGAGCCTTCAGCTCGGCGACCGGCATCGGTGTGCCCAGGTGATCTGCGGTGTGCTGCGCCGTCACGCGATTCCTCCTCGTACGCCGGCCAGGAAGCCACCGGCTGTTACCCCCGTCTCAACTTCCCGCATCCTCCCAGGCTAACCAGCATGTCCACCGATGCCGAGGTGGCCAAGTTTCAGCAACGGTTCGATCACTGGAGGCGGATTTCACCGGGAATGCCCGGCTCCCCGGCTCGCGGGTTCGCCGGTGCGGTATTGCCGGGCGGCGCCCAGGCGACACCGGGTACACTGCCGGACATGGCGGGCATGTGCCAGGCGCTGCTTCTTAGCTAGCCGTACTGCCGCGAGACGGCGACAGTACGGCGACCCCTCCTGAGCGAGGGGTTTTTTCATGCCCCGAGAAGCCCGCGTACGACTCTCCTGGAGACCAGCACCATGAGCCAGACACCCGAGGCGCAGACCGACATCCCGCCGCACCGGTACACCAACGCCCTGGCCGCCGAGATCGAGCCACGGTGGCAGGACTGGTGGGCCGAGCACGGCACCTTCCACGCCCCGAACCCGGTCGGTCCGCTCTCCGAACCCGCCGACAGCCCGAGCGCCGCAATGGCCGAGCGCCCCAAGCTGTACGCGATGGACATGTTCCCGTACCCGTCGGGGGCGGGGCTGCACGTCGGCCATCCGTTGGGCTACATCGCCACCGACGTCTACACCCGGTTCAAGCGGATGACCGGCTACAACGTGCTGCACCCGATGGGGTTCGACGCCTTCGGGCTGCCCGCCGAGCAGTACGCCGTGCAGACCGGCCAGCACCCGCGCAAGACCACCGAAGAGAACATGGACCGCTACCGCGGTCAGCTGCGCCGGCTGGGGCTGGCCTACGACGACCGCCGCTCGTTCGCCACCATCGACACCGACTACTACCGCTGGACCCAGTGGATCTTCCTGAAGATCTTCAACTCCTGGTACGACGAGAAGGCCGGCCGGGCACGTCCGATCGCCGAGCTGGAGGCCGAGTACGCCCAGGACCAGCGGCGTACTCCCGATGGCCGGGGCTGGTGTGAGCTGACCCGGGCCGAGCAGCGCCAGGTGATCGACGGCCAGCGGCTGGCGTACGTGTCGGAGGCGCCGGTCAACTGGTGTCCCGGGCTGGGCACGGTGCTGGCGAACGAGGAGGTCACCGCCGAGGGGCGCTCCGAGCGCGGCAACTTCCCGGTGTTCAAGAAGTCGCTGAGCCAGTGGATGATGCGGATCACCGCGTACGCCGACCGGCTGATCGACGACCTGGACGGGCTGGAGTGGCCCGAGTCGATCAAGATCATGCAGCGCAACTGGATCGGGCGCTCGCATGGTGCCTACATCGACTTCCCGGTCGCCGACTCCGCGATCCGGGTGTTCACCACCCGGCCCGACACCGTGTTCGGGGCGACGTACATGGTGCTGGCCCCGGAGCACCCGCTGGTCGACGTACTGGCCGGTGACAGCTGGCCCGCGGACGTACCGGAACATTGGACCGGTGGCGCCGCCAGCCCGAAGGAAGCCGTCGCGGCGTACCGGGTCGAGGCGGGCCGCAAGTCCGATGTGGAGCGCCAGACCGAGGGCCGCGACAAGACCGGCGTGTTCGTCGGCGCGTACGCCACCAACCCGGTCACCGGCGGGACGATCCCGGTGTTCGTCGCCGACTATGTGCTGATGGGGTACGGCACCGGCGCCATCATGGCGGTACCGGGCCAGGACGAACGGGACTGGGAGTTCGCCGAGCGGTTCGGCGTGCCGATCATCCGTACCGTGCGGCCTCCGGAGGGCTTCGACGGTGAGGCGTACACCGGGGAAGGGCCGGCGATCAACTCCGCCAGTGACAAGGTCAGCCTGGACGGGATGGGGGTCGCCGACGCCAAGCGCACCATCATCGAATGGCTGGAGCGCTCCGGGGCCGGCGAGGGCACCATCCAGTACAAGCTGCGGGACTGGCTGTTCAGCCGGCAGCGCTACTGGGGCGAGCCGTTCCCGATCCTGCACGACGAGCACGGCCCGGTCGCCGTACCGGAGTCGATGCTGCCGGTGGAGCTGCCGGAGGTCGACGACTACTCGCCGAAGACCTTCGATGCCGACGACGCCGACACCGCGCCGGCGCCGCCGCTGGCGCGCGGCGATGACTGGGTCGAGGTGAAGCTGGACCTGGGGGAGGGTGAGAAGGTCTACCGCCGGGAGACCAACACCATGCCCAACTGGGCCGGTTCCTGCTGGTACGAGCTGCGCTACCTGGACCCGACCAACGCCGAGACGCTGGTGGCGCCGGAGAACGAGCGCTACTGGATGGGTCCGCAGCGCGAGGGCGACCCGGGCGGCGTGGACCTCTACGTCGGCGGCGTGGAGCACGCCGTACTGCACCTGCTGTACGCCCGGTTCTGGCACAAGGTGCTCTACGACCTGGGGTACGTCAGCTCCTCCGAGCCATTCCGGCGGCTGATCAACCAGGGCTACATCCTGGCGTACGTGTTCCGCGACGAGCGGGGCTTCCCGGTGCCGGCCGCCGAGGTGGTCGAGGTCGACGGCGGCTACGAATGGAACGGCGAGCCGGTCAAGCGTGAGCTGGGCAAGATGGGCAAGTCGCTGAAGAACGTGGTGACCCCCGACGACATGTGCGCCGAGTACGGCGCCGACACCTTCCGGGTGTACGAGATGTCGATGGGGCCGCTGGAGGTGTCCCGGCCGTGGGAGACCCGGGCGGTGGTCGGCTCGTACCGGTTCCTGCAGCGGGTGTGGCGCAACCTGGTCGACGAGCAGACCGGCGAGCCCCGGGTGGTCGACACCCCGGCCGACGAGGCGACCCGCCGGCTGCTGCACCAGGTGATCGACGCGGTCCGCGCCGACCTGGACAGCCTGCGCTTCAACACCGCGATCGCGAAGCTGATCGAGCTGAACAACCGGCTGACCCAGCTGGACGCGACATCGCGTGAGGTGGCCGAGCCGCTGGTGCTGATGTTGTCTCCGGTCGCCCCGCACCTGGCCGAGGAGCTGTGGCACCGGCTGGGCCACGAGGACTCGCTGGCGTACGTGGACTTCCCGGTCGCCGACCCCGAGCTGGTCAAGGGCGAGACGGTGGTCTACCCGGTGCAGGTCAACGGGAAGGTACGGGGCCGGATCGAGGTCGGGGCCGACGCGGAAGCGTCCGAAGTGGAGGCCGCCGCGTTGTCCGACGAGAAGGTCTCGGAGTTCCTGGCCGGGCGTACCCCCCGGAAGGTGATCGTGGTCCCGGGCCGGATGGTCAGCGTCGTAC
>JBOGDE010000282.1:0-7556 GCA_050701695.1 Micromonosporaceae bacterium
GAGCAGCCGCACCTGGGCGCCCCGGGTCGCCGACCGTCCGAGGCCCGGCAGCGCGGCGGCGTGCAGCCGGCCCCGCGGCACCACCCACACCAGCGCCTCGCGAGCCGAGGCCAGCAGCCGGCTGACCGTGACGCGGCTGGCCGCCTCCTCGCGCGAGAGCTCGACCATGGAGCCCACCGCGGTCTGGCGGCGCTGCTTGAACATCGCCGCTTCGATCAGCGCCCGGGCCTGCAGCAGATCGCGCTGCACCTCGTCGTCGGGTGGGAACCCGCCGGGCACCAGACTCGCGTGCGGCTGCGGTTCGGCGATCACCATGACGCACCCACCTGGGAGAGTCCGAAGACCTGGGTCCGGCTCCGCGACGGATCTCCGGGCCGCAGGTGCAGCTCTCCGCGCTCCGGCAGCATCACGACCGCGGCGACCGTACGTTCCCGGCGGATGTCACCGTCGTCGGGTACGCAGATCGGCGGCGCCGAGAGCACCCCGAAGTGGTCCTCGGCCGGCGCCTGCTCCGGCAGCGCGGCCAGCCGGTCCACACAGGACTCCAGGCGGCGTACCGAGGAGTTTCGCGAAAAGACATTGATCTCGTCGTACGGCACCAGGTCGGGGTCGAGGAAGTGGTTGGTGTGCACGGTCTGCCCCGCCTCGGTGACCCGCAGCTGGTCGCCCAGCACCTCGACCCACGCCGCCTTGGTGCTGTCGCACAGGGTGAAGCTGCGGGAGCTCGCCAGCGGCAGGCCGCGCAGCAGCGCGATCGCCTGGTCCACACTCGACGCGGTGTCGAGCAGGTGCCGGATGGCGAGGTACGGCGGCACCCCCGGGCGCCAGTCGCCGCCCAGCACGAGGTTCAGCCCGACGGCGAGGCCGGCGCTGTTCACCCCGAGATAGCCGACCAGCCCAGCGAAGCTGAGCACCAGGGCACGGCCCCGGCCGCCGGTCGGCGCGACGTCGAGCACGGTGAGCTGGTCGTCGAGGTTGCCGTTGAGGTCGATGGTCTGGGCCAGCACGCCGCCGCCGGCGCCGCCGGCCGCGCCGGCCCGCGCGTACGTGGTGCACTCGGCGGCGGCGCCCACCTTCAGGTAGCCCATCACCTCGCGGCGCAGCTGCAGCAGCCACGCCTCGTCCAGGCTGAGCCCCGCGCCGTCCGCCAGGCCCTGTACCTCGTCGGCGAGACCCGGCAGGTGCGCCGTCACCACGCGCCGGTACGCCTCGATCGTGGCCCGCAGCGAGTCCAGCGGGACGGGGGTCGGCATCACGTGGTGGAGTCGGCACAGCCCGTCGGCGACGAACTCGCGCAGCTCCGCGGCGAGCGCCTGGCCGTGCCGCCGGCCGATCGTGACGTGGTCGCCCGCCGCGCGTACGTACCGGACTCCGTCGCTCACGTGCGCACCTCGCTGGCGCTCGGGCGCCCGCGAGCGGGCGCTGCTGTGTACATTGGCTCGCTCGCAAGCTCGCTCACCCCGTACCCTCCCGCCAGAGGACCTTGGACGCGCTGAGCAGCTGCCGCTTGACCTCCGGCCACTCCGCGCGCAGCACGCTGTAGAAGACCGCGTCCCGGCGGCGGCCGTCCGGCATCGGGTTGTAGCTGCGGAACGTCCCCTCCTCGGTGGCGCCGATGTTGCGCAGCCCGCGCCGGGCCTGCTGGTTGAGCTGGTCGGTCTTGAACTCGACCCGCTCGGCGTCCAGCCGCTCGAACGCGTGCTCCAGCAGCAGCAGCTTGGCCCAGCGGTTGACGCCCTTGCCCTGGAAGTCGCGGCCCAGCCAGGACCAGCCGATCTCCAGCCGCCGGTCGGGTTCGGACAGGTTGCCGAAGCTCATGCTGCCGGCGGCGCGACCGGTGCTCTTGTCGGTGATGTGGTAGACGGCGCGCCGGCCGGCCCGGTGGTCGCTGAGGCAGGCGTCGAAGAACGCGTCGAACTCCGCGTCGTTGCCGACCGCGGCGACGAAGTAGCGCCAGATCTCCGGGTCCATCGCGATCGCGCGCAGCGACTCGCGGTCGTCCGGGGCGATCGGCCGGAGCAGCACGTGGTCGTTCTCCAACCGCGCGGCGGCGTGCTCCGCCCAGCTCATCGGACCGGCTCCGCGTACGGGCGCAGCGCGCCGGTGACCTGGCGCAGGGTGCGCATCCCGGCGACGTCCTGCTCGGTGAAGTGGGACAGCGCGATCCCGGCGTCCTCGCACAGCGCGGTCAGGAACAGCACCTTGTTCAGCGAGGTGAGGCCGTACCCGTCGGCGAGGTCCAGGTCGGGGTCGATCGCGTCGGCGGCCACCCCGGAGTCGACCACCCGGGTCAGGTGCTCCCGCGCGGCCCGTTCAATCTCGCTCTGCATGCGGTCCCCTTTCACTGTTCCTGCAGCTGCGGCGTGCCCAGGATCCGCGACCGGTACGTCTGCTCGATCCGGGCCCGTTTCGGTTTGAACTGCGAGGTGAGCAGGCCGTTCTCGACACTGAACCGGTCGGTGGCCACCACCACCCTGCTGATGTGCGCCTCGCCCGCGAACACCGCGTTGGTCTCCGCGACCCGGCTGGCGATCGCGGCTTCGTCGGCCGGCCGGCCCGCCGGCGAGACCACCACGACCAGGTGTGTCCGGGTCGGGCTGACCAGCACGCACTCCTCGATCGCGGGGCTCTCCCGCAGGTGCTCCTCGATCGGCCGGACCAGCACCTTCCTGCCGTTTTCCAGGACGAGCAGGTCGTCGGCGCGGCCGCGTACGTAAAGGAAGCCGTCCTCATCGAGGTGGCCGAGGTCGCCGGTACGCACCACACCGTCCGGGCCGAAGATCCGCTCCGACTCGCCCGGCGCGGCGTACGCGTAGCGGTGGTTCACCGGGTGCTCGCAGCGCACGCTGATCACGCCGTCGGCGTCGAGCAGCACCTGTTTGCCGGGGAGCACCTGCCCGACGCTTCCCAGCCGGTGGGCGCCCGGGTGGTTCTTGCTGACGATGCAGGTCTCGTTGAGGCCGTACCCCTCGTAGATCGGCAGGCCGACGTCGCCGAAGAACCGCAGCATCGCGGTGCTGGCCGGCGCCGAGCCGGTCCACAGGTAGCGGATCCGGTCGCCGAACAGCCGCCGCGCCGCACCGCGCAGTGCCCCGTCCCGGTCATCCGGTGGTACGTCACGCGCCTGCGCCTGGATGTGTCTGCGGGCGGTCTCGAAGAACGCCGGTACGCCCATCACCACCGTCGGCTGGGTACGCCCCAGCGCCCCGAACGCCGCCTGGTAGGTGCTGACCGTGACATCGTGCCCGAAGCACAGCGCCGAGTAGATCCAGTAGCGCTGCTGCAGCAGCGACAGCGGCAGGAACACGAACAGGTCGTCACCGGCGCCGTGCGAGAACATCTGCTGCACCGCGCGCATCGAGCTGTCGATGCTGCCCACGGTGGCCGCCAGCCCCTTCGGCTGCCCGGTGCTGCCGGAGGTGAACTTCAGCGTGGTGACCTCGTCCGGCCGGTACGCCACAGCCGGCAGAGCAGCCTCGTCCGGTGCCTGGCCGACGTCGCCGATCGGGACCACGCCCGGGGCATCCCAGGGGCGGTCGGTGAAGAACAGCTTGAAGCCGTACCGGCTGAGGAGGTTGTCGCCGGGTTCGAAGCGTCCGGGCTCGAACCCGGCGGTGACCACCTTCAACCGGAGCGCGGCCAGGTCGAGCAGCACCCATTCCAGGCAGTTGGCCGCCAGGATGCCGATCCGGTCCCCCGGCCTGACGCCCTGCTCGGTGAGCCAGACCGCCACCTGGCCGGAGCGCCGGTACAGCTCGCGCAGGTCCAGGGTGTCGGTGCCGCCGAGGCGTACCAGGCTGATCCGGTGGCCCGCCGCGGGCGGCGCGCTCACCAGCCGGTTGATCACCGAGTACGTCATCGCCCACCCTCCCCCGCGGCCGCCTCGATGAAACCGGCCATCGCGCGTACCGTCTCCACCTCGGGCAGCCGGTGCATCGGGATCGCGACGCCGAACCGCTTGCGCACCTTGGTGACGATCCGGGCGGCCCCGATCGAGTCGCCGCCGAGATCCCGGAACCGGTCGGCCACCCCGACCCGCTCCAGCCCCAGCACCGACGCCCACAGTTGCGCGACCTCACGTTCGGTCGGCGTCGGCGGGCCGTCGGCGGGGCGGGCGGGAGCCGCGGGAGCCGCCGGGGCGGTGCGCGCCAGCGCGGCCCGGTCCAGCTTGCCGTTGCGGGTCAGCGGCAGCGCCTCGTGCCACACCACCGCCGCCGGAATCATGTAGTCGGGGAGCTGGCTGGCCAGCTCCTGCCGCAGCGCGTCGTCGGAGGGGGGTACGTCACCGGCGGCCACCAGGTGGGCGAGCAGCCGGGCCCCGTTGCTGGCCTCCTCGCGGGTCACCACCGCCTGGCGTACCCCGTCGATCGCGGTCAGCCGGGTCTCCACCTCGCCGGCCTCGACCCGGTAGCCGTTGACCTTGAGCTGGTGGTCGCTACGGCCCAGGATCTCGATGGTGCCGTCGGGGCGGTACCGGCCGAGGTCGCCGGTGCGGTAGAGCCGTTCGCCACGCTCGGCGTCGTGGTAGAAGCGTTCGGCGGTGCGCTGCTCGTCCCGCCAGTAGCCGCGGGCCAGCCCGGCGCCGGCCGCGCAGATCTCGCCCGGCACCCAGTCCGGTACGTCGCGGCCGTGCCGGTCGAGCAGGTAGAGCCGGTTGTTGGCGTTGGGCCGGCCGTACGGGATGCTGCGGCTGCCGTCGGAGTCCGGCCCGATCGGGTGCACGATGTTCCAGATGGTGGTCTCGGTGGGGCCCCCGAGCGAGACCACGTCGAGGCCGGGCTTGAGCCGCCGCAGCGCGGCCGGCAGCGCGGGCGGGATCCGGTCGCCGCTCATCATGACCAGCCGCAGCGCGTCCAACGCCCCGGCCGACTCGGCGCCGGCCCCCTCGGCGCCGGCCGACTCCGCGCTGGCCTGCTCGTGCAGCAGCGAGACGATCGACGGTACGGAGTTCCAGACCGTGACCCCGTACCGCTGGCAGCAGCGCAGCCAGTGCGACGCGTCGGCCGCGCGGTCCGCGTCGGGCAGCACGATCGCCGCCCCGGCCGACAACGCCCCGAACACGTCGTACGCGGAGAGGTCGAAGGTGAACGCGCTGATCCCGAAGAAGCGGTCACCGGGACCGATGCCGAACCGGGCGTTGCAGTCGGCCACCACGTTGGCGACGCTGCGGTGGCTGACCATCACCCCCTTCGGCTCCCCGGTGGTGCCCGAGGTGTAGAGCACGTACGCCAGGTCGTCCGGGTCGGCGCCAGGAGCGGGCGCCGCCTCCGGTGCCGCCTCGGACGCCGCCTCGGGCGCGGAGTTCAGCGGAGCCGCCGCATCGACCTGGTACACCCGCCAGTCACCGTCGTACCCCAGGTCGGTGTTGGTGAGCACGCAGCGCACCTGCCCGTCGGTGAGCAGGTAGCGCTGCCGCGCCACCGGCAGCGTCGCGTCGACCGGCAGGTACGCGGCCCCGGCCAGCACCGTGGCGAGGATCCCGACCACCTGCTCCGGGCCCCGGGTCATCACCAGCCCCACCAGGTCGCCACGCCCCACCCCGTGACCGGTCAGCCACTGTGCGGCATGACCGGCACGCCGGTGCAGCTCGTGGTAGCTGAGGGTGCCGCCGGTGGTGATCACGGCGGGCGCGTCGGGGGTGTCGGTGGCGTGGCGTACGAAGGCGTCCTGCGGCAGCGTGGCCGGCACCGGGCGGGTGGTGTCGTTCGCGGCGCGGCGGGCGGCCCGCTGCGAATCCGGGAGCAGGTCGAACGACGTGGCCGACCACGCCACGGAGTCCAGGAGCCGCTCCAGCAGCGTGCGGTAGCCGGTCACCACGGCGTCGAGCAGGCCCTCCGGGAACAGCTCATCCACCCCGTCGACCTGCACCAGCAGCCCACCGTGCTGCTCGCGGGCGAAGACGTTGACCCAGACCTGCGGGGTCTGGCTGACCGAATACACCTCGGGGCCGAACAGCTCGAAGGTGGAGCCGTCCAGGTCGCGCTGCGGGTAGCCGATCGCGCTGTTGAAGGTGTACGGCATCCGTACCTGCGCGGCGTCGGTACGGCGCCGGCCCAGCTCCCGGATCGCCTCGATCCCCGAGAAGTGCCGGTTGTCGATGTCGCGCCGCAGCTGTGCCTGCAGCGCCAGCGCCCGCTCCTGGAAGCTGAGCGCCGGGTCCAGGTCGATCTCCACCAGCATGGTGTCGGAGAACGGCCCGATCGCGTCGAGGATCCGCGGATGCATCGGTGGCCGCTGGGCGACGGTGGTGTTGAGGGTGAAGCGGGAGCCGGCGCCCCAGGCGGCCAGCGTCTCGGCGTACCCGGCGAAAAGTACTGAGGAGGGGGTGAGGCCGGCCTGCGCGGCACGGGCCTTCAGCTCGCTCCAGCGTCGCGGGTCCAGGCTGATGGTGCGCGGCGTGAAGCGCGGGTGGGTGATCGCCGACGGGCTGGTACGCAGCGGCAGGTCGGGGCAGGGCGCCAGGTCGTCCAGCCGGGCCAGCCAGTAGTCCCGGGAGCGCTGGTACGGCGGCTTGGCGCGGGCGGCCTCCAGCTTCGCGAGGTACGCGTCGAACGGCGCCTGCTCCTCGGTGTCCGGCTCGCCCTGGTACGCCCGCCACCACTCGCGCATGAACAGCATCGCGCTGACCGCGTCCATCACCAGGCCGTCCTGGCTGAAGTGCAGCACCATCTCCTCGTCGGCGAAGATGGTCGCCTCGATCGCGAACAGCGGCGCGGTATCGGCGGGCAGGATCCGGCGCGAGCGTTCCTCGCGCAGCACCCGGCGCATCCGGCGCTGCTCGTCCTCGCCGGCGCCGCGCAGGTCGAGCCGGGGGATCCGGACGTCGACCGACTCCTCCTGGACCTGCCGGCCGTCGGCGGTGAACCGGCACCGCAGCGCGCCGTGCCGTGCCACCACGGAGCGCAGCGCGGCTTCCAGCCGGTCCAGGTCCCAGCTGCCCTCGATCTCGCGGTAGATGTGGTTGGCCACGTTGCCGAACTCGAACAGGTCGCCCCGGCCCAGCAGGTAGCTGCGCTGCAGCGGCGTCAGCCCGATCCCCTCGGGCTCCGCCGGCGCTTCCGGGGTGCTGAGGTGGCTCACCAGCTCGGTCTTGTATGCCTTGATCCGCCCGATCAGCTCCGGGTCCATCCGGTCCCGGGGCCCCTGCAGCCGCAGGTCGTCGCCGGCCGCCGAGATGCTCAGCCCGCGTGACTCGATCTCCCGTAGCACCTGCAGGTGGCTCACCCCACCACCCCCTCGGGGGTACGTTCGGCGAGCAGCCCCGCCAGGGCGCGGACGTCCCGGTCGGAGAACAGGTCGTCGATGGGCAGGTCGATGCCGAGCTCTTCGAGGATCTGGTACTGCAGCGCGACGGCGTGCAGCGACTCCATGCCGAGCTCGACCAACAGCCGGTCGTCGACCGGCTCGAACTCCGGCAACTGCAGCGTGCTCCGTACCGTGCCGCGCAGCCAGGGCAGCAACTCCGGCTCGGTGGTGACGCCGGCGGCCGCCTCCGCACCCGACTCAGCGGTGGGCGCGGCACCCGGCTCGGCAGCGGGCGCGGCACCCGGCTCGGC
>JBOGDE010000283.1:0-7547 GCA_050701695.1 Micromonosporaceae bacterium
CAGGTCGGCCCGGGGCAGCGGTGTCAACGGTGTCTCCAGCTCACCACGGTGGTGCAGGACGGTGAGGGCGGCGCCGGCGTACCCGGCCCAGTAGCCGAACGCGGCCAGCCGCCGCCCGGTCTCGTCAACCAGGTACTCGATGTCCAGCAGTGCCCCGTCACCGCCGGCGAATCGCCGCAGCAGCGCGTCCGCACCCGGCTGCCCCTTGTACGCGTGCCCGAAGTACACGTGGCGGTGCCGCAGCGACCGCGGCGTTTCCGGCAGCTCCTTCAACCCGACCACGTACCAGTCGGGGTCGGCCTCGACCCAGCTCCCGGCGGGCGCCACGGCAGCGCCGGCCGCGGCGTACTCCTCGATGCCGAAGACCCGCTGCGGCGACTCCTCGACGGTGACCTGGGCTCCGGCCGCGACCAGGGTGGCGGCGTCCGCCGGCACCACCGGCGCCCGCCGTTCGGTGTCGCGGGTCTCGTGGCGGATCCAGATCCGGAGGGTCACCCGGAAAGGCTATCCGGTGTGGGCGGTAACACGTGGTCGTTAGCCCAGGTAATGAGCTAGGCTAACGACCGTGACGGGACGGCCGACGACTGCCAAGCGGGTCTCCGCGGTTGCCCTGGCGGCCACGCTGCGGAGCAGCCTGACTCTGTTCATGCGCCGGCTGCGGGCCACCCGCCCGGTCGGGGAGTTGAGTCCCGGGCAGTTCTCGGTGCTGGGCAGCCTGGACCTGGCGGGCGCCATGACGCCCCGGGAGCTGGCCGATTCGGAGCGGGTCCGACCGCCCACGATCACCAAGATCGTGGGGCGGCTGGAGGAGCAGGGCCTGGTGCAACGTACGCCCCATCCCACCGACGGGCGGCAGCAGCTGCTGTCACCCACCGACCAGGGACGCACGATGCTGCGGGAGAACCGCCGCGCCCGGGAGGCCTGGCTGGCCAGACGGCTCGCCGAGCTCACCCCCGACGAACGGGCGACCCTGAAAGCCGCCGCGGAGCTGCTGGAACGGATCGCCCGCTCCTGACGCGCTCGCGCCGCCGGACCGTCACGTGGCGATGGTCCGCACCCGGAGATGCCGGGTGAGAGTGCGAGGAGGCGCGAGACACCTGATGAGAGCGAAGATCGCCGACACATTCCGTTCCCTGCGGGTACGCAACTACCGGCTGTTCGTCGGCGGTCAGCTGGTGTCCCTGATCGGCACCTGGATGCAGTTCATCGCCCAGGACTGGCTGGTGCTGCAGCTCTCCGGCGACTCCGGCGCCGCGCTCGGCTTCGTGCTGGCCCTGCAGTTCACGCCGGTCCTGCTGTTCAGCCTGTACGGCGGCAAGCTCGCCGACCGGTACGACAAGCGCCGACTGATCATCGCCGCGAACACCGCCTGGTCGGTGCTGGCGCTGGTGCTCGGCCTACTCGTGCTGACCGGCACCGTCCAGCTCTGGCACGTGTTCCTGTTCGCCGCCGGCTTCGGCACGGTGAGCGCGATCGAGGTGCCGGTACGTCAGTCCTTCGTCAGTGAGCTGGTCGGCAAGCAACTGCTCCCCAACGCGCTGTCGCTGAACGCCGCCACCTTCAACACCGCCCGGATCGTGGGGCCGGCGCTGGCCGGCGTACTGATCGCGTGGCTCGATGTCGGGCCGGTGATCGCGATGAACGCGCTGACGTACCTGGCGCCGCTGGCGGCGACGCTGCTGATGCGGCCCGCCGAGCTGCACCGCGCCGCGGAGCGCCCCCGCGACACCCGGATCTCCGACGGGCTGGCGTACCTGCGCAAACGCCCCGACCTGCTGCTGCCGATGGCCTTGGTGCTGGTGATCGGCGGGCTGGGGTTCAACTTCCAGATCACCCTGGCGCTGCTGTCCAAGACCGAGTTCGGCACCGGCGCGGCCTCGTTCGGGCTGCTCTCCTCCGCGCTCGCGGCGGGTGCGCTGGGCGGTGCGTTCGCCGGCACCGGCCGCCGCAGCCGCCCCTCGGTGTACGTCGTGATCGGCGGTGCGCTGGGCTTCGGCGTGCTGGAGCTGCTGGTGGGGTTCGCGCCGACGTACCTGACCGCGGCGGTGCTGCTGCTGGGCGCCGGATTCTTCATGATCTACTTCGCGCAGTCGGCCAACCAGCGGGTGCAGCTGGGCACCTCGGCGGCGTACCGGGGCCGGGTGATGTCGGTGTACGTGATGGTCTTCCTCGGCTCCAACCCGGTCTGCGCCCCCCTGGTCGGCTGGCTCTCCGAGCGGTACGGCGCCCGCGCCGGGCTCTGGCTCGGCGGCATCGCCACGCTGCTCGCCGCGGTCGCGGTGCTGGTGGTACGCACCCGGAGGCGCGGCGTACGGTACGTGGTCCACGTACGCCCCCGCCCCCACCTGCACGTCGTCGAGCCCGAAGCCGACCCGCTCCGCATCCCGGCCCTCCGCCCCACCCCCGTCGCGGACACCGCCGCCTAAAGAGGCTGTCGTGATACCTCGCGCCGGCTGCGGCGGGTCCAGACGACGCCAGGCGGCGTTGTCGGTTCACCCGGATACAACACCGGTATCCGGGCAAACCTCCGCCTTGCCGGATCGCCGCATGGACTCCGCCTCGCTCGACCCGAGGTATCACGACAGCCTCTGACGCTCGCGGCCTCATCCCGGCCGGGTGGCGGCGCGGAGCAGGCGGTGGGCGTGGGTACGGAGGGCTTCTCGCAGCTCATCGGCGGCGTCGAGCTGGAAGTCGGCGTCGAGCTGGAAGTCGGCGTCGAGCATGCCCAGGTAGGCGGCGAGCATCGCGGGGTCGTCGGAGCCGACCTCGATCCGGCACCGACTCTCGTCGAGCGGCTCGACGTCGATCGACGCGGGTAGCCGGGCGCGGATCTGGGCGGCGGGCGCCAGCACCGTCACGCTCGCCCGATAGCGCCAGGTCGCGGTGTCCACGCCACGGTTGACATGCCCGGCCACGTCGCCGCCGGCCGGCAGCTCGCGTGGCGAGAAGCGCGGCCCTGTGGGGATCCGCGGTGTGATCCGGTCCACCCGGAACGTACGCCAGTCGTCCCGGTCGGTGTCCCACGCGACCAGGTACCACCGCCGCCCCCGGTGCGCCAACCGGTGCGGCTCGGTGTCCCGCCGCGACTCGCCCCCGGAGTGGGTGCGGTAGTCGAAGCGCAGCCGCACGTGGTCACGGCAGGCCGCCGCGACGGTGACCAGCAGCTCGGGGTCGACCGTCGGGCCGGAGCCCGGCACCGGCACCGTGTACGTCCCCAACGCCTCCACCCGGCGCCGCAGCCGGGACGGCAGCACCTGCCGCAGCTTGGCGAGCGCGCGTACCGAGGTCTCCTCGATCCCGGTGACGCCGCCTCCGGCGGCGGTACGCAGCCCGACCGCGACCGCCACCGCCTCCTCGTCGTCGAGCAGCAGCGGCGGCAGCGCGGCACCCGCGCCAAGGTGGTAGCCACCGGACACCCCCGGTGACGCGTGTACCGGGTAGCCCAGGCTGCGCAGCCGCTCCACGTCGTTGCGCACGGTACGGGTGGTCACGCCGAGCCGGTCCGCCAGCTCGGGGCCGGTCCAGTCACGCCGTGCCTGCAGCAGCGAGAGCAGTTTGAGAAGTCTCGCGGAGGTGTCCCACATTCCTGCGATCCTGCCAGGAATTGAGGAACAGTTCTTTCCGCATCGGGTCATAAAGTAGGTGTCACCACGAGGCAGAGGAGAGCCCGATGACCGAGATCCGCCCGTTCCGCATCGAGATCCCGCAGGCGGACCTGAACGACCTCACCGACCGGCTCGCGAAGACCCGCTGGCCTGACGAGCTGCCGGGAGTCGGGTGGAGCCGTGGCGTACCACTGGAGTTTCTGAAGGGACTGGCAGAGCGCTGGGCCGGAGGGTACGACTGGCGCGCCACCGAAGCGCGGCTCAACGCGTTTCCGCAGTTCACGACCGAGATCGACGGGCAGACCATTCACTTCCTGCACGTACGATCCGCTGATCCGGACGCGCTGCCGCTGCTGCTCAGCCACGGCTACCCGAGCGCGTTCGCGGAGTTCGAAAAGCTGGCCGGGCTGCTGACCGAGCGCTACCACCTGGTGATCCCGTCGCTGCCCGGCTTCGGCTTCTCCACCCCGGTACGCGACACCGGCTGGGACATGGCCCGCACCGCCCGCGCCTGGATCGAGCTGATGCGCCGGCTCGGCTACCAGCGGTACGGCGTCCACGGCGGCGACATCGGTGCCGGGGTCTCCGGCTCGGTCGCCGGGCTCGACGGTGAACACGTGGTCGGCGTACACGTGGCGACCGACCCGTACACCGCGGCGGCGACCGCCACCTTCATCCCCGGCATGGCCGAGGGGCTCGACCCCGACGACCCCGTCGACAAGCTGATCCTCGACCGGATCGCCGAGTTCAGCCGGGAGGACTCCGGCTACCTCGCGATCCAGAACAGCCGGCCGCAGACCCTCGGGTACGCGCTGCACGACTCCCCGGTCGGGCAGCTGGCCTGGATCGCCGAGAAGTTCGAGGAGTGGACCGATCTGCCGTACGACGTCGACCTGCTGCTCACCATCGTGAGCCTCTACTGGTTCACCGGCAGCGGCATCTCGGCCGCCCGGTTCCTGTACGAGCAGGCGCACAGCTCCGACTGGGGCGCGCCCGCGCAGGTGCCCCAGGGGTACGCGGTGTTCGGCGCCGACGAGACGGTTCGCAAGCTGGTGCCGGCGCCGGCCGACGCGCACTGGACCGAGTTCGCCGAGGGCCGCCACTTCCCGGCGATCGAGGCGCCGGAGCTGCTCGCCACCGACATCGAGGCCTTCTTCGGGAAACTCCGGTGACGGATGCCGTCGGCACCCCCGCCCAGCCCGCCGGCACCTTCCGGGAGCCGGCGGGCACGGCCCCGGCGATGAGTCAGCGTGGCCTGAATCGGGCCACGCTGGCGCGTCAGCTGCTGCTGGAACGCGCCGCGATGCCGGCCGTCGACGCGGTCGCGCACCTGGCCGGGATGCAGTCCCAGGCGCCGCTCGCCCCGTACGTCGGGCTGTGGACCAGGCTGGCCGACTTCGACCCGGCCGAGCTGGCCGACCTGACCACCGGGCGTGCGGTGCTGCGGGCACACCTGATGCGTACCACCGTGCACCTGGTCACCGCCGCCGACTACCTGGCCTGGCACGGCCTGTTCGCGCCGCTGCATGCCCGCAGCTTCGCCAGCCAGCCATTCGCCAGCCAGCTCGCTGGGGCGGTGGTGCCCGAGCTGCTGGCGGTGGCCCGGCCGTTGCTGGCTGAGCGCCCCCGCACCCGGCGTGAGCTGGGTGAGCTGCTCGCCGCCCGGTGGCCGGAGGCGGACCGGACCTCCCTGGCGTACGCGGTGCATCACCACCTGCCGGCGCTGCAGACCCCGCCGCGCGGGGTGTGGGGGAGCACCGGCCCGGCGACGTGGACCACGGTCGAGTCATGGCTGGGACGGCCGGTCGACGCCGACCCGGCGCCCGACCAGCTGGTGCTGCGGTACCTGGCGGCGTACGGGCCGGCCACGGTGGCCGACGTCCAGGCCTGGTCCGGGCTCACCCGGCTGCGCGAGGTGGTCGACCGGCTGCCGCTGCGGCGCTTCGCCGGCGGCCTCTACGACCTGCCCGACGCCCCCCGCCCGGACCCGGACACCCCGGCGCCGCCCCGCTTCCTCCCCGAGTACGACAACCTGCTGCTCTCCTACGCCGACCGCACCCGGGTCAACCCGGACCGGCGCCGGGTGCCGCTGCCACCGGGCAACGGAGCCGCCGGCGGCACGCTGCTGGTGGACGGGCTCTGGCACGGGGAGTGGTCGCTGCGCCGGGCCAAGGACGAGGCACGGCTGCGGGTCTCGCTCTACCATCCGGTGGCCGACGAGGAGGCGCTCGCCGAGGAGGGCGGCACGCTGCTGGAGTTCCTGGCACCGGAGGCCGGCACCCGGGAAGTGGAGATTTCCGGTCGCTGATGTCGTACACCCGTGGGAGGGTCTGCGGTATGGAGACCGAGAGATATCTCAGCTGCCTGCGGCACGACGCGGCCCGGCTCCGGTTGGTCGCCGAGGGCCAGCTCGACCTGAAGGTGCCGAGCTGCCCGGACTGGACGGTGGCCGACCTGGTGCGGCACGTCTCCGAGGCGTACCAGCACAAGATCCAGTGCATCCGGCTGCAGGAGTTTCCCCGGCCCTGGCCGCCGGACCTGTCCGGCGAGGAGCCGATCGCGCTGTTCGACCGATCACTCGGGGAGCTGCTCGGGGAGTTCGAGAAGGGCGCCGACGCGCCCGCCAAGACCTGGTACGACCCGGACCAGTCGGTCGGCTTCTGGATCCGCCGGATGGCCCAGGAGACGGTGATCCACCGGGTGGACGCGGAGTTGGCGGTCGCCGAGCTGACCGCGATCCCGGTCGACCTGGCGCTCGACGGCATCGACGAGGTGCTCGGCGTCTTCCTCGGCTGGGACTCGATCGAGACCATCGCCCGGGAGGGGCGTGAGTCGTGGCCGCTGCTCGCCGACACCGACGGCGCGGTGACCGTGGTACGGGCCGACGACGACCACGCCTGGTCGGTACGCCCCACACCGGACGGCGTACAGGTGTCGGTGGGTGCGTCGGAGGATCCGGCGACGACCATCTCCGGCGACCCGGTCGACCTGCTGCTGTGGCTGTGGCGTCGCGCCGACGCCGAGCGGCTGACGGTGACGGGCGACTCCCATCAGGTGGACCGGCTGCACGAGCTGATGCGGGTCGCGACACAGTGACGTACGGCCGACTGGCGGGATGGCTGATGAAGAACCGGACATCAAGGGCTAGGGTCAGGGCGTGGCCTTAGTACGGGCACTGACGATTTTTGCCGCGCTCGTGGCACTCGCCAGCCTGCCCTGCCTGATCGCCATCGTGGTGGTCGGGCTCGACGACCTGACCTACCGCACCGGTGGTGTGGTGGACCGGTTCCGGACGTTGAAGATCCCCGGACAGCGCCCCGTCGACCTGCTGGCGCCGCAGGAAGAGGATTCGATCGAGCAGATCGCCGCCGACCTGCGGGATCTCGCCACAGCCCTCGCCGTGGCGCCTGACGAGTCCGATCCCGGTGCAGTGGTACGCCGGGAAGCGCTGCGCCGCGCGTACGAGACCCGGCTGCAGGACGCGTGCCGATCCCTCAACATCGACGAGCACCTCGACGACCTCGCCGGCCTGGACCGGGAGATCGAGCGGCTCCGGGTCGAGGGCGCGTTGCAGGCCGAAGGTCTGGTGCTGCGCGCCGGCCCCTCACCCCGGGGCCGCGAGACCACGTGAGCACCCCGCACGGCCATGCCCGTGCCGGCACAGCCGGTGGCGGCGGCGCGGCCGGCGGCGGTGCTGTCACTGGCGCTCCGGCCGGTGGCGGCGGTGCGGTCGGTGGCCGACTGGCCGGGACGCAGCGGTTGTTCGTGGCCGTCGATCCGCCTCGCGCCGCGATCGAGCACCTCGCCGCGGTCGTCGGCGGGTTGCACGTGGCGCGGGCTGGTGCCCGGGTGGCCGCGAGTGAGCGCTGGCACATCACGGTCGCGTTCCTCGGTGACGTCGCCGGCGGGCGGGTGGGCGCGGTGGCCGACGCGGTCGCGGAG
>JBOGDE010000284.1:0-7543 GCA_050701695.1 Micromonosporaceae bacterium
CCCTTGTCCTGTTGCCCGCGGCTGCCGCGGCCAGCTTGCCGGCTCTGCTGGGTGTCCCCGCCGCGCGGGCCGCGTGCGTCCCGGCCCCGCGGGCCGGAGCGGGTGTCGTCGCGGGCTCCGCCACCGGCCGGGACCTCGTCGTCGAGGCGCAGGGTGAGCGAGATCCGGTTGCGCGGTACGTCGACGTCGAGCACCTTGACGCGTACCACCTCGCCGGACTTCACCACGTCGCGTGGGTCCTTCACGAAGCTGTGGGACATCGCGGAGACGTGGACCAGGCCGTCCTGGTGTACGCCGATGTCGACGAACGCGCCGAACGCCGCGACGTTGGTGACCACGCCCTCCAGCACCATCCCGGGCCGCAGGTCGGAGACCTTCTCCACGCCGTCGGCGAAGCTCGCGGTACGGAATTCCGGCCGCGGGTCCCGCCCCGGCTTGTCCAGCTCGGCGAGGATGTCCGTCACCGTGGGCACGCCGAACCGGGCGTCGGTGAAATCGGCCGGCCTGAGCTTGCGCAGCACCGTGGTGTTGCCGATCAGCGTGCCGATGTCGGAGCCGGTGGCCGACAGGATCCGGCGTACCACCGGATAGGCCTCGGGGTGTACGGCGGAGGCGTCGAGCGGGTCGTCGCCGGCGGTGATCCGCAGGAAGCCGGCGCACTGCTCGTACGCCTTCGGGCCGAGGCGGGGGACCGCCTGCAACGCACGCCGGGTGCGGAACGGGCCATGCTGGTCGCGGTGCAGCACGATGCCTTCGGCGAGCCCGGCGCCGATCCCGGAGACCCGGGTCAGCAGCGGCGCCGAGGCGGTGTTGACGTCGACGCCGACGGCGTTCACGCAGTCCTCGACCACGGCGTCCAGCGAACGGGACAGCTTCCCCTCGGCGAGGTCGTGCTGGTACTGGCCGACCCCGATGGAGCGCGGGTCGATCTTCACCAGCTCGGCGAGCGGGTCCTGCAGCCGGCGCGCGATCGACACCGCGCCGCGCAGCGAGACGTCCAGCTCCGGCAGCTCCTCGGAGGCGTACGCCGAGGCGGAGTAGACCGACGCGCCCGCCTCCGACACCACGATCTTGGTGAGCCCCAGCGACGGGTGCCTGCCGATCAGCTCGGTGGCGAGCTTGTCGGTCTCCCGCGACGCGGTGCCGTTGCCGATCGCAATCAGGTCCACGCCGTGCTTGTCCGCCAGCGCCGCCAGCACCGAGATCGACTCGTCCCACTTGCGCTGCGGTACGTGCGGGTAGATCGCGCCGGTGGCGAGCACCTTGCCGGTGGCGTCGACCACCGCCACCTTCACCCCGGTACGGAACCCCGGGTCCAGCCCCATAGTGCAGCGGGCTCCGGCGGGCGCGGCGAGCAGCAGGTCACGCAGGTTGGCGGCGAAGACGTGTACCGCCTCGTCCTCGGCGGCCTGCCACAGTCGGGCCCGTAGGTCGATGCCGAGCTTGACCAGGATCCGGGTACGCCACGCCCAGCGCACCGTGTCGCCGAGCCACGCGTCGGCCGGCCGCCCCCGGTCGGCCACTCCGAACCTCGCGGCGATCGCGGTCTCGTACCGGGAGGGCCCGGTGAGCGGCTCGGGTGAGGGCTCCGGGTCGAAGCTGAGGTCGAGCGCGTCGTCCTTCTCGCCCCGGAACAGCGCGAGGATCCGGTGCGAGGGCAGCTTCGGGTACGGCTCGTCGAACTCGAAGTAGTCCGAGAACTTGGCGCCCTTCTCCTCGGCGCCGTCGCGTACCCGGGAGACCATCCGGCCACGGGTCCACATCGTCTCGCGCAGCTCGCCGATCAGGTCGGCGTCCTCGGCGAACCGCTCCACCAGGATCGCCCGGGCGCCGTCGAGGGCGGCCGCCGGATCGGCCACCGCGTCGGTGACGTAGCCGGTGGCCGCCGCCACCGGCTCCAGCGAGGGGTCGGCGAGCAGCGCGTCGGCCAGCGGCTCCAGCCCCGCCTCCCGCGCGATCTGTGCCTTGGTGCGCCGCTTCGGCTTGTACGGCAGGTAGATGTCCTCCAGCCGTGCCTTCGTCTCGGCGCCGGCGATCGCGGCGGCCAGCTCGTAGGTCAGCTTGCCCTGCTCGCGTACCGACTGCAGGATCGCGGCCCGCCGATCCTCCAGCTCCCGCAGGTAGCCGAGCCGCTCGTCGAGGGTACGCAGCTGTGCGTCGTCCAGGCCGCCGGTCACCTCCTTGCGGTACCGCGCGACGAACGGCACGGTGGCACCCCCGTCGAGCAGCGTCACCGCGGCGGTGACCTGGTGCTCGGCGACCGCCAGCTCCTCGGCGATCCGCTGGTGCAACCCGGCTGTCTCTGACACTCCCGCCTCCTGGCTCGCTATCCCGGTGTTCGGCGTGCCATTCTGCCGGGCACCACCGACAGAACAGCGACGGACACGTCAGCTTTCCGGCGTGAGTTTGACCAGCCGCAGCAGCTGGGCGTTGAGCGCCACCACGATCGTGGACGCGGACATCAGGACGGCACCGATCGCCGGGCTGAGCGTGAACCCGATCCCGGCCAGCACACCGGCGGCGAGCGGGATCGCCACCACGTTGTACCCCGCCGCCCAGGCCAGGTTCTGCACCATCTTGCGGTACGACGCCTTGGACAGCCGGATCACGCCGGTGACCCCGCGTGGGTCCGAGGAGGCGAGCACCACCCCGGCCGACTCGATCGCCACGTCGGTGCCGGCCCCGATCGCGATCCCGACGTCGGCGCGGGCCAGCGCCGGCGCGTCGTTGACGCCGTCGCCCACCATCGCCACCCGCAGCCCGCGGGACTGCAGCTCGGCCACGGCACGGTCCTTGTCGGCGGGCAGCACCTCGGCGAACACCTCGTCGGAGTCGGTGAAGCCCAGGTCGGCCGCCACCGCCTCGGCAACCGGGCGGGCGTCGCCGGTGATCATCACGATCTTGCCGACCCCGAGGTCGCGGAGCTGCGCGATCGCCTGTTTCGCCTCCGGGCGTACCTCGTCTTCGAGGGCGAAGGCGCCGATCACGTCGGCCCGGTCGCCGTCGAGCCTGAGCAGGTGCAGCACGGCGGCGCCGCGCTTGGTCCACTCGCCGGTATGCGCGGACAGCTCCTCGGGTACGGCGGCGTCCAGCTCCCGCAGCAGTGCGGGGCCGCCCACGGCGTACCCGGTGCCGTCGACGTTCGCACGCACCCCGCGGCCGGTCAGGGACCGGAAGTCGTTGGCCCGGGCCGGCTCGCCGCGGCTCTGGGCGGCGGTGACGATGGCGCGGGCCAGCGGGTGCTCGCTGTCGGCCTCGACGCCGCCCGCGATCCGCAGCACCTCGTCCTCGCTGGTGCCGTCGGCGGCCGCGACGCCGGTGAGGATGTGGGCGCCCTTGGTGAGCGTGCCGGTCTTGTCGAACAGCACCGCGTCGACGGTACGCATCCGCTCCAGCGCCAGCCGGTCCTTGACCAGGATCCCGGCCCTCGCCGACACCGCGGTGGACAGCGCGATCACCAGCGGGATGGCCAGCCCGAGTGCGTGCGGGCAGGCGATCACCAGCACGGTGACGGTGCGTACCACCGCGTCGCCGGAGTTGCCGGATCCGAGCCAGAAGCCGAAGGTGGCGACCGCGGCCGCGGTGGCGACGTAGAAGAGCATGGCGGCGAACCGGTCGGCGAGCACCTGCGCCCGGCCCCGGGACTGCTGCGCCTGGGCCACCAGTCGCTGGATCCCGGCCAGTGCGGTGTCGTCGCCGACCGCGTCGACCCGTACCCGGATCGTGGAGTCGGTGGCGACGGTGCCGGCCACCACCCGGTCGCCGACGCCGCGGCTGACCGGCTTGGACTCTCCGGTGATCATCGACTCGTCCAGCTCGGCGGCGCCGTCGGTGATGCTGCCGTCGGCGGGGACCCGGGCGCCGGAGCGCACCAGCACCTCGTCACCGACGACCAGGTCGCCGATCGAGACGGTCTCCGGCTCGCCGTCGACCAGCCGTTCGGCGTCGTCGGGGAGTAGCGCGGCGAGCGCCGCGAGGGCGCCCTGCGCCTGGCCGATGGCCTTCATCTCCTGCCAGTGGCCGAGCAGCATAATGGTCACCAGAGCGGCCAGCTCCCACCAGAAGTCCAGGTTGAAGAGGCCGACGCTGGTGGCCAGGGACGCGACGTACGCCACCGTGATCGCCATCGAGATCAGCAGCATCATGCCGGGGGCACGGTCGAGCACCTCCCGTACGCCGCCAACCAGGAACGGCCAGCCGCCGTAGACGAAGACCACGGTGCCCAGGACGGGGCCGACCAGCGCCATGCCGGGGAAGTCGATCCGGTAGCCGAACCAGTCCATGATCATCTGGCTGGTGATCACGATCGGGACGGTCAGCGCCAGGCTCAGCCAGAACTTGCGCCGGAACATCTCCGGGTCGTGTCCGGCGTGCTTGTCGTGCCCACCGTGCTCCTGCCCATCGTGCTTGCCGTGTCTGGCGTGCGGATCGTGCCCGGTGTGCTGGTCGGGCTCGTGGGTCTGCATCTCGGCTTCCTCCAACACGGTGATCCGCAGGGTAGATACCCCCTAGGGGTATGGGCCATACCGTAACACACCCGCCCCGGAGTCGCCAGGCGACAGTCCGGGACGGGTGTGTGTAAGGTTACGGCGGCGCTCGGCCGCTTACCGTGAGGTGGTACCTGTGCGGGACAGCCGGGCGCGGGCCTCGTCGTACTGACCGGGCTCGATCTCGCCGTTGGCGAGCCGGCGGTCCAGGATCTCCTGCGGGCTCTCGCCGCGCGGTGCCCCGGGCGTGGGGGAGCCGGTGAACCGGATCACCGCCCACACCGCCAAGCCGATCAGCAATATCCATAGCAGCGGCATCAGCATCATCCAGAACCCGCCGTAGCCGAATTCATACATCATCGGTGTCACCTCCCTCCCGATGGTGGGCCGCGATCAGTACGGTCCCCAGGCTTCCGCGAAGTGCGGTGGGCGCGGGATGTCGGTGTCGTCGGTGTCGTACTCGAGCCGGTCCACCACGTCGACCACGCCGTCGATGCCCCGCGTGAGGCGGCAGGCGATCTCGATCAGGCTGCGCCGCTCCACGGTGCCGGCGAGGGTCACCACACCGTTGTCGACGGAGACTCCGAGCTCCGCGGGCGTGGCCCACAGCACGCGGCGTACCACCTCCCGCTCGATCTCCCGCCGTAGCTGCGCGTCGGAGCGCAGGAACACCGAGAGCAGGTCTCGCCGGGACACGATCCCGGCCAGCTGTCCGCTCTCGGTGACCACCGGAAGCCGCTTGACCCCTTCGGTGTCCATCAGCTTCGCGCCGGCCACGATCGAGGCGTGCGGCCCGATTACATACGCCGGGGAGCTCATCAGGTCGCGCGCCACGCCACTGTGTGCTTTGCCCCGGGCGACCCGGCGGCGACCCCACTCGAACATCGGCGGGGGCTCGGTGGCGTCGGAGTATTCGATCTTGCGGAGCAGGTCCGCCTCGGAGACCACACCGACCACCTGGCCGGCGTCGTCGAGCACCGGCACGGCGCTCACCTTCCGCTCCGCGAGCAGATCGACGATCTCCCGGTACGGCGTGTCGGTGGTGACCGTCGCGACATCGCGGGTCATCACATCTTGTACGGTCCTGTGCGTCATCGGAAGCCTCCCGGGATGCCTGCGGCTACTCCGCGTGGAACAGTTCGAAGAAGAGCGGGAAGGTGCCGAGCAGACCCAGGCCGATCAGCACCGCGGTCACCGTCAACACGGTCGCGGTCAGCTGGGTACGCCGGCCCATCGTGTAATGCAGTACCCCCCAGGCGATGAGCCACACCACGACCGCGTAGATGGTCTTGCCCGACAGTGGCCCAACGGCCTCGTTGAGTACCAACGCGTCCTTGAATCCGGTGCTCGCCCTCGGCCAGCGTGGTGAACAGTCCGAGGGCGAAGCTGCCGACTCCGGCGCCGAGCAGCGCCGCCGCTGCGGCGCCCTCGTCGGTTTTCTGCGGGGGCTGCGGGTCCGGGGTGTTCGGGGAAGGTGCCGGGTCCGGGTTCCTGCCGCGTGTGCGGTCGGCCGGACTGAGAGGTGTGGTGGTCACTAGTGCACCCTCTTCCTTGCAGGCGTTTGGACGGCGTTTGTGGTAGGAACCAGGCGGAAGCCGGGGTGACGGCCCTTGCTGGTAGCCCTTCGTGGGCCTCCATGACACTGCCGCCCCCGGCTTCCCCGGAACCGCGGATCGATGACAAAGGGATGCGCCGTAGAGCGCCGGTTAGTGACCACTCGACGCTCGGTTCCTTCGCCTCCGCCTGGTGCCCGCCCCGGGATACGAGTAGGAAGGCGACGCGGTTGTCGCTGGAACAAGCATCGTTCTTCGTCGGGATCGACTGGGCGGCCGCTGACCACGCGGTCTGCGTACTGGACCGGACCGGCCGCAAGGTCACCGCGTTCACCATCACCCACACCGCCGCCGGATTCGCCGAGCTGGCCCGCAAACTGGGCAAACTCGCCGATGTCGAGCTGGTGCCGGTGGCGATCGAACGCCCCGACGGCAGGTTGGTCGACGCACTGCTTGTGGCCGGGCACCCGGTCGTGCCGGTCAAGCCCAACGCGATCAAGACCTGGCGGGAGGCCGAAGTCCTCTCCGGCGCGAAGTCCGACCCCGGCGACGCGCAGGTGATCGCCGACTACCTGCGGGTACGCATCCACCGGCTGCGCCCCGCCGTGCCGTTTTCCGGTCACACCAAGGCATTGCGCACCGTGGTCCGCACTCGGACCGACCTGGTGGAGGCCCGCGTGGCCGCCACCAACCAGCTCGCCGCGCTGCTGGACGCGCACTGGCCCGGCGCCAAGGCGATCTTCGCCAACATCGAGTCCGCGATCGCCCTGGCGTTCCTGACGCGCTACCCGACCGCCGCCTGCGCCGCGTCGCTGACCGAGAAGCGGCTGGCCGCGTTCTGCACCAAGCAGGGCTACTCGGGCAAGAAACCCGCCGCCGTGCTGCTGGCCCGCCTGCGCAGCGCGCCGGCCGGCGTGAGTGATCCCGACCTGTCGACGGGCGTGCGCGACGCGGTGCTGGCCCAGGTCGGCGTGCTGACCGCGCTCAACACCGCGATCAACACCCTGGACCGCTCGATCGCCGAGAAGATGGACACCCACCCCGACGGGGCGATCTTCCAATCCTTCCCCCGCGCCGGCACCAACAACGCCGCCCAGATCCTGGCCGAGTGGGGCGACGCCCGCGAGGCGTTCGACCATCCCGACGCGATCGCCGCGCTGGCCGGGATCACCCCGGTCACCAGGGCATCGGGCAAGCAACGCGGCGTGTCCTTCCGCTGGGCCTGCAACAAACGCCTGCGCCAGGCGATCACGACCTTCGCCGCGAACAGTCGCTTCTCCAGCCCCTGGGCCGCAGACATCTACAACCGCGCACGAGCCTCCGGCAAGGACCACCCACACGCCACCCGCATCCTGGCCCGAGCCTGGGTCCGCGTCATCTGGCGCTGCTGGCAGAACAACACGCCCTACGATCCCACCCTGCACCGCGGAGCCCAGAAACAGGCCACCACACAACCATTCGCGGCCTGATTTCGATCTTGAGGTTGACACAAGGGGTGTCATG
>JBOGDE010000285.1:0-7501 GCA_050701695.1 Micromonosporaceae bacterium
CAGTCCACGCCGCCCAGCTCGTGGTCGCCGTCGGTGCAGACCACCTGGATGTCGCCGGCCCGCATGCTGATCACGGTGGTGTCGAAGGTGCCGCCGCCCAGGTCGTACACCAGGATGGTGCGGTCGGTGTCGGGGGCCAGCACGCCGTAGCTGATCGCGGCGGCGATCGGCTCGGACAGTACGTCGATCACGTTGAGTCCGGCGATCTGCCCGGCCTTGCGGGTGGCGTCGCGTTCGGCGATCCCGAAGTACGCCGGCACCGTGACCACTACGTCCTTCACGGGTTCGCCGACGGAGGCTTCCGCGTCCGAGGCGATCTTGCGCAGCAGGAAGGCGGAGATCTCTTCGGGGGCGTACATCCGGCCGTGCATCTTCAGCGTGAGGTGGCGTCCCATCTCGCGCTTGATCAGCTCCACCACCAGGTCGGGTTCGAGTACCGCGGTGTCTTTGGCGGTGGCGCCGACCACCACCTCGTCGGGTGATTCGAAGTACACCGCCGAGGGTGTGGTGTCAGCACCTTCCAGATTGCGCAGCACCGTGGCGCGGCCACTGGAGTCGACGTACGCGATGCACGAGTACGTGGTGCCGAGGTCGATACCGAAGACGGCCACTATCTGTCCTCCCGAGCGGTGGCTGGTCGTGCTGTCGGCCCGCACCTAGCGCTTGCGGCCGGTGTTCGCAGCTTTCTTACCGGTGGTCTTCGCGGCCTTGGCCGGGCTCGCCGCCCTGCCGGCGCCGGCGGCTTTGGCGGGGCCGGCGGCTTTGGCGGGGGTACGGGTGCGCTTGGCTTGCGCCAGCTGCCCCACCTCGACGTCGGCACGCCGCACCACCTTCTCACCGTGTACGAAGCCACTACCGAGGGTACGGGTGACCGCGCCGTCCAGTGCCGGGTCGGTGACGTCGGCGGTCTCCATCGGCCGGTGCCGGGCGGAGTCGTACGGCTCACCGGTCTCCGCGTCGTACGGCTCGATCCCGGTCCGCGCCAGCACCTCGGCGACCTCCTCGGCGATCGCGGACAGCAGCGGACCGGCGTGCTCGGCGGGTGGGGGCTGTGGCCCCGAGTAGCGGTCGCCTTCACGGCGCGCCATGTCGTACAGCCGATACAGCCCCATGCGTACCGGTTCTAGCATGATGTCCAGTTCGTTGCGCCGGAGGGTCTGGTTCTCGGCGTGCAGCCGGTCGATCACCGACTCCCGGTGCGCGGCGCGCTCGTGTTCCCGCTCGGTGAGCAACTTCACCGCGTCCCGCAGTGCGGTCAGCTCAGCCAGCAGGACGGCGTGGCCGCCCGGCTCGTCGGTCGTGGCGCCGTTGCCGGGGTCTGACTCCACCAAACGCCCCCAGGTCCTCGGGTCGGGTACGGGCCGCTCCAGGGGAACCTATACGCAGAACTCCACTGTCGGGAAGGGCCCGGATACGACCAGTGAGTTTAGCCGTGCCTCGGGTGCCGCTGTGGGCCGGTGGTGACAGCCGCCCTCAGCGGCGTACGTACCGCAGCAGCAGGTTGTCCTCGGCGACGAGCGCGTGGGACAGACCGAAGCGCCGTGGTGGTGCGCCGGGGCCGGCCACGATCCGGCCGGCGCCGGGGCCGGTGAGCAGTGGCGCCACGGTCAGGCACAGCTCGTCGACCTGGTCGGCGGCCAGCAGCGAACCGAACAGGTGCGGCCCGCCCTCGCACAGCACCTGGTGCAGACCCCGGCCGGCGAGCTCCCCCCGCGCGGCGGCCAGGTCCACCTCGGCGTCCCCGACCACCAGCACGTCGGCGACCTCGGCCAACCGGTCCCGGGCCCCCAGCGGGGAACCACCGTGGGTGATCACCAGCGGCCGTACCGGCGCGTCGGCGAACACCGGCGCCGCCGGATCCAGCGCCAGCCGGCTGGAGACCACGGCGAGCCGCGGCAGGTCTGGCAGCCCGGCATCGCGGCGCCAGCCCCGGCGGTGGGCGTCGAGCCGCAGTGCCCGGTACCCCTCCGCCCGGAGTGTCCCGGCGCCGACCAGCAGTACGTCGCAGAGCATCCGCAGCAGCCCGAACACCCGCTTGTCCGGGACCCCGGACAGCCCCTCGGAATGCCCTTCGAGGGTGGCCGCGCCGTCGGTGCTGGCCACGAAGTTGACCCGCAGCCACGGCCGGTCCCAAGCGGCCGGGGTGTACGCCGCGATCAGTTCGGCGTCGCTCAGCTCCGGTACGTCGGCTGGCCAGACTCGTCGCATACCGCTCATCTCACCAGGAAGCGGATTCAATTGCCGAGCGGGGCGGTGGCGACGTCGGCGCCGTGCCGCTGTCGGGGCGGCCCTTCCGCGGCGTCATCCGCGGCCCCGAGCCCTTCGGCAGCGTTGAGGGTGCGGAGCTCGGCGAGCTCGGCCCGCACCGTACGCAGCTCGGCCATCAGCTCGGCGTGGTTGGCCAGTTCGGCGCTCTCGGCGGCGTTGATCCGCTGGATCACCCAGGACGCCAGCGAGCCGGTGACGAACCCGATCAACCCGATCCCGCCCAACATCAGCGTGGCGGCGACCACTTTGCCGGCGACCGTGACCGGGTAGTGGTCGCCGTACCCGACCGTGGTGGCGGTGACCAGTGACCACCACACGGCTTCCGGGAAGGTGGTGATGTTCGGCTCGGCCGCGGTGCGCTCGGCGTCGAGCACGGCGAGCGAGGAGACGAAGATCAGCAGCCCGGCGATGGTGGCGAGGTAGAGCGCCAGCCGGCCTCGGGTCCAGACCCGGGCGCGCCGGCTCAGCACCGTCAGCGGCGCGATCAACCGCAGCATCCGCAGCGGCCCGATCAGCGGCAACAGCAGCACGGTGAGGTCGAACAGGTGCTCCCGTACGAACACCCAGCGGTGCCGGGTGATCGCGAGCCGGATCAGGTAGTCGATGCCGAACAATCCCCAGGCGGCCACCTGCACGCCGTCACAGACCCCGACGGCCGCCGGCGAGAGGCTGGGGCGCAGGATCGGCACCGCGTAACCGGCGAGGAAGAGCAGCGCCAGACCGGTGAGCGGCCAGTCGGTGTGCCCCTCCCAGGCGGTCAGCCGCGGGTCGTCCAGCGCGTCGGTCGGCATGCGTCAGATCGCGTCCCCGACGGAGACCTGAGGCCGGGGGATCCGCATCCGGCGCAGCGTCAGCGAACGCATGACGCCGTAGAAGTAGAGGCCGCGTGGCCGCTGTGTGGTCTTCGGGAACCGCTGCCACACCAGCCGCTTGATCAGCCGGGCCAGCAGCACGCTGTCGATCACCACCGCGACCAGCAGCACCACCCAGAGGGTGTCGAAGGCGAACCGGATCGGGTTCGGCACCCCGGGCCAGGTGCCGATCAGGATCACCACGGCACCGGCGAAGAACCAGGTGCCGATGTTGCGGCGGGCGTCGACGATGTTGCGTACCAGCCGCCGCTCCGGTCCCCGGTCCCGTACCGGCAGGAATTCGTCGTCGCCGCTCAACATCTTCTGGCGCGCCTCGGTGCGCTCCTCGCGCTGGCGCTCCCGCATCCGCCGGGTCGCCTCCTTGCGGTCCTTCGGAGGTGGTTCGGCGGTGCGCTTGCGGGCCTGGCTCCGCTTCGGGGTGGCCTTGCCCTTACCCGGGGTGTACGCCCTGGGCTTGACGCCGGCGCGCGGCTCGGCGTCATCCGCACCGGACCCGGCGGCATCGGTGGCGCCGGTCGCAGTGGCGCTGGAGTCGGTGGCGTCGGTGGGGGCGGATTTGTCGGTGGCGTCGGCTCGGCGACGGAACAGCGATGGCACGTCGTGCAGAGTAGTCCAGTGGCCGTTTTCCGGTGGCGGTGGACCGTTCGGCCCAGGTGCGGATCGTGCTGTGATCGCTGCTCTGAGCCACAATGGAGGTGGCCGGGGCCGTGGGGGCGGTACGTGGCAGGCCGTCGCGAGGGCGGTACGCGATACCTGATTACCCACGGTATCGGGTGTGCCCCCCGATACCGGTCCTGCGTGCATCGCTGCCTATCCTCGGCTGCCGCGGTGGACATCGCGATCGGCCAATGTCTGTCACGTAATCGGGGTGGCATGTCATCGGGTAGGAGGAGCGTCGTATGCACGCAGTGGTCGTCACACACCACGGGGGGCCCGAAGTTCTCACCGTCAGCGATTGGCCGGACCCCCGTCCTGGTCCCACCGATGTGCTGGTGCGGGTCGAGGCGGCCGGTGTGAACTTCATCGACACGTACCACCGCTCGGGCTACTACCCGGTGACGCCACCGTTCGTGCCGGGCGTGGAGGGCGTCGGTGTGGTACGCGAGGTGGGGGACGACCTCGGCGGCCGGGTCAGACCCGGCCAGCGGGTGGGCTGGGTGATGGCCAGTGGCAGCTACGCCGAGCAGGTGGTGGTGCCGTACCTGCGGCTGGTGCCGGTCCCGGAGCAGCTCGATGCCCAGGTGGCCGCGGCGAGCCTGTTACAGGGGGTGACCGGCCACTACCTGACGAATGACACCTACCCGGTGCGCGAGGGTGACACGGTGCTGGTGCACGCCGCCGCGGGTGGCATGGGGCTGCTGCTGACCCAGTTGGTGAAGCTGAAGGGGGGCCGGGTGATCGGTACCGTCTCCAGCGCGGAGAAGGAGAAGCTGGCCCTGGAGGCGGGCGCCGACGAGGTGATCCGGTACGAGGACTTCGCCGACGAGGTGCACCGGCTCACCGCTGGTCGTGGCGTGGACGTGGTGTACGACGGTGTCGGTCGCGCCACCTTCGACGGCAGCCTGGCGAGCCTGCGGCGGCGCGGCGTGCTGGCGCAGTACGGCCAGGCGAGCGGCCCGGTGCCACCGTTCGAGCTGAAGCGGCTCGCCGACGCCGGGTCGCTGTTCCTGACCCGTCCCGCGCTGGCGCACCACATGGCCGACCGCGACGAACTGGTACGCCGTACCACCGCGATCCTCGACCTGGTGGCCGCCGGTGAGCTGCACGTCCACATCGGCGCCCGGTACCCGCTCGCCGAGGCCCGCGCCGCCCACGAGGACCTGGAGGGCCGCCGTACCACCGGAAAGGTGCTCCTGCTGCCCTAGCGGGAGCCGCCTACGGGTGTTCGACGCGGGCGCCCAGGGCGTGCAGCTTGGCTTCGAAGTCCTCGTAGCCGCGGTTGATCAGGTCCACGCCGTGGATCTTCGAGCTGCCCTCGGCCGCCAGCGCGGCGAGGAAATGGCTGAAGCCGCCCCGCAGGTCGGGGATCTCCAGCTCGGCGCCGTGCAGCTTGCTGGGGCCGGAGATCACCGCCGAGTGCAGGAAGTTGCGCTGCCCGAACCGGCACGGGGTCGAGCCCAGGCACTCCCGGTAGAGCTGGATGGTGGCGCCCATCTTCACCAGCGCGTCGGTGAAGCCGAGTCGCTGCTCGTACACGGTCTCGTGGACGATCGACAGGCCGTGCGCCTGGGTGAGCGCGACGACGAGTGGCTGCTGCCAGTCGGTCATCAGCCCGGGGTGTACGTCGGTCTCCAGCGCCACCGCGGACAGCTCCCCGCCGGGGTGCCAGAACCGGATGCCGCCGTCATAGGAGTCGTCGACCTCGAACGCGCCGCCCACCGAGCGGAACACGTTGAGGAAGGTCATCATGTCGACCTGCGCGGCGTTGCGGACGTACACGTCGCCGTGGGTGGCGAGCGCGGCACACGCCCAGCTGGCGACCTCCAGCCGGTCCGGCAGTGGTCGGTGGGTGTAGCCGGACAGGTGCGGTACGCCCTCGATCCGGATCACCCGGTCGGTGTGCACGCTGATGATCGCGCCCATCTTCTGCAGGACGCAGATCAGGTCGATGATCTCGGGCTCCACGGCGGCGTTTCGCAGCTCGGTGACGCCCTCGGCGCGTACCGCCGTCAGCAGCACCTGCTCGGTGGCCCCCACACTCGGGTACGGCAGGTCGAACTTCGTGCCCCGCAGCCCCTCCGGCGCGGTCAGGTGCAGCCCGCCGGGGGTCTTCTCGATGTGGGCGCCGAATTCCCGCAGCGCGTCGAGGTGGAAGTCGATCGGGCGGTCGCCGATCCGGCAGCCGCCCAGGTCGGGGATGAACGCGTGACCCAGCCGGTGCAGCAGCGGCCCGCAGAACAGGATCGGGATCCGGCTGGAGCCGGCGTGCACGTTGATCTCGTCGACGTTGGCGCGCTCCACGTTGGACGGATCGAAGATCAGCTCGCCGTCGTGGCCGTCGGTGACCCGTACTCCGTGCAGCTCCAGCAGGCCGCGTACCACCTCGACGTCGCGGATCGCCGGGACGTCGGCCAGTCGGCTCTCGGACTCGCCCAGCAGCGTGGCCACCATCGCCTTGCTGACCAGGTTCTTCGCGCCGCGTACCCGGATCTCGCCGTGCAGTGGCGCGCCACCGTGCACCACCAGTACGTCGTTGCTCATCGTCGTCCTTAGCTGTGGGTCATCAGTCTGTGTACCCCGACAAGCGACCGGGCCGAACCTCGCTTCGCGGGTCATCGAGCGCCCTGGTGCCGTCCGCGAGGATATCCGGCCTGTGATCAGGGTGCCTCATCGCGGCCAGCTTCGGGCGGGTCGGGCAGGATGTCCGGGTGCGCATCTTGATCTGCCCCGACAAGTTCGCCGGTACGCTCTCCGCCCCGGAGGCGGCCGAGGCGATAGCGGAAGGTTGGGCCGCGACAGCACCCGGTGACGAGCTGGTACGCAAGCCGCTCGCCGACGGCGGCCCCGGCTTCCTCGATGTGATCTCCGCCGCGGTCGGCGGCCGGCGGATCCCGGTGGCGGTGTGCGACCCGCTGGGGCGCCCCGCCCAGGGCGAGGTCCTCCTGGTAGGCGACACGGCGGTCGGTGACACGGCGTACGTGGAGAGCGCCCAGGCGTGCGGCCTGCACCTGCTCGGCCGCGAGGAACGTGACCCGAAACGCACCACGTCGTACGGGCTGGGCCTGCTGCTGGCCGCCGCGGTGGAGTCCGGGGCGCACACCGTGGTGATAGGGCTGGGCGGCTCGGCGACCAACGACGCCGGGGCGGGGATGCTCGCCGCGCTGGACGCCGCGGCGCTGGACGAGTCCGGGATGGCGCTGCCGTACGGGGGCGCCGCGCTGGCGCACTGTGCGGGGCTGGGCGGGCCGCCGCAGCTGCGCGGGGTACGGCTGGTCGCCGCCACCGACGTGGACAACCCGCTGACCGGGATCTCGGGCGCCAGCGCGGTGTTCGGGCCGCAGAAGGGGGCGAGCCGGGAGGACGTACACCTGCTGGATGCCGCTCTGGAACGTTTCGGTGAGGTGCTCGCCGGCCTGCCGGGCAGCCCACCTGATCTGGCGCGGCTGCCGGGCGCCGGAGCCGCCGGCGGGATCGGCGCCGCCCTGTACGCCCTGGGCGGTACCCGGGAGTCCGGCATCGACCTGGTGACGCGGCTCGCCGGCCTGGGCGCGGCACTGGACCAGTCGGACCTGGTGATCACGGGGGAGGGCAGCTTCGACTTCCAGTCGCTGCGCGGCAAGGTGGTCGCCGGGGTGGCCGCCGCGGCCACCGACCGCGGCGTGCCGTGCCTGGTGCTCGCCGGCCAGGCGTCGGTGGGGCGC
>JBOGDE010000286.1:0-7470 GCA_050701695.1 Micromonosporaceae bacterium
CGGTTCACCCGGATACAACACCGGTATCCGGGCAAACCTCCGCCTTGCCGGATCGCCGCCTGGACTCCGCCTCGCTCGACCCGAGGCATCACGACAGCCTCTGAGTCGGCTGGTGGCCGTGGAGCTCACCCTGGCCGCCGTGGTGCTCGCGGTGACCTCGGTGCTGGTGCAGACTCCTCCGGCCCGTAGCGACCTGGCCGGGGGCGCCGCCGCCGCGCCAGCCGAGGACGTCAGCCGCACCCTGACCAGCGAGCTGTTCACGCTGCAGATGCACCTGAGCCCGGCGCGGGCCGGGCAGGTCACGCTGCACCTGACCGCGACCACACCCGCCGGCGCGCCGCTGCAGGTCGCCGAGTGGAAGGCGACCGCCGCGCTGCCGGCACGGGACATCGCACCGATCCCGATCACCCTGACCCCGGGGGCGGGCGGCCAGGCGACCGGGGAGGTCACGCTGCCCGCCTCCGGGCGGTGGAGGTTCACGTTCACGCTGCGTACGTCGGAGATCGACCAGGACACGGTACGTACCACCGTGTCCGTCACCTGAAAGCAGACCGACCCGACAGTCGGGTCGTACGAGAGAGGGAGCGGTAGATGATCAGAAGGTTGTCCGGGGGCGTTGTCGTCGCTGCCCTGGTAGGTGTGCTGGCCGGAGGGTTCGGGTTTACCGGTGCGGCCGCCGCGCACGTCACGGTGGAGCCCAAGGAGGCCACGCAGGGCGGGTACGCCACGGTGGTCTTCCGGATGCCGAACGAGCGGGACGACGCCTCCACCACCAAGCTCGACGTGGTGATGCCCGCCGAGCACCCGATCGCGTCGGTCCGCACCATGGACGTCCCCGGCTGGGACATCACCCTCAAGAAGCGCAAGCTCGACAAGCCGATCGAGGCGTCCGGCCGCAAGATCGAGGAGGTGGTCGACACCATCACCTGGACCGCGACCAAGGGCCACGCGCTCGGCAATGCGGAGTTCGTACAGTTCCCGGTCTCGATGGGCCGGCTGCCGGAGACCGACCATCTGGTGTTCAAGGCGTTGCAGACCTACGACAGCGGCGAAGTGGTGCGCTGGATCGAGGAGGCCGAGGAAGGCGAGGAGCGCCCGGAGCACCCGGCGCCGGTGCTGACGCTCGTCAAGGCGCCCACCGAGGTCGACGGCAGCGCCGCCCCGGTGCCCGCGGCCGCGGAGAAGGACAGCTCTGACGGCGGTACGCCGATGTGGCTCGGGATCCTCGGGCTGCTCGCCGGCCTGGGCGGGCTGACGCTGGGCGGGCTGGCGTACCAGCGCACCCGCACCACCCCGTGACCAGGGCGGGTGTCGGCGTACAGGCTGGTGTGTCCAGGCAGGTACGACTGAACGTGCACAGTTCGTTGTATCGGTGGGAGCTGGTCAGGGTTGCTGTCCGCGTTGGCGTGGCCCCCACCACGGAAGGATCGGCGGCAGGTCGGTGAGCAGGCGAGCCGGCCGTTTCGGTTCGGGTGATTCGCCGTCGTCGCTGTTCCATCGGCGCCCGTACTGGTCGGGCAGGTCACCCCAGCCGAAGTACGGCAATGGTTCGGCGGGGACGATGCCCAGCTGGTCCAAGGGGTCGATGCGCCCGGCGGCGACGGTGCACAGGTGCGCCCAGTCGTCGCCGAAGTCGAACACGTAGGCGAACTGGTCACCCGGACTGAGCCGGCTCAGCCTGGTCCTGTCGCTGTCGAGGCTGCCCTCGGGCGCCTCGCCGTCCCACTGCTCCAGCGCGGTGACCTCGGTGCCGTCGGCGAGCGTGAACATGTGCATGTGGGCCAGGTCCCACCGGGCGAACGCCAGATCGATCGCGTCGGCGAGCTGCCGGAACGAATGCGACCGCGCCGCCGCGAAGATCCGGCCGGGTCGCGGCCACAGGTCCGCGCCTCGGCCGCCGACCAGCTCAACCCGAACCGACAACCACGTACGGGCCACGATCACCACCCCCACCGGGCAACCCACACGACAGACAGGCTACTGAACGTCACACCGTCCGTGCCTGCCAGACTCCGCCGCTGTACAAGTTCAGCCGTACGCAACTGAGCACGTTCACCCGGACGCCGACAGCGGGTGCCGTTGCCGGCGCCCGATGTGTCATTAGACATCGGGCCACGCAGGAGCGGTTTGGACCTGGTGCCTACTGAACAATGACCGTTAGCGCACCCCCTGCACCGGGAGACCCGTCTCCGTCAGCGGCGTGTCAGGGCCTTCCCCCACGTGAGGCGCGTGCTGTTGGTGGCACGGTCGTGGATACTTCCGCCATGGCCAAGCTGATCTTCTCCGCGATCACGTCGCTCGACGGTTATGTCGAGGACGAAGCAGGAACTTTCGGTTGGGCAGCTCCAGACGATGAGGTATTCAGCTTCGTCAGCGACCTTGAACGTCCGATCGGCACGTACCTCTATGGGCGCCGGATGTACGAGACCATGGTCTATTGGGAGACGGCTGACGTGCCCCGAGACCAGTCGCCCGTGGCGTGGGACTGGACGCAGTTGTGGCGAGCGGCCGACAAGGTGGTCTACTCCCGTTCGCTGGAGAAGACGTCGAGTGCCAGGACCCGCATCGAGCGCGACTTCGATCCGAGCGCGATCCGGGCGATGAAGAACACGCTGGAGCGAGACATCAGCATCGGTGGACCCGACCTGGCTGCTCAGGCGTTCAGGGCTGGGCTCGTCGACCAGTTCCAGCTGTTCCTGACACCTGTCCTCGTCGGCGGCGGCAAGCCTGCGCTGCCCAGGAAGGTTCGACTTGACGTAGATCTGCTCACCGAGCGTCGCTTCGACAACGGTGTTGTCTTCCTCGACTATCGCGTGCGATGAACGTCTGACACCAGCGCCCGCTATCGGCAGGGCCCGTTAACCCGTCGTCCAGGGCCGGAGCTTGTCGTGGTTGCGCACTGCCCAGATGTGTGTGATCCGGTCGCCTGCGACATCGAACGCCATCACCATCACGGTGCGGTCGTCCTGTTGCGCCACGAGGCCGGGTTGGCCGTTGACCGTGTGCTCCAGGATCGTCACGTTGCTGAGGGTGCTGCCGGCGACGTCTGCGAGGAATCGCGCGACCTGCTCGCCGCCCTCGATGGGGTGGGGATGGGCGCTGGCGAGGCCGCCGCCGTCGCCGGTTGCTGTGGCGTCCGGGTCGAGGAGGCCGATGAGGGCGTCGATGTCCTTGGCCTCCCATGCCTGTTTGAAGTCTCTGACGATCACTCGCGCCACACGGCGACTCTAGCTAGCGGGCGGTGGTGACATCGAGTCTCGCCGTTGGCGACACCTGAGCAGGGCGGCCGCTGGAGGATGGTGCATCGTAGCTGATCCAGACAAAGAACGCAAAGATCCACTTTCTTCGCAAAAAAGCGCCCGCGGCAGGATTCGAACCTGCGACCTACCGCTTAGGAGGCGGACGCTCTATCCCCTGAGCTACGCGGGCGGGATACCGGTGCAAGTCTGCCATGCGGGCTCGCCGGCCGTGGAACGGTATCGCGCCCGCGCCGTACACTCACGGGGTCGAGTCCGTCGTCGATGGCCCGCGTGCGCCGCGAAGCACGTACACCGATGAAGCTTCTGATTCTGGGCGGAGCCGCCCGTCTCTGGTGAGCCCGGCGATCCGGGTACGGACCCGGCGTGAGCTACGGGCCGCGCGTCGTCGCCGCTCGCACCGTTGTTGGGGACATCTGATCGCTGCGCCGCTGTGGCCGTTGCACGGCGCCAATCTCGGTACGTTGCTGCGCACCTGTGACGCGGTGGGGGCGTGCCTGGCGGTGCCGCCGTTTCCGTGGGTACGGCACGCGCTGGCGAAGGGGAACACGCTGCGCCGGCCGGTGTGCGTGCACCGGGTGGGCGATCCGGGGGCGTGGCTGGCGGCGGAGCGTCAGGCCGGGGCGCGCGTCGTGGGGGTGGAGCTGGCCGACGAGGCGGTACGGCTGGGCGACCTGCCGGCGGCGCGAGGGCGCACCGTCGCGCTGCTGGGCCACGAGCAGACCGGGATCCCGCCCGAGGGGCTGGAGCAGCTCGACCTGGCGGTGGAGATCCCGATGATCGGCACCGGCACCAGCCTCAACGTCGCGGTGGCCGGCTCGCTGGTCCTTTACAAACTCGCCGGCATGCTTTGACGTTCGGTCAGACGGGTTCCAAGGGGCGGTGCGGCTTGGCGGGGAGTTCGGGATGGATTGGGTCGCCGGGGCGTATCAACCCGCCGGTGACGACGATCGCCATCACGCCGGCGAGGCGTACCGTCTCGCCGGCGGGGTCGCGGTAGATGAGGGTCTTCATCAGGCCGTCGGCGATGCCGTTGAGTTGGTCGCAGGGGTTGCGCAGGCCGGTCACCTCCACGATCGCGTCGGCGCCGAGCCGCAGCCGGGTGCCGGTGGGCAGGCCGAGCAGGTCGATGCCGCGGGTGGTGACGTTCTCGCCCATCTGGCCGGGGGCGACGGTGAAGCCCTGGTCGGCCAGTGCGGTGTGCAGCTCGGCATGGACCAGATGCACCTGGCGCAGGTTCGGCTGGGTCGGGTCTCGGCGTACCCGGCTGCGGTGCTTCACCGTCACCCCGGCGTGCGCGTCACCTTCCACGCCCAGGCCGGCGAGCAGCCGGATACTCTCCCGGGTCCGCTTGCTGAACGTGTGCGCCGGGCTGCGGTGCACGGCGACGACCGCTGACATGCTCAGCCGGGGCGCCCGTAGCCGTAGATGTACCACTTGTCGTAGCGCACCTGCTCGACGTGGCGTCCCGGCTCCGGCGCGTGCACCACCCAGCCGTCGCCGACGTAGACCGCGTTGTGGTGGATGTCCTCGTAGTAGAACACCAGGTCACCGGGGGCGAGATCGTCGCGGCTGACCCGCTTGGTGGCGTAGTACTGCTTGCGGGAGGAGTGCGGCAGGGAGACGCCGGCCTGCCGCCAGGACGCCATCGTCAGCCCGGAGCAGTCGAACGAGTCCGGCCCGTCGGCGCCGAACACGTACGGATCGCCGAGCTGCGCCATCGCGTACCGCACCGCCTTGCCGGCCGGACCGGGGATGTACGGCGGGATGTAGCTGGGATCGCGGTTGCCGTACTTCTCGCCGTACGCCTTGCGGCGCAGGTCCTGCAGCTTGTCGATCTCGGCCTGGATGCCTTTCTTCTGGGTCGCCAGCTGGCGTTCCAGCTTCGCCCGGGTGGCGAGCAGCCGGTCCACGCCGCCCTTCTGCCGGTTGAGCCGGGAGGTGATCAGCTCCAGCCCGTGCAGCCCTCGCTGTTCGCCGGCGGCGAGCCGGTCCAGGGTGGTCAGCTGGTCGACCAGAGTCTCCGGGGACCCGGAGCCGAGCACCGCGTTCACCGCGCTCGCCCGGCCTCCCTTGTACGCCTGTTTGGCGATCTTGCCGACCTCGGCGTACATCTTGTCGGCCTTGTCCTGCAGCGGCTTCATCGCCTTGACCAGGCGGGCCGCCTCGGCCTTGGTCTCGTCGAGCTCGTCGCGCGCCTGGTTGTACTTCTCGATCACCGGACCTAGCTTGGCGGCGAGCTTCTCGATCTTCGCTTCCAGCTCCTGGATGGACGGGTCGGCGGCCGCGGGAGCGGCGAGCGTCATCGCGACACCGAGCGTGAGTAGAAAAGCGAAGACCCTTGCGGGGGTACGCGGGCCGCGCCGAAGCACGGCGGACAAGTCAGTCACCGGAGACCGGCTCCTTCTTCCGTTACCGCCTACCGGGTTAGCTGACGGGTTCGGGCGGGAAGAAGTATCGCCCTACCGTGGGCCGGAGGGTGGCCCGCGGATTCACCCCGGAGGGATGGTTCCCCGGTTCGCCGGTGTCGGCGACTCGGCGGTGTCCGCCCGGTGCCGCCGGGGGGCGGCTGACAGCCGTACGGACGGCCCCCAAGACTAGAGAGGCCGGCGTACCGGCCGCAACCGATTCGGTGTAACACGCCGGGAATGTCACCGCCGGTGATCAGCGGGTACGCACCTGGTGGGTCCTGATACCCTAGGGGGGTACGCAGCCCGCCGGGGAGGAAACGAGATGGCACAGCACGACGGTAAGCGTCACGGCTACAGCGACGACAAGGCGGCGCTGCTGGCCAGGCTGCGCCGGGTCGAGGGGCAGGTACGCGGAGTCGCCCGGATGGTCGAAGAGGACACCTACTGCATCGACATCCTGACCCAGATCTCCGCGGCGAACCGGGCGCTGCAGGCGGTGGCGGTGGGGCTGCTGGAGCAGCACATCGGCCACTGTGTGGCGCAGGCCGCGGCCGAAGGCGGCGAGCAGGCCGAGGCCAAGGTGAAGGAAGCCTCCGACGCGATCGCCCGGCTCGTACGTTCCTGAGGCTGTCGTGGTACCTCGGGTCGAGCGAGGCGGAGGCCAGGCGGCGATCCGGCAAGGCGGAGGTTTGTCCGGATACCGGTGTTGTATCCGGGTGAACCGACAACGCCGCCGGGCGTCGTCTGGGCCCGCCGCAGCCGGCGCGAGGTACCACGACAGCCTCAGGTCGGGGCCCCGGCTGGCGCGGGACGCCCGGGGGCTATCGTCGCCTGAGATCCGGCGTCAGGTGGGGAAGAGATGCGAGCTGTCCGTACGTTGCTGGCGACCGCCGTGCTCATGGCCGGTGTCCTGGCCGGCGCGTCACCGGCGTACGCCCATGTCGAGCTGGTCTCCAGTGAGCCGGCGCACCAGGGGAGCGTGCCCGAGGCGCCGCGGCAGGTGACGCTGACCTTCAGTGGCGCCATCAACCCCGACCTGGTCACGGTGAAGGTCACCGAGGGCGACGGCACCTCGCTGGACGACGGTGAGCCGCGCGTCGACGGCGCCACGGTCACCCAGCCGGTGAAGCCGGGCACCGGCCCGATCACCGTGGCGTACAAGGTGATCTCGGTCGACGGCCATGCGCTGCAGGGAGCGGTCGGCTTCGACATCGGCCCGTCTCCGACGTCCACGGCCGAGGCGGGGTCCGGGGAACGGACCGTGACCCGCAGCTGGGTGTGGCTGTTGGTCGGCCTCGGCGGGCTGGTGCTACTCGGGGCGCTGGTCTACGTACTGGTGGCGGGACGGCGGCACAGCGGTGAGGACAGGCCAGACGATGCCGGCGACACCCGGGACGAGTAACCCGCCCACTGCGGAACCTGCGCGGGTTCGCCCGGCCGCCGGGATCTCGCGCGGCGCGCTGATCGCGGCTGGCGTGGCGATCGCGGGAGCGGTCGTGCTGCTGGCGCTGCGTACCGCCGGCGTGCTGCCCGGGCTGCCGCCTCCGGGGCTGCCGGATCCCGGTGCGGTGACCCGCTGGGGGCTCCCGGTGGTCACGGTGCTCGCGCGGCTCGCCGCGGTGGCCACCGTCGGCTCGTTGCTCGCCGCCGCGTTCCTCGTACCCGGCCTGACCGACACCGCGAAGCCGACCCGCCCGGACCGTGCGGCCGGATCCGGCGGTGCGGTCGGCTCGGATGACGCGGCCGGGTCGGAGGCTGCGGCGGAGCCGGGCGACGCGGATGGTGCGGCCGGGGCCGGCAGG
>JBOGDE010000287.1:0-7461 GCA_050701695.1 Micromonosporaceae bacterium
GGGCAGGCCCGCGGCGGTGGCGCCGGGCAGCGATGTCAGCCAGCCCAGCCACAGCAGGCAGATCAGCACGACGTACACGCGGCAACAGGAGCGGCTCATAGTTCGGCCCTCGCGGGTTCACACCTACGGTGTGTCCACTCCATCATCGCCCTCCGGCGGCGCTTCGACACCTTCCGGCCGCACTCCGGCCGGTACGGGGTCTGCCGGCGCGCCGTACTCCACCGGGAGTACGGCGCCGTAGTAGCCGCACGGATCAGGTGTCTACAGCGGGCGGACGCGGCCGGCGGGCGCGAGGCCGAGCATCGAAGGCATGACTGACACTCCTGGTTACGTGCACCTGCGCCGCGTCGCGATGAGCCTGGCGATCCTCGGCGGCCCGGTCGCCTTCGACATCGGCGGGGCACTGGCACCCGCGATCCACGACACCGCCGAGGCGAGCATCGCCGCGAATCTGGCGGCGAACCCGATCGTCAACAACGTCCACCTGGCGCTGTTCGTTGTCGCCTCGTACCTGCTACCCCTGGGCGTGGTCGGCCTGGCGCTGCTGACCTACCGCCGGGCGCCCTGGCTGGCCACCCTCGGTGGGCTGATCGGCGTGATCGGCTGGGCGCCGTTCTCCGCACTGACCGTGCTGGACGACGCCACGGTACGGATGGCGGAGCTGCCCGGTGCCGGCTCGTACGCGGCGCTGCTCGACCGCTTCACCAACGACCCGGTGATGCTGTCGTACCTGCTGATCTACATCGTCGGGCACCTGGTGGCGTACGTCCTGCTCGGCGCCGCGCTGCTGCGGGCCCGCCTGGTGCCGCGCTGGGCCGGCTGGGCGATCGTCGTCAGCAGCCCGCTGCAGGTGCTCGCGTTCGCGCTGCCCGGCAGCCCACGGCTGATCGGCGGTATCGCTCTGACCCTGCTGGTGCTCGGCAGCATCCCAGCCGCGATGCGCGCCCTGACCGGCGAGGAGCCGGCCCTGACCGGCGCCGAGGCCGCGCGCTGATCCGACTGGCACAACAGCGGCCGTCCACGGTTACGGGGGTGGACGGCCGCAGCCCCTCTTAGCTTAGCGTGGAGGCGCAGAGCAACCCGTTCGGTTTCGGCTGCCGTCAGGCGGTAACCGGGTCCGGCCCCGGCCACGACACACACGTTGGCAGCTGCTCGGTGCCGAAGAACTCCCGCGCCGCCTTCCGGGCAACGGCGGGGGTCACGCGCGTACGCGCAGGCTCATACCAGCTAGCCTGCCCACCCACGTCGAAGACGATCTCGTCGGGCCACTCGGACAGCTCCGGCTGGAACGCATACCCCGTACTGTCCGGTGTTCCGTACGCCCAGAAGAACGACCGCTCGGGATGTCCGATGCCGATGTCGAAGCCAACGAAGTGGTACTTACCCCGATCTCCCTGCCGGGCGACGCCGACGCTGTAGCACATGCCTTCACGGCGCGCCTTCTCGGTCAGATAGTCCAGCGCGGCGTCGAGTTCCTCCACGCTCGACACCGGCTGCCGGTAGTCGGTTCGGCGGCCCTGGCCGACGATGTATGTCATCTCGCTACCCCTTCCCCGTCGCCATAGTAGGTGTCCCAGTACCGCGGCGCCGCGTCCGGCGAATCCACCACGAACACATCAAGCTTGCTGCCGACCGGCATGATCGCTCCGAGGATCCGGTCGCACCCAAATGGCCAGGGATCACAGGGCTCTTGGGTCACGACCAGCGTGACCTCCTTGGCAGCCGCGGGCTTACGCAACACCGCCGCCGTGTGTCCCTCGACGTGCTGGGTAGCGGTGGTCATCAGATCCCATCGGAACGCCGGGTCATCCTTGCGCAGACCAGGCCCACCCTTACCCGGTCCTTCGGTACCGCTCATGACGTTCGGATCACCGGTACCGTCCCGCCAGATCGGCTCCCCGTTCCGATCCATAGCGATGCCGAAGGTCTGGTTCGTGTCCTCCTGCGGATGTCGCAGCACGGAAAGTGCCCACCGAAACTGCTGACGCAGGCTCGGCGGTTGTGTCATGCCGGGCGACGGCGGCGCGGCACCGGCCGTCGCCCCGGTCAGTTTCCCGCCGCGACCGCCTCGATCTGGCCCCGGTACGCCTCACATGCCGCCTTGGCGTCCTGTATGGACTGGCGCGCGGTGGAGAGCTCATCGAACACCGCACCTGTCACGGCGGTGACGCTGTTGATCTCGGCTTGCTGGCCGTTGTTGTACGCCTCGTGCGCCGACGCGGAGGCGGCTTCGACGCCGCTGGTGGCCTGGTCGAACTGGCTGGATGCCGTACCCAGCTGTTCGACGGTTTCGCTGATTCGGGCCGGGTTGGTGATCTGGCCGAGCGTGTTGACAGCATTCTCTGCGGCGGTGTGTGCGCCACCGAGGGCCGACGCTGCCGATTCCAGGGAGGAGTGGGCGGCCATCACGGTATGCGCGACGCCTTCCAGGCCCAGCGCGGCGACCTGGTCCGCCTTGTCCTGCGCTTCCTGCATCGCGGCGAGCACCGCGGACCGGGTGCCGTCGATGGCATTTCGGACGGTCACGGCCTTGCTCTTGATCTCATCGAGCACAGGCATTCTTACTCCTCAGTGTCGGGGTGGTTGGGAGGGGTGGCACCGACGCAGGGTGTGGAACGATCCCTGGCGTGGGCTATACCGTGGCGGCTTGGTGGGTGAACCCGTGGACGGAGAAGGTGCCACCGGCGCGGTACTGCGCGACTCCGGCGGCGGTGTAGGGCCACGTGTTGGGGGGCAGCTCGTCGGGGGGCGCCCAGATCAGTCCGGCGCACTTGTGGGGTTCGGCGTTGTACGGCTCGCCGCGCCAGCGGTCGGCGGTGAAGAACCAGCCGATGCGGCTTTTACCTTCAGGGCTGCGGTGATGCATCACGTGTACCGGGCGCACTGCCTCACGTGGGATCTGTACGCCGATCTCTTCGCGGGCCTCCCGGATCACGGCGGTGATCACGTCTTCGCCGGGTTCGAGTTTGCCGCTCGGGAGATTGAGCCATCCGTCGGCGTACCCTGTCGCGAATCGCTCGGCCAACAGGATGCGGCCGTCTCGTTCGAGGATGAGCATCACGTCCACGGCAACCGTGTACGGCACGTTGGTCCTTCCTGTCATTGGGCGGTGGGCAGGAGGTTGAGTTCGGTGACGCGCTGGTCGACCCATCGCAGGCGCGCGGCGGTGTCGTGCGACGAGCTCGCCGGGAGACTCCTCGGTGACGCTAGCCACCGACGACGCTAGCTTCTGGAACAACGAGCGGGAACGCGAATCTGGCAGCGAACCCGATCGTCAACAACGTCCACCTGGCGCTGCTCGCCGTCGCCTCGTACCTGCTGCCGCTGGGCGTGGTCGGCCCGGCCCTGCTGATCTACATCGTCGGGCACCTGGTGGCGTACCTCCTGCTCGGCGCCGCGCTGCTGCGGGCCCGCCTGGTGCGCGCTAGGCCGATCTCCTCACACATGATCGATAATCAAGTTTTGATCGAGTTCTTGCCTGGTACACCCGGTTCCATCGGGGGGCCGGTTCGCCTAATGTCAGTCCCGCTGCAGGTGACCCTCCAGGATCAGTGTCTGCTCCGCGGTTCGATACCGCCGGCAGGGCCATGGCCCGCATCCGGGCGCGAGGCACTGGTGCGTCACCAGCGACGGGATATGTGCCTCGTAGTCGGCGAGGGCCTCTTCCACGGTCTGCCGGTGGCGCAGTTGGCTGGGATCGTGAACGAGTCGGGGTAGTGGCCCCTTGCCATCGCTGCCTCGACGTCGGCGGCGGTCTGGTCGAACGGGCGGCGCTCGGTCATGGCAACCTCCGTGCCAGGGGGCGTGGCAGGTGAGGCGGGGAGACGCTGGGCCTGCCACGCCCGGCTTCACCCGGGTCACAGCGGACTGTGTCTGCACCGTGCCGGGGCGTCATGCCCCTAGTAGAGCACGTGCGATATCGCACGTGCAATAACGCACGTGGGATGGACTACACTACGGAGCCATGACCAGCGGACCTCTCGCGCAACGGCGCCTTGGCGAAGCGCTGCGGGCGCTACGGGAGCGCACCGGCCTCGACCAGACTCACGCCGCAAAAACGATCGGTGGCGATCGCACCGCGATATCGAAGATCGAGAGCGGTCGTCGGAAGGTCCGCCCCTTGGAGTTGTCGGCACTGCTTGACCTGTACCGGGCCGAGCCCGCAGAGCGAGAACAGCTCCAGGCTCTCTCGGAGTCGCGTGGGGAGCGCGGCTGGTGGGCGCCGTACTCGGCGGTGATGACGCGGGCGTTTGCCGAGTATGTGGCGTTCGAGGCTGAGGCTGCGGAGATCTGGCATTGGCTGCCCGCAGTGGTGCCTGGGCATCTCCAGACGGAGGAATATGCGCGCGCGGTGATGGAGGCCATGGGCACGCCGAACATGGATCAGCTGTTGAAGGTGCGGATGCTGCGGCAACACCACCTCGCTTCACGCGAGGTGCGGTTCCGGACCATCCTCGATCAGTCGGTGTTGACCAGGATTGTTGGCAGCACGGCCGACCATGCTGCGCAGCTCCGGCGCTTGGCCGAGGTTGCTGAGGCGCCGTACACGCAGCTGCAGATCCTCCCGTACGCCCAAGGAGCGCATGCGGTCGGCGTGGGCGGTTTCACCGTGTTGACGTATCTTGATGGCGCGCAGGTGGTGTGGGGTGACACGGTGGCGGGAGACTCCTGCTGGGAGGACGACCGGCCCGAGCTGTGTCTGGCCGCGTTCGAGCGCCTCCATGCTGCGGCGCTGGACCCGGCGCAGTCGGCCAGGTTGATCCACGACGCCTTGGAGGGGCACGTGATGGAACCGGACTTCAGGAAGTCGAGTCGCAGTGGTGGCGGCCAGCACTGTGTCGAGGTCGCCTGGAATATCCCCGATAAGGTACTGGTGAGGGACTCCAAGGCCCCCGACGGCCCGGTGCTGGAGTTCACTCACGCCGAGTGGGATGCGTTCTTGGGGGGAGCTGTCGATGGCGAGTTCGACCTCAGCTAGGGCTGGCGTGTGGCTTGCTCGGCTCCTGCAAGGTCTGCCGGGTCGGCAGGCGCGGCGGGCGGTCGAGGAGCGGCCAGACCAGCAGGGGAAGGACGAGGGCAAGGGACGCCGGGCTGACGAGGCCGACCTCGGCGACGCTAACGACCGGAGCTGAAGATTACGGTTGCGGGTTTGTGACGGAACTGCTGTTACCGCAGCCGCCTGACAGCGATTCGGCCACAAACCCACCCCGGGTCAGCCGACGTCGGGGCAGACGGGTGAGGTTCCGTACTCGCGACATCCTGTGCCGCTGCCCCGGCTGGTCTCAGCCGGTCACCGGTGTCGAGTCCAGCTCCGCCCGGGTGGGTGGCTGGGCGCCCGGACGGCCACAGGTGTACGCGGCGACCCGCGACGCGACGTCGACCACCTCTGCCACGGCGCGCTGGTCGATCCCCGTCAACACGTCCCGGCGCCCGGCGTCGAGCAGCCCGGACCGGAACAGGGCGTCGAGCAGCCCGGCCATGAACGCGTCGCCGGCCCCGACGGTGTCCACCACGGTCACCGGCACCGCGGGGCGGCGTACCGGGCCGGACCGGCTGACCGCGTACGCCCCGCCGGCGCCGAGGGTGACGACCACCAGGGCGGGGCCGGTCGCGAGCCACCGCGCCGCGACCGCCTCCACCGGCTCGCCCGGGTAGAGCCAGTCCAGGTCCTCGGCGCTGCTCTTCACCACCTGGGTGTACGTCACCTGCCGCTCCACCCGCGCCCGCTCGGACTCCCGGGGCCCCATCAGCGAGGGCCGGATGTTCGGGTCGTACGAGATGGTGCGGCCGGCGGCGTGCTGCGCGGCGAGCATCCGTTCCACCACGTCGGAGCCGGGCGGCATCCCGGCGGCGATCGACCCGGTGTGGACGCACACGCATCCCGGATCGATCTCCGGCACCCGCGTGATGTCCCAGGCCAGGCGGAAGTCGTACGCGGCGGCACCGTGCGCGTCGACGGAGGCCAGCGCGAGGCTGGTCGCCCCCGTACGGCCGGGCAGGGTGCGCAGCGCCAGCCCGCTGGCACGCAGGTGGCCGGCGACCAGGCGCCCCGGCAGGTCGTCGGCGAGCTGGGTGGCGAGGGTGACCGGCGTACCGAGCCGGGCCAGGCCGACGGCGACGTTGGCGGGGCTGCCGCCGGGGTGCGCGGCGAAGGACTCGCCGGCGGCGTCCGCCACCAGGTCGAGCAGCGCTTCCCCCACCACGGTGATCAATCTGGCCGCCTTTCTCTTCAACAGTCGTCCACGAAGCATTGACCTGGCCGGTCCATGGTGCCAAGCTGCATTCTATGTTGACAACGTTGTCGACAACGTGATCAGCGGTTCGAGGGCGAATCGAGGCCAGATGACCCGACACCAGGAGCCGTCGCGGGCGCCGACCATCAAGGACGTCGCCTCGCTGGCCGGTGTCGGCGTCAAGACCGTCTCCCGGGTGCTCAACGACGAGCCCCACGTACGGCCGGTACTGCGCGACCGGGTGCTCGAAGCGGTCGCCTCGCTGAGGTACCGCCGCAACACGATCGCCAGCAGCATCCGCCGGCTCGACCAGCGCACCGCGTCGATCGGGCTGGTCGTGGAGGATCTCGCCAACCCGTTCGCCGCGCAGCTCACCCGGGTGGTGCAGGACCACGCCCGGCAGTGGCGGCACATGGTGCTCGTCGGCTCCAGCGACGGCGTACCGGAGCGGGAGCGCGAGCTGGTCACCGAGTTCTGCTCGCGGCGGGTCGACGGGCTGCTGGTGGTGCCCTCGGGCAACGACCAGTCGTACCTGGAGGCCGAACGGGAACGCGGCACCCCGGTGGTGTTCGTGGACCGGCCGGGCCGGCGGATCAAGGCCGACGCGGTGGTCTCCGACAACGAGGCCGCCGTGCGGCGGGCCGTCGGCCATCTGGAGCGGTACGGCCATCGGCGGATCGCCTACCTGGGTGACCGGCAGTCGGTCTACACCGCCGCGCAGCGGCTCGCCGGCTACCGCGCCGGGATGGCGGAGCTCGGCGTCACCGACCCGCCGGTACGCACCGGGCTGCGCGACAGCGACGCCGCGCAGCGCGCCGCCCGGGAGCTGCTCGACACCGCGCCCACCGCGCTGATCTGCGGAAACAACCTGATCACCGCCGGCGCCGTACACGCCATGCAGGTGTTGGGGGTACGTGACCGGGTCGCCGTGATCGGCTTCGACGACCTCGAGTTGGCCGATCTGCTGCGGCCGGCGCTGACGGTGCTCGCCCAGGACATCACCGGCATCGGTCAGCGCGCCGCCGACCTGTTGTTCTCCCGGCTGGCGCGGCCCGGTGAGCCGTACCAGCGGATCACCGTGTCGGTGGCGCTGGTGCCACGCGGCTCCGGGGAGCTGGCCGCCACTGGTGGGGAGGTCTGAGATGTCAGCGTGGCGCAGGCTCGGCTCAGCCGTGGAGGGCGCGGCGGGCCTGGTGGTAGCGCTGCCGGATGCCGCGCTGGTCGGCGG
>JBOGDE010000288.1:0-7455 GCA_050701695.1 Micromonosporaceae bacterium
GGCGGAGCGGCTCGCCGTACCGGTGGATTTCCACCGGTGGCTGCAGTGGCAGATCGACGAACAGCTCGCCGGCACCCAGGCGGCGGCACGGGATGCCGGGATGCCGCTCGGGCTGCTGCACGACCTTGCGGTCGGCGCCGACCCCGACGGTGCCGACTCCTGGATGTACCAGGACGTGCTCGCCACCGGCGCCACGGTGGGGGCGCCGCCGGACGCGTTCAACCGGCTCGGGCAGGACTGGCGGCAGCCGCCGTGGCATCCGGGCCGGCTCGCTGAAGCGGCGTACACCCCGTACCGGGAGCTGGTGCGGTTCTGGCTGCGGCACGGTGGTGGGCTGCGCGCCGACCACGTGATGGGGCTGTTCCGGCTGTGGTGGGTGCCGGAGGGCGCGGACCCCACCCAGGGCACGTACGTCAGGTACGACCACGAGGCGATGGTGGGGATCCTGGCATTGGAAGCCCAGCTGGCCGGTGCGGTGGTGGTGGGTGAGGACCTCGGCGTGGTGGAGCCCCGGGTACGCCGGCACCTCGCCGCGCGCGGCATCCTCGGCACCTCGCTGCTGTGGTTCGAGGAGTCCAGGGACGGTACGCCCCGGCCGCCGCAGACCTGGCGGGAGCTGTCCCTGGCGACGGTGGACAGCCACGACATGCCAACGATCGCCGGCTACACCAGCGGTGAATACCTCGGGGTACGCGACGAGCTGGGCATCGTCGGCCAGCCGGTGGAGCAGGCGCGCGTGGAGCTGGCGGCGAAGCTCGCGAGGTGGCGCCGGACCCTGGTCGACCTCGGGTTGATGGACGAGCACGAGACCGACCCCACCGCGGCGCTGCACGGGTTTCTCGCCCGTACCCACGCGATGCTGGTCGGGTTGTCGCTGACCGACCTGGTGGGGGAGCGGCGGTCGCAGAACCTGCCCGGCACCGACCGGGAGTACCCCAACTGGCGGGTCCCGCTCGGCGACGGCACCGGCCGGGAGGTGCTGCTCGACGAGCTGGTCGGTCGCGAGGACGTCGCGGTCGCGCTGCGTACCGTCGTGGCGGCGCTGGGCGAGGTCAGAGCCGGTCGGTGACCGCCTCTCGGCAGCGGGCGGGCCGGGCGGCTCAGCGCCGGGCGGCTCAGCGGCGGGCGGCTCAGCGGCGGGTGGCTCAGCGCCGGGCGGCTCAGAGGCGGGTGGTGATGGCTTCGGCGAGTCGGTCGGGGGCTTCCACGCTGGGCCAGTGGCCGATGTCAGGCCAGGTCAGCAGCTCGGTGTCGGGGCGCAGCTCCGCGAGCCGGCGCGGCATCGCCAGCACCGCGATCGGGTCCCGCTCGCCCCAGATCGCGGTCAGCGGCCCGGGGTAGTCGACCAGCGCGGCGGTCCACCGCTCCTGGTGGGTACGCCGCTCCTTGACGTACCGGATCTGTCGGGTGATCAGGCGGGCGCCGCCGCCGTACCGGATCAGGCTCACCATCTCCTCGATCGCGCCGGGCGGTGCGGGAGCGTCCGGGGTGAAGCTCTCCCGCAGGCTGCGCCGCAGCAGCCAGCGCGGCAGGTCGAACGGCAACGCCCGCCCGGGCAGCGCCAGCGCCAGCCGCTGACCCCGGGTGAGCCGGGCCTGGTCGATGAAGATGGAGCCGTTGGTGAGGATCACCCGCTCGATCCCGACCCCGAGTGTGCCGGCGTGGTGGCGGTGCAGCAGTTCGGCCGCGACGGTGTCGCCCATGTCGTGCGCGACCAGCACGCAGCGCCGGATGTCGAGCGCGGCGAGTACGGCGGTGACGGTGCTCGCCTGGTCGAACAGCGAGTACGACGCGGTGGCGGGCTTGCCGGACAGTCCGTATCCGGGCAGGTCACAGACCACCACCCGGCGGTGCTCGGCCAGCAACGGCACCACCCGCGCCCAGTCGTAGGACGATCCGGGGAAGCCGTGCAGGATCACCACCGGCACTCCGCCGCGGGCGCCGGTATCGACGGTGAAGGTCCGCTGACCGTCGACATCGAGGTGGCGCCCGGAGTCCCGCCAAGCGGCGACCGCGTCAGGAAGTGTGACCATAGTGGACATCCTGCCGCTGTTGGGGGCGTGGTTTGTGGTCAAACTGCTGTCTTGCGGCGATCGAGACAGCGATTTGACCACAACACCCGCTCGGTCTCAGGGCGATTTGACGGTTTGCCGGGCGAGCAGCGCCACTTCGGTCGCCAGCTCGTCGGAGCGTTCCAACGGGATCATGTGACCGGCGCCGGGGAAGACCGCGAGCCGAGCGTGCGGCATCTCCCGCGCCAGCCGCCGGCTGTGCACCGGCGGGGTGAGCCGGTCCCGGCCACCGGCCAGGATCCTCACCGGTACGCCGGCCAGCCCGGCAAGCGCCGCGAACCGGTCGTGTTTCATCAGCTCGGTGAAGAAGCCGTCCACGACGCCGGGGTGGGTGGTGGCGATCAGCTTGCGCCCCAGCCGTACGTCGGGGCGCGCCGCGCCGTGGCCGAACAGGATGTAGCGGGCGATCGCGGCGTCGGTGAACCGGCGCCGGACCCGGCCGTCACCGCGCCGCAGGTGGGCCGAGTGGCGCCGGCTCAGCTCGTGCAGCAGCTGCTTCTTCACGGCGCCGGCGAGCGGCTTCGGGAAACCGAGGGTGACGGTGTCGAGGTTGCCCGCGGCGGTGTTCACCAGCACCACACCAGCCACCCGGCCGCCCGCACCGTCGGGCCGGTCGGGCTGGTCGGGCCTGGAGCCGAACAGGTCCGGGTGGCGCTGCGCCAGCTCCATCGCCGTCATGCCGCCCAGCGAGTGCCCGACCAGGATCACCGGTACGTCGCCGCACAGCGTCGCCAGCACCGTACGCAGGTCGTCGGCGAGGTGTTCGATCGTGGTGGTGCCCTGTGGTGCCCTGCCGGAGCGGGCGTGGCCGCGTACGTCGTAGCTGATCACCCGTAGCGGCGTGCCCAGATCGGCGAGCGTCTGTCGCTGGTACCGGAAGATCTCCGAGGACAGGCACCAGCCGTGGACGTACACCACGGCGACCGGACCGTCGCCGGTGACCTCCGCGTGCAGCGTGACGCCGTCGTCGGTGGTGACACGGTGCGTGCTCATACCCGGACCTCCCGTCGGCTCGCGGTGCCCCCGGGCCGAGGGTCCCGGGCCGGCGCGCTGCCGCGCTCGGCACCAGCCCCGCCGCGCCCGGCTTCGGGTCCGTTCGCGCGAATACCAGGCCGGGCCGAGGCGGCCCGTACGTACAGTGCGGTGATCACGCCGAACAGCACCAGGTAGATCGCGAACAGGATGCCGTACCCGGCGTTCCACAGTGCCGGGGCGAGATCCACCTTGGCCTCCCGCTGCAGCAGCGGCAGCTCGCCGGTGAAGCTGCGGGTGACGCCGGACTCGGCGGGGATCGCCGCCACCGGGATCGCCTTGTCCTCGGGGAAGTACACCGGCAGCGACACCAGGTGGTTGGGGCCGGTGTGCAGCCGTACCAGCGTCTTCCATTCGCCATTGACCGGCAGCGGGTCCGCGGAGCGGTAGACACCGGGGGAGACGCGTTCCATCGGGGTCTTCACCGAGCCGCCGCCCTGCCAGGCCAACGCATAGAACCAGGTGGCGTCGGCGGCGACCGCCTCGTCGAGCTTCACCGTCACCACGGCGCTGTCGCCGTACCCGGTGGTGGCCGGGGTCAGGGTCAGCTCGCCGCGGATCGTGTCGTCGTACGTCCGGGGGACGCTCACCCCGAGGGTGCCGAACGCGAGCACCGCGCCGAGCGCCAGCACGGCGGTCCGGCGCCACCCCAGGGGTGCCACCGAGGGCCGGTCCGCGGCGATCGACTCCAGCTTCTGCAGCTGCCAGGCGCCGAGCAGCCCACCGCCGATGCCGGCGAGCACGCCGTACACCAGGTATCGGGGGAGTTCGGCCGCGGGCCACGGCAGTGGCAGGAACAGCGCGGTCCAGCCCCACTCGGCGACCATGCCCAGGCTGCCGACCGCGATCCCGGCGACCGCCCCGAACTGGTACCGGCGCTCGGTGGAGAGCACCAGCGCGAGCAGCTCGATCAGCACCGCCTCGGCGAGGTAGAAGCTGAAGTGGTGCGGGGTCCGGTCGACCACGCCGATCACGAGCAGGGTCAGCACGCCGCGCAGCGCCAGGAACGCCACCGCCGCCAGCACCGCCCCGCCGGGGCCGTACGCCACCCGCGCCCAGGTCAGCGCCCAGGTCGCCGCGATCGCGGTGATCGCCACCTGCGCCACCATCGGGAACTGCGGTACGCCGAGGTCGTACTCCATCAGGAAGGCCGAGATCCCGAGCAGCCACCACAGCGCGAGGTTCCAGTTGACCCAGCGCAGCGCCGTGGCCGGAGTGCCGAGCTGGCGCGCCTCGGCGGAGAGCACCGCCGTACCGAGGATGGAGAGCACCGCCCCGCCGATCATCAGTACGTGGGTCGGGCCCCACTCGGTGACGTCCTGTCCGAACACCCGGTGCCAGGCGTCGTCGAGCGGGAAGCCGAGCAGCCCGAACGCACCCGCGACGGTGATCAGCACGCCGCCGACCGGCGCGTCCCAGCCGGGCCGGCCCCACAGCCCGGGCATGACCCGCACCGTACGGCGCGGCAGCTCGGACCCGGCGAGGCCGATGCTCAGCAGGCCGGAGGCGAAGACGCCGAGCAGCCCGAACAGGATCAGGTAGTGCGCCGGGTTGGCCAGCGGACCCTCGTCGCGCCCGAAGTCGACGTGGTACGGCACGTCCCAGTAGACGCCGACCCCGGCCGAGAGCAGCGAGGCGACCTGCGCCGCGACCGGCAGCCCGAACCAGCGGGGCAGCCCGGTACGCGCCGCGACCGCGTCCGCCCAGCGCCCGACCACGGTGGGTCGGCCCGTGCGCTCGGCGAGCACCACCAGCACCGTGGGTGCCAGGAACGTCAGCGCGATCAGGGTGGTCAGCACCACCTGCAGCAGCGGGGCGCCGCCGGCCGGGTTCTCGTGTGCCAGATACATCGCGAAGCCCCCTCAGCCGATGAGCGTGTAGTCGGACGGGTTCGGTCGCCGGGTACGCCACCAGTAGGAGAACGTGTACCCGGGCCAGAGCGTTCTGTTGCGGCCGTCGGGGTCGACGTACCAGCTCTTGCAGCCGCCCTTGGCCCACACCGCGTTGGACAGCTTGCGCTGCACCCGGTCGTTGAACTGGTTCTGGACGCCGGGCCGCACCTCGATGGCGCGGGCGCCGGAGCGGTCCCGGAGCGAGAGCGCGCCCAGGATGTAGCGGGTCTGCGCCTCGGCCATGAACACCATCGAGCTGTGCCCCAGCCCGGTGTTCGGGCCGAGCATCATGAACATGTTCGGGAAGCCCGCCACGGTCGCGCCGAGGTACGCCACCGGCCCCGGGTCCCAGGCTTCCTGGATCTTGACGCCGTCGCGGCCGATGATCCGGAGGTTCTCGTACCCGGTGGTGATGTGGAAGCCGGTGCCGTAGATGATGGCGTCGACCTGGTGGTGCTCACCGTCGGCGGTGACGATCCCGTTCTCGGTGACCTCGGTCAGCCCACCGGTGATGACGTCGACGTTGTCCCGGGCCAGCGCGGGGTAGTAGTCGTTGGAGATCAGGATGCGCTTGCAACCGACAGCAAAGTCGGGGGTGAGCTTGCGGGCCAGCTCGGGATCTTTGATCGCGCGGCGGATGTTCGCCCTGCCGATCAGCTCCATCGCCTTCATCGCCCTGGGATGCAGCATGCCGAGCACCCGCAGCTCGTTGCGCCAGTAGATGCTGTGCCGGTAGAGCCGCTGGAGAAACGGCAGCGCCGCGTACACCCGCTGCTCGGTTTTTCCGATCTTCCGGTCGAGCTTCGGCATCACCCAGGCGGGGGTACGTTGCACCAGCGTCACCGACGCTGCGACCTTGGCGATCTCGGGCACGAACTGGATGGCGCTGGCGCCGGTGCCGATCACGGCGACCCGCTTGCCGGTCAGGTCGTAGCCGTGGTCCCACTCCGCGGAGTGGAAGGTGGTGCCGGTGAACCGCTCGATCCCGTTCACCGACGGGTAGAGCGGTTGGTGGAGCGGGCCTTTCGCGATCACCACGGAGCGCGCGACAAGGACGTCACCGCGCCCGGTCTCGACGTGCCAGAGGCCGGTGGCGTCGTCGTACTCGGCGCCGGCGAACTCGGTCTGGAACCGGATGTGCGGACGCAGCCCGTACCGGTCGACGCAGCTCTTGAGGTAGCCCTCGATCTCGGGCTGCCGGGCGAACATCCGCGACCAGCGCGGGTGCTGCGCGAAGGAGTACGAGTAGAGGTGGGACTGTACGTCGCAGGCGCAGCCGGGGTAGGTGTTCTCCCGCCAGGTGCCGCCGACGTCGGAGGCCTTCTCCAGCACCACGAGGTCGGTGACGCCGGCCTGCTTGAGGCCGATCGCCATCGACAGCCCGGAGAATCCGGTGCCCACGATGACCGCCGAGATCGGGTCGCTCATCTGCCACTCCAAGTGCTAGCTGCCAGCAAACTTACCCCAGGTAATGTACTTGAAGTAAGTACATCTGTGAAGGGTGTAGGCTCGCTGGCATGGCTGGTGCTGCGAGAGCTTCGACACGCCGGCGCATGCCGCGTGCCGACCGTGAGCGCCAGATGGTGGAGGTCGCCGAGGCGGTCTTCGCCGAGCGTGGCTACCAGGAAGCCTCGATGGAGGAGATCGCGCGCCGGGTCGGCGTCACCAAGCCGATGCTGTACGCGTATTTCGGCTCCAAGGAAGGGCTGCTGGTCGCCGCCATCGCGCGGGTACGCGAGGACATGACCCGTGCGGTGATCGCCTCGCTGGACGGCGCCAGCTCGCTGCGCGACATGCTCTGGCGCGGGCTGCTGGCGTACCACGAGTTCGTGGCCGAGCACGACCAGGGCTGGGCGGTGGTCCGGCAGGTCGCCTCGCAGGCGGTCGCCGACCAGGTGGAGCAGATCCGGCACGGCCTGCGCGACATGATCGCCGAGATGATCGGGTTGCACGCGCCCGAGGCGCCCGCGCTCCACCGCGAGGCGTACGCGGAGCTGATCGTCGGTGCCTGCGAGCGGGCGGCGATCTGGCGCCAGACCCGCGACGACGTGAGCCCCCGCCAGGCCGCCGAGCTGGTGATGGAAGGGCTGTGGCACGGCATCGATCGGCTCGCCGAGCGGTACGGAGCCGCGCTCGACGGCGTCCGCCCCCACCTCTCCGCCTGAGGCCTCTCGGCCCGACAATCGGGTAACTGCGACCTGACGGGAAGTAATTACCCATTTGGGGCACCGTCAGGTACGTGCGCAAACGCTCTCCTGACTTCATACTGATTGCACTTTTAACTTGTTTGTCACGAAGGTGTAACAGGGGAGGGAGGGCCGATGGCAGGGCGTCCGGTGATGCAGCCCCGTACCGAGGTGAGCTGTCGGGCCAAGGCGCTGCACACGCTCGCCAGCGTGATGCTGTGGCCGCTGATGGCGCACTTCCCGCTGCACCCGGTGACGATTCCGGCATTCGGC
>JBOGDE010000289.1:0-7380 GCA_050701695.1 Micromonosporaceae bacterium
GCCGCCGATCGCGCGGGCCCAGCCGTACAGGTCCATGACGGCGCACGCCACCGGCACCACCGCGACCACCAGCAGGATGTCGAACCAGTCCGCGAACCGCCCGAGGTACGGCGACGGGGGCCGCCGGCTGTACGTCAGCCCGGCACTGACCACCAGCCCCGCGACCGCGACCAGGGCGGCGACCATGGCGTAGAGCCGGTACGTCTGCGGCAGCGACGCCGCGACGCCCACGATCAGCAGGCTGATCCCGGCCAGCCCGGCGACCAACATCGGGATCCGGTGCCGGCCGCTGGGGAACAACCGGGCGCGCAGCACGAACGCGAACGCCACCAGCCCGGCGAGGATCGCGCCGTCGACCGTGGCCGACCGGATCAGCACCGCCTGGCAGGCCACGCTGAGGATCGCCGCGCCGAGCAGCAGCCCGGAGAGCATCTCGTCGGAGCGCACCACTGCGGCGTACACGCTGTCGCGTCCCGGCAGCGGCTCGTCGGCGATCAGGTCCTCGGGCTTGTCGGGCAGCGCCGGCACCGGCATCTTGCCCAGCCGCATCGCCAGCAGCGGGAACGCCGGGACGAACGCGACGATGATCGTCACGATGACCGCCGCCACCCCGTGCGGCGTCATCCCCTCGATGAAGCCGAGCAGCCCCGCCACCAGCCCCAGCATCCCGATCAACGCGCCGGCGGCGAAGATCCGGGTGTACTCGGCGATGCCGATGTACGCGACCACGCTGGCGACCAGCAGCACCGATGTGGCGACCAGCAGGTGCGGCGCGCCGAACTCGATGAGCGGATCGTCGCCACCCAGCAGCAGGAAGCCGCCGGCGAAGGCGTACAGCAGGCCGATCCCACCCACCACCGCACCGGCGACGGAGTCGGCGACCGCCCGCGAGAGCAGGATGCCGACCACCACGAACAGGAATCCGACGATCAGCGGCACCAGCCCCGGCATGAACCACGGCGGCCCCGACATCGCCACCACGACCAGCGCCATCACGAAGATCAGGCTGGCCACCGCGAGCGAGGTGTAGCGGGTGGCCCGACCGGTCCAGGCCCGGCCGTACTTGCGGGCGCCGCCGGCGATCGCCTCGGCGATGTCGTCGTAGTCCAGCTCCGGCCACTCGGTACGGCGCGGCACCAGGTGCAGCACCTCGCCGTCGCGTACGGTCTGGGCGCCCAGGGTGCGGGCGGAGTCCAGCGCACCGCCGTCCGGGCGCCGCAGGATCCAGCCGCCGTGCTGCTCGCCGTCGTCGGCGATGCTCTCCCCGGCGTGCCGCAGCAGGCTCGGCAGCAGCTCGGCGAGTGGCACGTTCTCCGGCAGCGCGACGTCGATCCGGCGCTTCGGCGCCGCGACGGTGATCCGCGCCAGCCCGGTCCCCGCTTGCGTGCTCACTGGCCTAACCTCACCTCCGAAAGCGCACCCGGCGGGGGCGCGAGACCCTTCGCGACAGCGCACAGCCGCCCGCGGCTGCCCAAGGTAGCAAGGTACTACCTACCATGGGTCGGGCGCGGTCGGCGTAATCGGCGCGGCTGGCGTGGCCGTGTCGGGTACGGCAAGGCGCGTACGACGAGGCGCGTACGACAAAAGGGGGAACTGAAGTGAGCACGGTGGTGGTGAAGCGGCCCTCGCGCCGCAACGGCCCCGAGCTGCCGTCCGGCGAGCTGATGCTCGACCCGCCGCCGGAGAACCCTCCCCCGGGGCAGAACCAGGCCTGGATCCGCACCATCACGGTGCTGCCGATGATGGCCGGCGCGGGCGCGATGATGCTGATGTTCGGCCGGTTCGGCGGTGGCGGCGGCACCAACGTGCTCTCGTACGTGGTGGGTGGTCTGTTCGGGGTCTCGATGCTCGGCATGCTGGCCACCCAGATCCTCACCCAGGGCGGGCAGCCCAGCAAGAAGGAGCTGATCGAGGCCCGCCGCGACTACATGCGGCGACTCGCGCAGACCCGGCGCACCGTACGGATCAACATCCGCGACCAGCGCCGGGCGATGTTCTACCGGCACCCGGACCCGGACGCGCTGTGGTCGACGGTCGACAGCGTACGGCTGTGGGAGCGGCGCTCCTCCGACGGCGACTTCGGGGTGGTCCGGGTCGGGTTGGGTCCACAGGAGGTGGCCACCCCGCTGGTGCCGCCGGACGTACGCCCGGTGGAGGACCTGGAGCCGGTCAGCGCCCAGGCGCTGCGGCGCTTCGTCACCACGTACTCGCTGGTGCCGGACCTCCCGGTGGCGATGGCGTTGCGCGGATTCTCCCGGGTGTACGTGCAGGGCGAGGACCGCGAGGCGATCCGCTCCATGCTGCGCTGCATGCTGGCGCAGACCTCGGTGTTCCACTCCCCCGACGACATGCTGATCGCGACGTGCTGTGCCCCCGACCGGCGCGCCGAGTGGGAGTGGACGAAGTGGTTGCCGCACTCGATCCACCCCGAGAAGACCGACGCGCTGGGTCAGCTCAGGCTGGTCGCGGGCCAGGTCACGGCGCTGGAGGCGATGCTCGACGACGTCCTGGCCAACCGGCCGCGGTTCAGCCCGACGGCGCCGCCGGTGGACGGGCCGCACGTCACCGTGATCCTGGACGACGGCGACACCGCCGGCTCGGACCACCTGATGACCGAGGGCGGCGTCGAGGGCGTCACCGTGATCGACATGACCAACAAGCCGCCCCGCGCCCTGGACCGCAACAGCCTGGTGCTGGAGATCGACGGCGACGGCAAGCTGCACAGCGCGACCATGGACGGCCGTGAGGACGTCGGCCGGCCCGACACGATGAGCATCGCGGAGGCCGAGGCGCTGGCCCGCCAGCTCGCGCCGCTGCGGCTGTCGATGGCCTCCCGCGGTGACCAGCCGATGTACGCCGAGCTGGGGCTGGCCGAGCTGCTCGACCTCGGCGACCCGTACGAGCTGGACACCAACGAGAGCTGGGTGCCGCGCCCCAACCGGGACAAGCTGCGGGTGCCGCTCGGTCTCGGGCCGGACGGGCTGCCGGTCGACCTGGACCTCAAGGAGTCCGCCCAGGACGGTATGGGCCCGCACGGCCTGCTGATCGGCGCCACCGGCTCCGGTAAGTCCGAGCTGCTGCGCACGTTGGTGCTGGCGCTGGCGGTGACCCACAGCTCCGAGGTGCTCAACTTCGTGCTGGTCGACTTCAAGGGTGGCGCCACCTTCACCACCCTGGACAAGCTGCCGCACACCAGCGCGGTGATCACCAACCTCGAGGACGAGCTGTCCCTCGTCGACCGGATGCTCGACGCGATCCAGGGCGAGCTGATCCGGCGCCAGGAGCTGCTGCGCAAGGCCGGCAACTACGCCTCGCAGCGCGACTACGAGAAGGCCCGCGCCGCCGGCGCACCACTCGCCCCGCTGCCCAGCCTGCTGATGATCTGCGACGAGTTCTCCGAACTGCTGACCGCCAAGCCCGACTTCATCGACATGTTCGTGCAGATCGGCCGGGTGGGCCGGTCGCTCGGGGTACACCTGCTGCTGGCTTCGCAGCGGCTGGAGGAGGGTCGGCTGCGCGGTCTGGACACCCACCTGTCGTACCGGGTCGGGCTGCGTACGTTCTCGGCGATGGAGTCGCGGGTGGTGCTCGGCGTGCCGGACGCGTACGAGCTGCCCCGGGCACCCGGCCACGGCTACATGAAGTTCGGCACCGAGGCGCTGGTGCGGTTCAAGGCGGCGTACGTCTCCGGTGCGTTCCGCAAGTCGGCCCAGTCCGAACGGCACGTCGGCTCCGACGACTCCGACGTGGTGCTCGACTACTCCACCCACTACCACGCGCCGAAGGTCAAGGAGGAGGAGCACAAGCCCGAGCAGCCGGTCGAGGAAGACGCCGACGTGTTGAAGGAGACGCTGCTCGACGTGCTGGTCAACCGGCTGGAGGGCAAGGGCGTACCGGCCCACCAGGTGTGGCTGCCGCCGCTGGCGGAGCCGCCCACGCTGGACCAGCTGCTGCCACCGCTGACCGCTGACCAGCGGCGCGGCACCACGGTGAGCAACCCCGACCTGCACGGCGCCCTGCAGGCGGTGGGCGGCATCGTCGACAAGCCGTTCGAGCAGCGCCGCGATCTGCTGTGGGTGGATCTGGCCGGCGCCGCCGGGCACACCGTCGTGGTCGGCGGCCCCCGCAGCGGCAAGAGCACCCTGTTGCGTTCGTTGATGACCAGCCTGGCGCTGTCGCACACTCCGCAGGAGGCGCAGTTCTACTGCCTGGACTTCGGCGGCGGCACCCTGGCCGCCCTGCGGGACCTGCCCCACGTGGGCGGTGTCGCCACCCGGCTGGACGTCAACGCGGTACGCCGCACCATCGCCGAGATCGCCGGGCTGATGGAGTCCCGGGAACGTCACTTCGGCCAGCACGGCATCGACGGCATGGCCACGTACCGGCGGATGCGGCGGGAGGGCAAGTTCGCCGATGACCCGTTCGGGGATGTCTTCGTGGTGGTCGACGGCTGGCTGACCATGCGCCAGGAGTTCGAGGACCTGGAGCCGATGATCAACAAGATCGCCAACACCGGTCTCGGCTTCGGGGTCCACCTGCTCGCCACCGCCACCCGTTGGATGGACATCCGCCCCGCGGTACGCGACCTGTTCGGCACCCGGCTGGAGCTGCGGCTGGGTGACCCGACCGACTCCGGGGTCAACCGCAAGGCGGCGATGAACGTACCCGAGGGGGCTCCGGGGCGGGGTCTGACGCCGGACGGGCTGCACTTCCTCGCGGGGCTGCCCCGCATCGACGGCCAGCAGGACGACGGCACCCTCACCGAGGGTGTGACGAAGCTGGTACAGACGATGAACAACACCTGGACCGGCAAGCGTGCGCCGGTGGTCCGACTGCTGCCGGCGGAGCTGCCGTACACCCAGCTGCCCACGCCGGTGCAGCAGACCCGCAAGGGGGTGCCGATCGGCATCGCCGAGAACGACCTGCAGCCGGTGTTCCTGGACTTCGACGCCGAGCCGCACATGCTCCTCTTCGGTGATGTCGAGTCCGGCAAGAGCGCCTTCCTGCGTGCGCTGGCCCGGGGCATCGTCGAGCGCTACACGCCGAAGCAGGCGAAGATCATGGCGATCGACTACCGCCGCAGCCTGCTGGGTGCCATCCCCGAGGAGAACCGCCTGGGGTACGGCACGTCGTCGCAGGTGACCACCGACCTGGTGAACCAGGTGCTGGGTGTGATGAAGGGCCGGATCCCGGGCCCCGATGTCACCCCGGAGCAGTTGCGGTCCCGCAGCTGGTGGACCGGCGCGGAGCTGTTCATGCTGGTCGACGACTACGACATGGTCGCGACCCAGACCGGCAACCCGCTGCTGCCGTTGCAGGAGATGATCGCGATGGGGCGCGACATCGGCCTGCACGTGATCATGACCCGCCGGATGGGTGGTGCCGGGCGCGCCATGTTCGACCCGATGATCTCGCGGATCAGGGAGCTCGCATCGCCTGGCATCATGATGTCCGGCGACAAGAACGAGGGCCAGCTGCTGGGCAACCTGAAGCCGGGGCCGCTGCCACCCGGCCGGGGCTGGCTGGTCACCCGGCGGGAGGGCGCCCGCCTGATCCAGATCGCGTGGGAGCCGCCGCCGATGTAGCCGTGTGTCACCCGTCAAATGGCCGGATATCGGTACGGATAGGCAAGGTTCGTCACTTACGATCTGATCTCCGTACGGTGATCGGGCCTACCGCTCGGTTGCATGCGCTGGCTACTCTCTACCCCAGAGGGGCGGATGGCCGCCCCCCGATGATGTTGTGACACGCCCAACGGGGGCGCAACCTGGATGGCTATTACGGGAGGCGAAGGCAGATGTTGGAAGGTGGAGGCGGCGGCCCTGATCTGACCCCCGGCGAGCCGCTGATGAAGGACAAGGTCGACGTCAAGCTCGACTCGCTCGCGTCCTTCGGGCAGGGCCTGTTCAACGAGGTCAACGGTTGGTTCCAAGGCTCATCGATGGGCCCGCTGCGCTTGCTGGCGACAGACCAGGGCAAGGGCCTTGGCAGCCGTGCCATCGGCAATCACTACGCGATGGAAGAGACCAATCAGGTCGCCGACTACCTCTCCGGCGAAGGCGGCGCGGTCGACCTGGTGCAGCGTCTCACCAGTGACCTCACATTCGGCGGCATCGCACTCGCGAACGCCGCGATGTGGATCTCCGAGAACTACGGCGGCACCGACGGCTGGAATGCCGTCCACATGGCCGACGCGGTCAACGACGCATTCCACCCGCCCTCCGACGCCAAGGGCGGCACGCTGGCCGACAGCTGGGGCAAGAGGAACGATGAGCTCGACGAGAGCATCAAGAATGCCCATCTGCCGCACGTGACCCGCTCCGAGTCCTACGACTACGTGCGCCACGGCCTCAAGGAAGGCGAGGACTACATCCTCGTCGATGAGCCGTCGCAGCTGCCGTCCACCGGGGACCCGTTGCAGGATGGCGACTACAGCAACGGCGAAGACACGACTCCGAGGGACGACGACGGCAAGGCGACGACCGGCGAGGGCAACGAGTACTACCAGATCCCCGAAGAAGACGACGTCACCGGCGGCGGATACCAGCCCGACACGCCCACTCCGGCCATGACCGACCCTCCGGATGAGATCCGGGCTCCGGGCCGCACCGAGCCGGGCGTGGACGATGGCGGGTCCACGACCGCGTACGCCTGAGGCGGGTTTCTGATGGCGAAGTGGAAAGATCAGTACAACCTCGACGACATCTACCCGATCATCATGGGCGAGAGCAACGAGGCACTCACCGCTCAGCAACGAGGCTGGAGCGGGATCGCGGAGCTCTACTGGGAGCAGTGGCAGAAGCTCGGCGACTACAAGGAGCAGATCCAGGAGAGCTGGGACTCACCCGCCGGTGACGCGTACGTCGCCGAGCTCGACAAGGTGATGACCACCCTCCTGGACAACTACAGCAAGGCCTCCGGCAACGGTAGAGCGCTGTACGAGATCGGCAATCTGATCGGCGGGGCCCAGCGGGACATCGTGGAGCTCCTCGATGAGTTCGACAAGGGTCCACTAGCGCAGGCCAAGCAGCACGCGGCCGATGAAGTCGACGAGTGGCACGACGGGTTCCTGGGCATGGGCAAGGACACGATCGCGTCCGGCCTCGCCAACTCCGACGGCGACGAGATCACCCGCGAGAAGCTGCTGGAGTCCTCTGGCTACAACTCCAAAGGCAAGACGCTGATGGAGACCCTCGGCACCCAGATCCACGACACCTGGTACAACGACATCTGGAAGCCGGTCTCGTACAAGGGTCCGGAAAACTCGGCGATGCCTCAGTACATGGGCACCCCGCCTCCCGCGCCACCGGCGACCCCAGGGGCACCCGCGCCGGCACCGCCACCCGCCGCACCGCCCGGCAAGCCCGCTGCCCCCGCACC
>JBOGDE010000290.1:0-7322 GCA_050701695.1 Micromonosporaceae bacterium
TGACCATCTCGACCACCCACCGGCCCGCGACGGACCTGGGGTATCTGCTGGTGAAGCACCCGGACCGGGTGCAGTCGTTTGCGACCACCGGCGGCACCGCCCACGTCTGGTATCCGGAGGCCACCGACGAGCGCTGCACCGCGGCGCTGCTGCTCGACGTCGACCCGGTGGCGCTGGCCCGGCCGGCGCGCGGGTCGAAGACCATGGAGGGCTTCGCGCTCGGGCGGTATGTCAACGACCGGCCGTACGCGGCGTCCAGCCTGCTCACCGTGGCGCTGGGCAAGGTGTTCCGGTCGGCGTTGAAGGGTGCGTCGAAGGACCGCGCCGAGCTGGTCGACATGCCGATCCCACTGGAGATCACGCTGCCGGCGGTGCCGTGCCGGGGCGGCGCCGAGATCGCCGAGCGGCTGTTCGCGCCGCTGGGGTGGCAGGTGCAGGCCGAGCCCGTACCACTGGATCCAGAGTTTCCGGAGTGGGGCGACTCCCGGTACGTGCGACTCACGCTGAGCGGCACACTGCGGCTCTCCGACGCCCTCAACCATGTGTACGTGCTGCTGCCCGTACTCGACGACGCGAAGCACTACTGGGTCTCCGCCGACGAGGTGGACAAGCTGCTGCGGGCCGGCGAGGGCTGGCTCGCCGTACACCCGGACAAGGGTTTGATCACCCGGCGCTACCTGGCGAACCGGCGTTCCCTGATGCAGTCCGCGCTGGAGCGGCTGACCGCAGACGAGCCGGAGCCGGAGCCCACCGACGAGCCCGACGAGGTGGCCGCCGCCGAAGCCGAGGAGCGCAGGATCCCGCTGGTCACGCACCGCAAGACGGCGGTGCTGGCGGCGTTGGAAGAATCCGGTGCCAGCCGGGTCCTCGACCTCGGCTGCGGCTCCGGCGCGCTACTGCTCGAACTAAAGAATCTCCGCCGGTACGCCGAGATCGTCGGCGCCGACGTCTCCAGCATGGCGCTGACCATCGCCGAGCGCCGGCTCAAGCTGGACCGGCTGCCGTCCCGCGACGCCGGCCGGATCACGCTGATCCAGACCGCGCTGACCTACCACGACGACCGGCTCGTCGGGTGCGACGCCGCCGTACTGATGGAGGTGATCGAGCACGTCGACGAGCCCCGGCTGCCGGCGCTGGAACGGGCGGTGTTCGGCCACGCCGCGCCCCGCACCGTCATCGTGACCACCCCGAACGCCGAGTACAACGTCCGGTACGAAGGACTCGCCGACGGGCACCACCGGCATGACGACCACCGGTTCGAGTGGACCCGCGCGCAGTTCGCTGAGTGGGCGGGACGGGTGGCGGCGGCGTACGGCTACACCGTCGAGCTACGCCCGGTCGGCGACCTCGACCCCAAGGTCGGCGCCCCCACCCAACTCGCCTACTTCCAGAAGACCTCGGCCCCGGCCGCGCCCGACCCAGCCACGGCCGGACCGGCCACAGCCGCCGCGCCCGACCCGACCGCGACCGGACCGACCACAGCCGCCGCGCCCGGCACCGGAACCGCGCCCGACCCAGCCACGGCCGCCGCGCCCGCACCCGGCGCCGCGCCCGCACCTAAGGAGGCGACCGCGTGAAGCTTGATGTTCCGGAGCTGTCGCTCGTCGCGCTGGTCGGGATCTCCGGGTCCGGGAAGTCGACGTTCGCGGCGAAGCATTTCCTGCCGACCGAGGTGCTCTCCTCCGACGCGTTCCGCGGCATGGTCGCCGACGACGAGAACGACCAGTCGGCATCGACCGACGCGTTCGCCGCGCTGCATTTCGTCGCCGGGCTGCGGCTGAAGGCGGGCCGGCGGGTGGTGGTCGATGCCACCAACCTGCAGCAGTTCGCCCGCGCCGAGCTGGTGAAGATCGCCAAGGCGCATGACGTACTCCCGGTGGCGATTGTCCTCGACACCCCGGAGCCGCTGGCGTGGCAGCGTACCGAGGCGCGGCCGGACCGTACGTTCGGCCGGCAGGTGCTGCGGCGGCAGCACCGTGACCTGCGGCGCTCGCTGTCGAAGCTGGCCCGGGAGGGTTTCCGCAAGGTGCACGTGGTGCGCGAACCGGACCAGGTCACGATCGCCTACGAGCGGGCGTGGAACGACAAGACCGAGCTGACCGGGCCGTTCGACATCGTCGGCGACGTGCACGGCTGCCGCGCCGAGCTGGAGACGCTGCTCGGCGAGATGGGCTGGACGCTGCACCGCGATTCCGCCGGGCGCCCTGTTGACGCCACGCACCCGGAGGATCGGACGGCGGTGTTCGTCGGCGACCTGGTGGACCGCGGGCCGGATTCGCCGGGCGTGCTGCGGCTGGTGATGGGGATGGTCGCCGCCGGGCACGCGCTGTGCGTACCGGGCAACCACGAGCAGAAGTTGCTGCGCAAGCTGCGCGGCCGCAACGTGAAGCTCTCGCACGGACTGGCCGAGACCCTGGAGCAGCTCGCCAAAGAGCCCCCGGAGTTCATCGAGCAGGCCGCGGCCTGGATCGACGGGCTGGTCAGCCACTACCGGCTCGACGGCGGGAAGCTGGTGGTCTCCCACGCCGGCCTGAAGGAGGAGTACCAGGGTCGCGCCTCGGGCCGGGTGCGCTCCTTCTGCCTGTACGGCGAGACCACCGGCGAGACCGACGAGTACGGCCTGCCGGTGCGCTACCCGTGGGCCAACGACTACCGCGGCGCCGCCATGGTGGCCTACGGCCACACCCCGACGCCGAAGCCCGAGTGGATCAACAACACCATCTGCCTCGACACCGGCTGCGTGTTCGGCGGCGAGCTGACCGCGTTGCGCTACCCGGAGCGTTCCCTGGTCAGCGTGCCCGCCGAGCGGGTCCACTACGAGCCCGTCAAGCCCCTCGGCGCGGCGACCCGGGACGCCGCCACGCTCAAGCTGTCAGACGTCACCGGGCGGCGACACCTGCGTACCGACTACGGCACGGTGCTGGTCGACGCGGAGAGCTCCGCCGCCGCGCTGGAGGTGATGAGCCGGTACGCGATCGACCCGCGCTACCTGCTGTGGCTGCCGCCCACCATGTCCCCGTCATCCACCTCGACCCGCGACGGCTACCTGGAGCACCCGGCCGAGGCGTTCGCCGACTACCGGGCGTACGGCGTGGAGCGGGTGATCTGCGAGGAGAAGCACATGGGCTCGCGGGCGGTGACGCTGGTCTGCCGCGACGCGTCGGTGGCCGCTGAGCGGTTCGGCGTCACCGACGGCACCGCGGGGGCGATCTGGACCCGTACCGGCCGGCCATTCTTCGACCCGTCGCTCACCGAGCGCCTGCTGACCAGGGCGCGGGAAGCCGCTGATCCACTGTGGACGGACCTGGAGGCGGACTGGCTACTGCTGGACTGCGAGCTGCTGCCGTGGTCGGCGAAGGCGGGGCGGCTGATCCGCAGCCAGTACGCCGCGGTCGGCGCCGCCGCCAGAGCAGCCCTGCCGGCGGCACTGGACGCACTCGACGCCGGAGTGGCGCGCGGCCTCGACCTGGCACCCCTGCAGGATCCGGCCCCACAGCGGGATCCGGCGCTCAGGGACCCGGCGGCACTGGGGAATCCGAGGGCGCTGGGGGATCCGGCGGCGCCGGGGGGTCTGGCGGCGCTGCGGGAGCGGGTCGCGGCACGGGGACGTAACGCGGAGGACTTCGCGGCGGCGTACCGGCGGTACTGCTGGCCGGTGGACGGGCTGGATGGCGTACACCTGGCGCCGTTCGCGGTGCTGGCGTCGGCGCGCGGGTCGCACGCCGGCCGCGACCACGGCTGGCATCTGGAGATGTGTGACCGGCTGGTGGCGGCGGATCCGGAGCTGTTCCGGGGCACCGGCCGCCGGGTGGTGGAGCTCGCCGACCCGGCGTCGGAGGCCGCCGCCACCGACTGGTGGCTGGAGCTGACCGGCGCCGGCGGCGAGGGCATGGTGGTCAAGCCGTACGCCGGGCTCTCCCACCGCGCCGGCCGCAAGCTGAGCCAGCCGGGCATCAAGTGCCGCGGCCGGGAGTACCTGCGGATCATCTACGGGCCGGACTACACCGAGCCGGAGCACCTGGAACGGCTGCGCAGCCGCGGCCTGGCCCGCAAACGCAACCTGGCGCTACGCGAGCACGGCCTCGGCCTCGCCGCGCTGGACCGCCTCGCCGCCGCCGAACCCCTCTACCGCATCCACGAACTGGTGTTCGCCATCCTCGCCCAGGAATCCGAACCCACCGACCCCCGCCTCTGACCACTCGCCACCACCCGCCTCCCCCCACCCGTGCTGCGCCCAGCACCCCCCTGATGATCGGCGTTTGGGGAACGGAGGTGAGTGCGGGGCATCCGTTTCGTTCCCACGATGGTGATCTTGGGGATGGTGGTGGGGGCTCGGAGCCCAGCCAAAGACCTCGGCCGGTGTCAGACTTCGGCGCGGAGTTCGGGTTCGGGGCGGGTCAGCCGCAGCGGGCGGACTGGGCGCACGGCGACGCGGTGGCGTACCGGCTGCGGCAGGCTGATGCCGCGGGTGCTCACCAGCAGCGGCACCGCGACCCCGATCACCAGCGCCCCGGTGAGGCCGATCGCCACCCAGACCCCCTCCAGGGAGGAGTCCAGCGGTGCGGTCAACCCGGCGATCAGGCTGAAGTTGAGCAGTGCGTTGAACACCCGGCTGCCCAGCGGCACGGCGGCCAGGAACGGCACGAACCACAAGGCGTACCAAATGTGTACGACAGGGCTGAGCAGGAACGTTGCGGTGAGCGCCGTCGCGGCCGCCTGCACCGCGGCGCCCGGTTCGCCGGTCTTGGCGCGCAGCGCCACCCAGATCGCTACCCCGATAGCGAGCACCGTGCCCAGACCGCGGGCGAACGGCATCGACGCCTCGAACAGGGTCCGCAGCTCCAGCAGCCGGAATCCCGCCTCCAGCAGCCTGCCCACCTGGGTGGACAGCGACAACGGGGTACGGATCTCCGCCGGCACCCCTAGCGTATGGACCCACCCGGAGCCGACTCCGGCGATCCGGCCCACCCCGACCAGGGTGACCACGCTGACCACGGCCACCCCGGTGAGGCGTACCAGCCGGTCGTACAGCGAGGCGGCGGTGGGCAGCGTGACCAGCGCGACGGCGATGCAGATCAGCCCGCCGGGCAGCTTCACCGCCGCGGACAGCCCGCCGAGCGCCGCACCGGCGACCCAGCCGTGGCTGTTCGCCACCACCAGCGCGGCCGCCGCCAGCCCCACCACCAACAGGTCGTTGTGCAGGCCACCGACACCGTGCGCGAAGATCAACGGGCTGGGGAGCACCACCGCGCACACCACCGCCGGGTCGTGCCGCGTCCACCCGGCCAGCCGGGGCAGCGCCCAGGCCAGCAGCGCCAGCCCCACCACGGCGGCCAGCCGGTGCGCGATCACCAGCAGCCACGGGTCCTCGGTGACGCCGGCCGACAGCGCACCCCACAGCAGCGGCAGCGGCCCGTACGGCGCGGGGGTGTCCAGCCAGCGCGGGTCGACCCGGTCCACGATCGGCCCGCTCAGCACCATCGGCCCGAAGTCGTACGGGGAGTGGCCGCGCAGCGTCATCGCGCCCTGCGCTGCGTAGCTCCAGCCGTCCCGGCTGAACAGCGGCGGCGCGATCAGCAGCGGCAGCCCCCAGGCCAGGGTGGCGGTCCACACCTGCCTGAGGGGTCGCGCGGACCGGGCACCAGCGGTACGGGTCATCAGCCGTACCAGCTCGATCCAGGCCCATGCCAGCAGCCCCAGCCCGGACACGGTGACCGCCAGTCCGAGCATCCGTCCGGGCATCGAGTGGCCGATGTCGACCAGCGGCCCGAACAGCGGCCGGCCCACCGACCGGGGCAGGGGCGTCGTGATCAGCCCTCCGACGAGTACGAGGACAGATCCGACCACTCCACGCAGAAGCACCCCGTGACGCTAGAAGGCCCACACTGCGACACCAGCCGTCGAACGGTGAACCCCGCGCGAATTGTCGGAAGCGGCTTCGCGATCGGGGTCAGGACCCCAGCACCCCAGGGGTCAGGACCTGCCCACCGCCTGGGTCAGCGGGGGGCCATCCGGATCGCGCCGTCGAGCCGGATGGTCTCGCCGTTGAGCATCGGGTTGTCGATGATGTGGGCTGCCAGCGCGGCGTACTCGGCGGGGTCGCCGAGCCGGCTGGGGTGCGGCACCTGGGCACCGAGCGAGTCGATCGCCTCCTGCGGCAGACCGGCGAGCATCGGCGTGTGGAACAGCCCCGGTGCGATGGTGACCACCCGGATCTGCAGGCTCGCCAGGTCACGGGCGATCGGCAGCGTCATGCCGACCACGCCGCCCTTGGACGCGGCGTACGCCGCCTGCCCGATCTGCCCGTCGAACGCGGCGATCGACGCGGTGTTGACGATGACCCCGCGCTCCCCGTCGACCGGCTCGGTACGGGCGATCCGCTCGGCGGCGAGCCGGATCACGTTGAACGTACCGACCAGGTTGACCTGGACCACCTTGGCGAAGTCGGCGAGCGGGAACGCCCCCTGCTTGCTGACCGTACGGATCCCGTTGGCGATGCCGGCGCAGTTGACCGCGACCCGCAGCGGCCCCAGCGCCTCGGCGGCGTCCAGCGCGGCACCGACCTGCGCCTCGTCGGTCACGTCGGCCGCGGCGAACCCGGCGCGTTCACCCAGCTCCGCGGCGAGCTTCTCCCCGTCCGAGGACGCCAGGTCCACGATCAGTACGCCGGCACCGGCCTGGTGCAGCCGCCGTACCGTCGCCTGACCCAGCCCGGAGGCACCGCCGGTGACCACCGCTACATTGCCCTCGATCCGCATGGAACCCTGCCCTTCGTGCATCGGGACCACGCCGTCGGAGCCCCTCGAAGCCGCTCCATGATGTCAGAGCCCTGGGCGCTGGCCCGCCCCCACCCCCATTTCCCTCACGGTAATTGCCCCGTTGCGGAAAATTATCTGTGTACGTTGTTCCCGCTGCCCTGGTGAGGCCCGGTTTTTGTCGGTGGGTGTCTCTAGGATTTGGTTCATGAATAGCGACCACGGCGTGCACCCGGTGCGGGAGGCTATTGCCGCCGTGCGTGCCGCCGTGGATTCGACGGTGGACGCTTCACTGTGGTCGCTGCCCGACACCGAAATAGCCGAGTTGCTTCAGGAAATCGCATGTGAAGAAGCGCGTCTCGCGGCGCTGCGGCTGTGGGTGGTGGGTGAGGCACACGGTCGCGACCTGGCGGGTCGGTCCGGTGCCCCCTCGACGAAGATGTGGCTGCGCTCCCACCTGCCGATCACGCCGGGGGAGGCGGCCGGTCAGGTGCGTTTGGCGACTACGTTGCCGCGGTTCCCGGTGCTGGCCGAGGCGATGACCGAGGGTTCTTTGTGTGCGTCGCG
>JBOGDE010000291.1:0-7314 GCA_050701695.1 Micromonosporaceae bacterium
GGCTCGGAGCGCGGTGGCTCGGCACGCGACGGCTCGGAGCGTGGCGGCTCGGCCCGCGGCGGGTGGCGTGGCACCGGCTCGCGGGTCTCTGTGCTGTCGTTTGAGGGGTCCACAGGGGTGGGTTCTACCTGCTCTTTCGGCTCGCCGGCGTCCGGCTCGATCGCTGCGGCCGGCTCGGGCACTGTGCCCGGCTCGGGCGGTGCGGCCGGCTCGGGCGCCGCGGCCTCTGGGGGGTCGAGCTGGGGGGTGTCGGTCGAGGTGATGTGGGGGGTGTCCGGGCCCGGGGCCGGGGGCTCCGGCGGCGGCTCGGTCGGGGTCATGGTTTCCGGCAGATCCACCGCACGCAAGTCTTCGCCCGGCGCGTCGTCCGGGCGTGACTCTGGCATGTCGGGATCCGCCACACCGCCACTCTCTCAATACCGACAGTGGTGATCGACACCGACACACGGGCCTGCACAAACGTGGGCCCCTTCACCGCCGTACCAGCGGAAAGGGGCCCACGAAAGGCAGACGTCAGAGTGACTGCATGATCTCGCGCATCAGGTTGGCGGTCTCGCTGGGCGTCTTGCCGACCTTGACGCCGACCGCCTCGAGCGCCTCCTGCTTGGCCGACGCGGTGCCGGCGGAGCCGGAGATGATGGCGCCGGCGTGGCCCATCGTCTTGCCCTCCGGTGCGGTGAAGCCGGCCACGTACCCGACCACCGGCTTGGTGATGTTCGCCTTGATGTAGTCGGCCGCACGCTCCTCGGCGTCACCGCCGATCTCACCGATCATCACGATGCCGGCGGTGTCCGGGTCGTCCTGGAACGCCTGCAGGCAGTCGATGTGGGTGGTGCCGATCACCGGGTCGCCACCGATCCCGACGCAGGTCGAGAAGCCGATGTCACGCAGCTCGTACATCATCTGGTACGTCAGCGTGCCCGACTTGCTGACCAGGCCGATCTTGCCGGGCTTGGTGATGTCGGCGGGGATGATCCCGGCATTGGACTGGCCGGGCGTGATCACCCCGGGACAGTTCGGGCCGACGATGCGGGTCTTGTTCCCCTTCGCAGTCGCGTGCGCCCAGAAGTACGCCGTGTCGTGCACCGGGATCCCCTCGGTGATCACGATCGCCAGCCCGATCTGCGCGTCGATCGCCTCCACCACGGCGCTCTTGGCGAACGCCGGCGGTACGAACAGCACCGATACGTCCGCGCCGGTGGCCTCCATCGCGTCCTTCACCGTCCCGGAGACGGGGACCGACGTGCCGTCGACGTCGACCTTCTGGCCGGCCTTGCGCGGGTTCACGCCGCCGACGATGTTGGTGCCGCTCGCCAGCATGCGGCGGGTGTGCTTCATGCCTTCGGAGCCGGTCATGCCCTGGACGATGACCTTGCTGTCCCTGGTCAGGAAGATAGCCATTGTTTCGCCGTCCCCTTACTTCGCGGCCGCGAGCTCGGCGGCACGCTCGGCCGCGCCGTCCATGGTGTCCACCTGCTCGACCAGCGGGTGGTTGGCCTCGGCGAGAATGCGCCGACCGGCGTCCACATTGTTGCCGTCGAGGCGTACCACCAGCGGCTTGGTCGCCTCGTCGCCGAGGATGCCGAGCGCATGCACGATGCCGTTGGCGACCGCGTCGCAGGCGGTGATGCCGCCGAACACGTTGACGAACACCGACCTCACCGCCGGGTCGCCCAGGATGATGTGCAGCCCGTTCGCCATCACCTCGGCGGACGCCCCGCCGCCGATGTCGAGGAAGTTGGCCGGCTTCACACCGCCGTGCCGCTCACCCGCGTACGCCACCACGTCCAGGGTGGACATCACCAGGCCGGCGCCGTTGCCGATGATCCCGACCTCGCCGTCCAGCTTGACGTAGTTGAGGTCCTTCTCCTTGGCGGCACGCTCCAGCGGGTCCTCGGCCGCGACGTCGACGAAGTCGGCGTGGTCGGTGTGCCGGAAGTCGGCGTTGCCGTCCAGCGTCACCTTCGCGTCGAGCGCGAGCGCCTTGCCCTCCGGGGTCTTCACCAGCGGGTTGACCTCCACCAGCGTGGCGTCCTCGGAGACGAACGTCTCCCAGAGCTTGACCACCATGTCGACCAGCTGGTCGGCGAGGTCGGCGGGGAACCCGGCCCGCTCGACGATCTCGCGGGCCTTCGCCTCGTCCACTCCGACGCTGGCGTCGATCGGCACCTTGGCGACCTTATCCGGCGACTGCTCGGCCACCTGCTCGATCTCCACGCCGCCCTCGACGCTGGCGATCGCCAGGAACGTCCGGTTGGCGCGGTCGAGCAGGAAGGAGAAGTAGTACTCCTCGGCGATGTCGGCGGTGACGGTGAGCATCACCTTGTGGACGGTGTGGCCCTTGATGTCCATGCCGAGGATGTTGCTGGCGTGGGTGAACGCCTCGTCGGCGTTCTCCGCGAGCTTCACCCCACCCGCCTTGCCACGGCCACCGACCTTCACCTGGGCCTTGACCACGACCCGGCCGCCGAGTTTCTCGGCGAGCGCGCGGGCCTCCTCCGGGGTGGTGGCGACGCCTCCGCCGAGCACCGGCACTCCGTGCCGATCGAACAGCTCGCGTCCCTGGTACTCGTACAGGTCCACTGCGCGTTCCGTTTCGCCTCGTCAGGTAACTGGGTCCGTCGTACGCCCGGGCGCGACTTCGGCCGGCGCCCAAGGGACCACAGCCCCGCCGCGGTCGGCGGGCTCCGCCGCAGACTATCGACCACCGCTTCAAGACCCATCATCTGGGTACGCGGCTGCGAATGCTCTCACCCTCCGCAAGCCGGTTTGGGCACCGTCGCGGAGCCTCCAGCCACGCCGTCGCAACTCCCCGTAAAAAGATCATGTGCGTAGCGTTACCACCGGTCAGGGCTGTCGTTGTAGAAGACGTCGACCTAGTGGGCAAAACGCCACGAGACGGACGACATGGTACGGCCGATGTCCCTCCGGTCGAGGGGTGGCGGCGGGGCGTCGTGCATCGGAGGCCGGACGTGTGAGGGGTGCGTCCGGCCTCCACCCTTTCCGGACGCCGGACCTCAGGGAGGCGGACGGGCAGCTCGCCGGATCTCATGAGGGGCGGGCAGCTTGCCGGACCTCAGGAGGCGACGGGCAGCTCGCCGGACCTCAGGAGGCGACGGGCTCGCCGACGTTCTCGCGTACCCACTCCACGATCGACTGCGTGGTCGCGCCGGGCGTGAACACCTTCGCCACACCGAGCTCCGTCAACTCCGGGATATCGGCCTCGGGGATGATGCCGCCACCGAACACCACGATGTCGGCGGCGTCGGCCGCCTCCAGCAGCTGGCGCACCTTCCGGAACAGCGTCATGTGGGCGCCCGACAGGATCGACATGCCGATCGCGTCGGCGTCTTCCTGGATCGCGGTCTCGACGATCTGCTCGGGCGTCTGGTGCAGGCCGGTGTAGATGACCTCCATACCGGCGTCGCGCAGCGCGCGGGCGACCACCTTCGCACCACGGTCATGGCCGTCCAGACCAGGCTTCGCGACGACCACCCGGATCCGTGAACTCATCGGCACACCTCACGTACTCACCGGCGGATTTGCCGAGGCTGACGTTACCGGCGTGGCACGACCGGGATGACCGGGGGTGACAACTCTCTCCCATCCGCGCCAGCCGGCACGCCGTCAGCAGCTATGTGATTGCACGCACAGTCACCAAGCCAGCCGGGAACGTCCAACCTAACGGACATTTCGAAACAGACATTCGGGTCAAAACCACTGCTACTCGGCGGGGCGGGTTGAACGCCTACTCAGGAGTTGGCTAACGTGTCCCCCGGTCGTGCATCGGAAGCCCCGACCACAGATCGGGACCCGGCACACGACGCGACTCAGACTCACCGCACGCACCCCCCTCGCGCAGGCGGCCGAGTCCCAGGTCGTCTGCGAGACCGTGAAGCCGGAGGGTTTGCGTGCAGCATCGAAAACGGAGCGGTCGCCACCTTGGGCGGCACCGCATCCCGACGCCGCCCCGCAGCCGTTATGCCGCCGTCGTCACCAGCGCAGTCGTGGGCGCCGGCATGGTCGCCCTCGGCACCGCGGCCGCGATGCCCGGCAAGGCCCCCGACTCCGCGGCACTCGCCGACAACGACCCCACCCTGGACCCGACGATGTCGGGTGCGGACAGCATCACCGAGGACCGCGGCGCGCTTGCTGGCCGTGGCTCCCGCTCCGGTCGTAGCGCCACCCTTCCGCCGGGCAAGACCCAGGCGCCGCAGGATCTGTGGGTGCTCCCGGTCAAGAAGTACAACCTGACGTCCCGCTACGGTCCGCGATGGGGCACCAACCACAACGGTGTCGACCTCGCCGGCCCGTACGGCACCCCCGTCTACGCCGCCCACAAGGGCGTCGTGGTGCGCGCCGAGTGGTATGGCGGCTACGGCTACGCGGTCGACATCGACCATGGCAACGGCGTGATCACCCGGTACGGCCACAACTCCCGGCTGACCGTCGGGGTCGGGCAGCAGGTCAAGGCGGGTGACCTGATCGCCAAGATGGGTAGCACCGGATACTCCACGGGCCCCCACTCGCACTTCGAAGTCCGGATCGGCGACGAGGCGGTGGACCCGATCTCCTTCCTGCTCAAGCGGGGCGTGGACGTCGCCGCCCACAAGGACTCGATCTACGCCACCCACTGAACCCCCCTGCACCACCCCCGCCGCTTCGCGAGTGAGCGGGTATCGAACATTTGTTCTAGAGTGTAGCCGCCGAGCCGCCCGGCGCAACCCGTACCGGGAAATTCAGATCTTCTGGATCGGGGCGTGGCGCAGCACCAGCCACATCACCTGGTCGCCGAAGTCGATCTGCGCCTGCGCCCGGTCGCCCCTGCCCTGTACGGCGACCACGCGGCCCAGCCCCCAACGGTCGTGCGTGACCCGGTCGCCGGCCTCCAGCACCGGCACCTGCCGGCCAAGCTGGCTCGCCGGGCGTACCACCGAGGGATCCAGCCCCAGCCGCTCGGCGAACCCGCCGCCACCAGTTGCTCTGCGGCCGCCGACCCCGCCGCCACCCGACCAGGAGGTGTACGCCGCGTCCGTACGCTCCCAGTGCACCAGGTCGTCGCCGAGCTCGTCGAGGAAGCGCGAGGCCGGATTCATCTGCGGTGCCCCCCACGCCGACCGGGTCACCGAGCGCGAGACGTAGAGCCGCTGCCGCGCCCGGGTGATCCCCACGTACGCCAGCCGCCGCTCCTCCTCCAGCTCCCGGTTGTCGCCGAGCGAGCGCAGGTGCGGGAAGACGCCGTCCTCCATGCCGGCCAGGAACACCACCGGAAACTCCAGCCCCTTGGCGGTGTGCAGCGTCATCAACGTGACGACGCCCTGATGGTCCTCGGAGTGCTCGGCGTCCGGCGGGATCTCGTCCGCGTCGGCGACCAGCGCCACCTGCTCCAGGAAGCCGGCCAGGTCCGCCTCCGGCAGCTCGGCGCCCGGCTCGGCTTCCGCGGCCACCGCCGCCACCCGCTCGGTGTACTCCCGGGCCACGCTCACCAGCTCCTGCAGGTTCTCCACCCTGGTGGCGTCCTGAGGGTCGTCGCTGGCCTCCAGCTCCGCCAGATACCCGGAGCGGGTCAATACCGCCTCCAGGACCGCCTCAGGGGGCTCCAGGGCCGCCAGAGCGCGCACCTCGTCCATCATGGCGACGAAATCCCGGATCGAGTTCACCGCACGACTGGAGATACCGGGAGCGCTGTCGGCCGAGGGCAGCGCCGCGCCGAAGCTGATCTTCTCCCGGGAGGCCAGCGCCTCCACGCACGCCTCGGCCCGGTCCCCGATGCCCCGCCGCGGTGTGTTGAGGATGCGCCGCACACTCACGGTGTCGTCGGGGTTGGCGATCGCCCGCAGGTACGCCAGCGCGTCGCGTACCTCCTTGCGCTCGTAGAAGCGCACCCCGCCCACGATCTTGTACGGCAGCCCCATCCGCATGAACACGTCCTCGAAGACCCGGGACTGCGCGTTCGTACGGTAGAAGATCGCCACGTCCCCGAACCGGTAGCCCGGACCCTCGTCGCCGGCCTCGGCCAGCTTGTCGATCTCACGGGCCACCCAGTCGGCTTCGCCGTGTTCGGTGTCGGCGACGTACCCGACGATCTTCTCGCCGTCGCCGGCCTCGCTCCAGAGCCGCTTCGGCTTGCGCTCGGTGTTGCGGGAGATCACCTTGTTGGCGGCGCCCAGGATGGTCTGGGTGGAGCGGTAATTCTGCTCCAGCAGGATGGTGCGGGCGTCGGGGTAGTCGCGCTCGAACTCCAGGATGTTGCGGATCGTGGCGCCGCGGAAGGCGTAGATCGACTGGTCGGCGTCGCCCACCACGCACAGCTCCGCCGCCGGCAGCTCGGCAACGGGGGCGACCAGCTCGCGTACCAGGGCGTACTGGGCGTGGTTGGTGTCCTGGTACTCGTCGACCAGCACGTGCCGGAACCGCCGCCGGTAGTGCTCCGCGACCTGCGGAAACGCCTGCAGCAGATGCACCGTGGTCATGATCAGGTCGTCGAAGTCCAGCGCGTGCGCCTGCCGCAGCCGGGTCTGGTACAGGGTGTACGCCTCCGCCACCGCCCGCTGCGCCGGCCCCTCGGCACGGTCGGTCCAGGTCTCGTGGTCGATCAGCTCGTTCTTCAGGTTGCTCACCTGGTGCAGCAGCGAGCGCGCCGGGTACCGCTTGGGATCCAGATCCAGCTCCCGCGCCACCAACGTCATCAGCCGCCGGCTGTCGTCGGCGTCGTAGATCGAGAAGCTCGACTTCAGGCCGGCGTGCTTCGCCTCGGCCCGCAGGATCCGTACACATGCCGAGTGGAACGTCGACACCCACATCATCCGGGCGCGCGGGCCGACCAGCACCGCCACCCGCTCCTTCATCTCCCCGGCGGCCTTGTTGGTGAAGGTGATCGCCAGGATCTGCCCCGGGTGTACCGGCTTGCTCTCCGGCCCCCGGTACGCCAGCTGGTACGCGATCCGGTGGGCGAGCACCCGGGTCTTCCCGGAGCCGGCGCCGGCCACGATCAGCAGCGGGGTGCCGGTGTGCAGCACCGCGGCACGCTGCTGGTCGTTGAGCCCCTCCAGCAGCCGCTCGGGATCGAGCCGCGGCACGGGACGACGCGGCTCACGGGGCTGCTCGGGGGCATCTGGGGGGATATCGGAGAGCGCATGCATGGCGCCGCAAAGTCTATGCCCCGCCTGGGACAGACCGCCCGCGCGCCGCACCGTACCCGTCGGTCAGTCCAGGCCGCGCGGCCGGCGCGGGACGCGCCAGCGGGTCGCGAGCAGACATCCTCCGTACCCCCGATACACACCTTGGGGGCCCGGATCCGACGCGCGTCGGATC
>JBOGDE010000292.1:0-7300 GCA_050701695.1 Micromonosporaceae bacterium
GTCGTCCCCCCGACAACATGACGGGCGCCCCGGAGAGCGCGCAGCGCGAGCAGGGGCAGCCCAAGCCCGTGCCCGGGGCGGGGCTCGAACCCGCATGCCTTTCGGCAGCCGCTTTTAAGGCGGCCGTGTATGCCTGTTCCACCACCCGGGCGTACGTTGCCCAGGCCAACGGACTCGCCGAGACGCCCCCGATCCCGAACAACATTCGGTAATACGGTAGCGGGATCTGGGCCTTCCTGGCCGTACTCAGCGTTGTCAATTCCCCGATCCGTTCAATAGCCGGTGGCGCGGGCCAGGCAATATGGGCGGGTGACGTCACAGACCACCCCCGCAGAGGTGACTGTCCGTAAAGACACGCCCTCGATGAGGCGCTGGCGCGTCGACCTCGCCGTCGGCGCCGGCTACCTCGCGGTGGCGCTGTTTCTGACCCACGGTCTGTGGCAGGACCCGGCGGGGCACGTACTCGCCCTCAACTGGCAGGACCAGACCCTCAACGAGTGGTTCCTGGCGCACGGTCTGCTGCCCTGGCAGGGCGACGGCACGCTGGTCACCGACCGGCTCAACGCTCCCGACGGCGTGAACCTGATGGCGAACGCGTCGCTGCTGCTGTACGGGATCCTGCTGGCCCCGGTGACCGCGCTGTTCGGGGCGCCGGTGAGCTTCGTGCTGCTGGTCACGCTGGCGCTGGCCGGCACCGCGTCGGCGTGGTATCTGCTGCTGTGCCGCCGGCTGGGCGCCGGCCGGGTGGGCGCGGCGGTCGGCGGCGCGTTCTGCGGCTTCGCGCCGGGGATGGTGTCGCAGGCGAACGGCCACCCCCACATCGCAGCGCAGTTCCTGGTGCCGGTGATGGTGCTGCTGGTACTACGGCTGCTCGATGGCACCAACCCGGCACGCGACGGCGCGCTGCTCGGGGTGGTGGTGAGCCTGCAGCTGTTCGGTGGCGAGGAGGTGCTGTTCCTCACCGCGATCGGCTGCGCCCTGTTCGTCGGCTGGTACGCCATGCTGGACCGCACCACCGCGGCGGCCCGGCTCCCCGCCCTGCTGGCCGGCCTGTCGACCACCGCCGGGGTCGCCCTGATCCTGGTGGGGTACCCGCTGTGGGTGCAGTTCGCCGGTCCGGGGAGCGTCCCGAACGGGGTGTTCTACGGGGCGTACTTCTCCGCCGACGTGGCCTCGTTCGTGACGTACCCGGGGCTGTCGCTGGGCGGCGACATGGCCACCGCCGGAGCGGTCACCACCGGCCCGTCGGAGCACAACGCGTTCTTCGGGTGGCCGCTGCTGCTGGCGATCGTGGTGGCCTGCGGATGGCTGTGGCGGCGTACCGAGGTCAAGGCCCTGGCGCTGACCGGCGCCGGGTTCGCACTGCTGGCACTGGGCCCGCAGGTCGTCGTCGCCGGTCAGCGTACGGAGATCACCGGTCCCTGGGCGCTGATCGGACACCTGCCGGTGGTCGACTCGGCGTTGCCGATGCGGTTCGTGCTGCCGCTGATCCCGATCTTCGGCATCCTGCTGGCGTGGGCTGTGGACCGGGCGCGGAGCCTGGACGACTTCGGCCGGTGGGCGGTCGCGGTCACGTTGGGGGTCGCGCTGCTGCCGCTGCTGCCGACCCCGATGCCGGTACGCGACCGCGCGCCGGTGCCGGAGTTCGTCACCTCCGGCGCGTGGCGGGACTGCGTACGCCCCGGCGGCACGCTGGTGCCCGTACCGGTGCCGACCCCGGCCGACCCGACGGCGATGGGCTGGGCCGCCGCGGCGGGCGACGGGTTCGCGCTGCCGTCGGGGTTCTTCATCGGCCCGTACGCCCCGGAGGGCCAGGCCTCGATGGGGACGTACGCCCAGCCCACCGCCGACCTGCTGCAGCGGGTGGCGGCCACCGGTACGGTGCCCACCATCGGGCCGGCCGAGCGCGACCAGGCCGCCGCGGACCTGCGGTTCTGGCGCGCCGACTGTGTAGTGGTGCCGGACGGGGCGCCCCGCGCCGTCGCGCTCCGGTCGGTGGTCGCCGACCTGTTGGACCGGCCGGGGCGGCATGTCGGCGGCGTCTGGGCGTGGGATGTCATACCTAGCCCAAATTGAGTAGCTGTTCTCACGCGCCCAACCCGTCGCGGCGCGAGACTCGCGGCATGGACACACAGACGCGTACCCCTGCCCTGGGCCACCGCCCGCCGCTGCTCGCCGCCGCCGCGCTGCTGCTTGCCGTACCGGTGGCGACCTGGTGGCTGGTGGGTGACCTGTCGGAGGTACCGGAGTCGGCCGACCCCGACTACCTGGTCCGGCCCTGGCAGCTGGGTGCCCTGGAGCCGGTGCTCGGCGCGCTCGGCCTGACCGTCGTCCTGCTCACCGGAGCATGGCTGGTACGCCGCGCCCACCGGTTCGACCAGCGCTGGTGGCTGGTGTGGTGCGCGCTGCTGCTGGCCGGCCTGGTCGTGGGCTTCGGCTGGCGCGTCGTCACCGCCGCCTCGATCGGCGCCAACATCGGCGCCGGCCTGGTGCTGCTGTTCGGTACGCCGTTCCTCGGAGTGCTGCTGCTGTGGTCGGTGGCATGGTCGGTCTACCTGGTGCTGCGCGGGCGGCGGTCAGCTCCGTAGTACGGTGCCCCGCTGTCCGCGGCCCCTGGTCAGCTGGCGCGGTCGGCGGGGGCGGTGGCGGCGTACTCGGTGAAGGACTCGCGCGGCTCGTGCAGCTGGCCCATCGACACCGCCTCGCGCCTCAGGAACAGGGCGAGCGTCCAGTCCAGCACCACCCGTACCTTCCGGTTGAAGCTCGGCACCCTACTCAGGTGGTACGTGCGGTGCATGAACCATGCCGGGAGCCCGCGCAGCTTCACCCCGTACACCTGGGCGACGCCGCGATGCAGGCCCAGACTGGCGACACTGCCGGCGTGCTTGTGCTTGTAGTCGACGATCGGGCGGCCCTTCAGCTTCGCGGCGATGTTGTCGGCGAGCCGGCGGGCCTGGCGTACCGCGTGCTGGGCACTCGGCGAGCAGAACGCACCCGGCTCGCCGGTCAGGTCCGGTACGGCGGCGCAGTCCCCCGCGCTCCAGGCTCCGTCGAGCACGGTGCCGTCGGGGTTGACCACCTGCAGCGTGGGAAGGCAGGTGACCCGGCCCTTGTCGTCGCGCGGCAGGTCGGTCTCGGAGAGCATCGGGTGCGGCTTGACGCCGGCGGTCCACACCACGGTGTCGGTGTCGAACTCCTCGCCGTCGGAGAGCACCACATGACCGTCCACACAGGACTCCAGCCGGGTCTCCAGCCGGATGTCGAACCTGCGCTCCAACAGCTGCCGCACGGTGTACGCGCCCATGTCCGGGTCCACCTCGGGCAGGATCCGCCGGGTCGCCTCCACCAGCACCCAGCGCATGTCGCCGGCGTCCAGCTCCGGGTAGTAGCGGATCGCGTCGCGCGCCATGTCCTCCAGCTCGGCGATCGCTTCGATGCCCGCGTACCCGCCCCCGACCAGCGCGAACGTCAACGCCCGAGTCCTGGTGGCGGGGTCTGCCGTGGCGGCGGCGATGTCCAGCCGGGACAGCACGTGGTTACGCAGCCAGATCGCTTCGCCGATGGTCTTGAACCCGACGGCGAAGTCGCGTAGGCCAGGAATCGGCAGCGTCCGCGACACCGAACCGGGGGCGACGACGATCTCGTCGTACCGCACTTCGCGGGCCGGCCCGGTGATCGGCTGCACGATCGCGGTACGCCGCGCGTGCTCCACCCGGGTCACCTCGCCGGAGAGCACCTCCACACCCTTGAGCACCCGGCGCAGCGGCGCCACGCAGTGCCGCGGCTCGATCGACCCGGCCGCCGCCTCCGGCAGGAACGGCTGGTACGTCATGTGCGGCTGCGGGTCGACCACGATGATCTCGGCCCGCCGCGAGGACAGCTTCTTCGCCAGGCGCAGCGCGACGTACAGCCCGACATGACCGGCTCCGACCAGAAGAATCCGCTTCGGCTTCACGACCTCACGCTAACCCCGGGCGAGGGTGCCCGCGCGGCAACCACCCGACAACGCGACCCCCGTCACGCTGCCCGTCGATCCCGGTCACGGAGCCTGCCGCGCTCCGATCGCGGCGCCTGCCACCGTCACAGCCGGCGTTTGAGCACCCACACCGACAACGGGGCGAACACCAGCGTGATGCCGGCCGCCCAGACCAGGGCCCAGAAGGCGGGCCCGGCCACCGGGCCGCCCACCATCAGGCCCCGGGCGGCGTCCGAGAGCAGGCTGATCGGGTTGGCCTTCACCACCACCTGCAGCCACCCCGGCATGGTCTCGACCGGCACGAACACGTTACTGACGAACGTCACCGGGAACAGCGCCGTGAAGCCGAACAGCTGCACCTGCTCCGGGTCCTTGGCGAGCACGCCGACCAGCACCGTCACCCAGGAGAACGCCAGCGCGAAGATCAGGATCAGCGCCACCGCCCAGAGCACCGCGAGCAGCGACGTACCGACCCGGAAGCCCCATGATCGCGCCGACCCCGAGCAGCAGCGCGATCGACCACGCCTGCTTGACCAGGTCAGCGGTGATCCGGCCGCTCAGCGGCGCCCACCGCGCCACCGGCAGGGCACGCAGCCGGTCGAAGACCCCCTTGGTCAGGTCGGTGTTGAGCCCCATGCCGACGTACATGGTGACGAACAGCATGTTCATCACGATGATGCCGGGCAGCGCGAAGGTGAGGTACTTGCCGGGGGTGCCACCGATCGCACCGCCGAACACGTATGTGAAGAGCAGCAGGAACATGATCGGCTGGAAGCTGAAGTCACCCAGCTCCCACGGGTTGTGCCGGATCTGCACGATGGTGCGCCAGGCCAGGGTCGCGGTCTGGCTCAGCCCCTGCAACGGGCTCACCCGGGGCGAGACCGCCGGTGCCTCGGCGGTGGCGGGTACGGCGGTCATCGCGCGGCCTCTTCCTCTGCGTCGTCGGTATCTTCTTCGGCTTTGTGGCCGGTCAGCGACAGGAACACCTCGTTGAGGCTGGCGCTGCGCAACGCCAGCTCGCCGACCACCACCCCGGCCTCGTCGAGCCGGCGCACCACCGCGGGCAGCACCGCGGGGTCGGTGACGGTGGCGGTGACCCGCTGACCGGCCACCTCGGGCTCACCGAGCGCGAGCCCGGCCACCACGGAGACCACCGTGGGGAGCTGGTCGGGGTCGGCGGGCCGCAGCTCGAGGGTCTGGGAGCCGGTCTTCGCCTTCAGCTCGTCGGGCGTGCCGGTGGCGATCACCGTGCCGTGGTCGATCACGGCGATCTCGTCGGCCAGCTCGTCGGCCTCTTCCAGATACTGCGTGGTCAGCAGCACGGTCACCCCGTCGGCGACCAGGCTGCGGATCAGCTCCCACAGCTCCATCCGGCTGCGCGGGTCGAGCCCGGTGGTCGGCTCGTCCAGGCAGAGGATGCGGGGTCTGCCGACCAGGCTCGCCGCCAGGTCGAGCCGCCGCCGCATCCCACCGGAGTACGTCTTCGTGGCCCGGTCGGCGGCGTCCTCCAGGTGGAACTGCCCCAGCAGCTCACGGGCCCGCGCCTTGGCCTCGCGCCGCGGGATGCCGAGCAGCCGCCCGATCAGCACCAGATTCTCGGTGCCGGTGAGGGCCTCGTCGACCGAGGCGTACTGGCCGGTGAGGCCGATCAGCTGGCGCACCTGGTGCGCCTGCCTCACCACGTCGTAGCCGCCCACGGTGGCGTGGCCGGCGTCCGGCTTCAGCAGCGTGGCGAGCACCCGTACGGCGGTGGTCTTACCAGCCCCGTTGGGGCCGAGCAGGCCGAGCACCGTACCGCTGCGCACCGCGAGGTCGACCCCGGCGAGCGCCGTGGTCTGCCCGAAGCGCCGCACCAGCCCCTCGGCCCAGATCGCGTGGTCCATCGAGAACTCCTACCTGTAGGGGCACGATGCTGGTCACGCTACGACCCGGGTACGACAAGAAGAACTGAATTCACCGCTGGGACCGCCGCACGCACTCCGGGCACCGCATCGCGACCCGGCCCACCGCCCGGTCGTCGGCGTGCCGCACGATCCGCCGCATCGCCTCGTACGCCAGGCTCCAGTGGGCGGAGGCGATCTCGCAGCGCAACCCGAAACCGGGAAGGTTATGCACCGGGAGTCGGCCGCATTCGCAGAGCTGTTGACTGCCGACCAGCTTGTGCTTGCGCATCACCAGCGGTACGGCCTGCAGCTGGCGCCCGACCTCGTACAGCAGTGTGAACGGATCGAGCGGATGCCCGGACATCGGTGGTCCCCCTAGGCCGATGGTCGCTTGGGCCACCCCTGCCGCAAACCCAGAGCGCCAACCGAGGGCCAGCAGGGATGGTGCACTCAAATTAGTGCACTCTTTTGCGAAGGGTCAAGCCCCGAACACTCCCCGTGCGGAAGTTGGCGCACTAACCCTCGGCGTGATCTCCTGTAACCGCCAACCGAGGTGGTGAGAGGTGTCTGCTGACGTTCCCGCGTATCTGCGCATCGCCGCTGACCTGCGCCAACAGATCACCAGCGGCACACTGGCGCCTGGTGCGCGGCTGCCGACCGAATCGGAACTGATGCGGCGGTACGGCGTCTCGAACACCATCGTCAAGAACGTCCGGCAGATCCTGGTCTCCGAGGGCATCGTGGAAGCCCGGCGAGGCTCCGGCGTGTATGTCGTCGACGAGCCCCGGCGCCTGGTCCGCCGGGCGCACGGCCGAACCCAACGCGACCCGGTGCCGCTGGGCTCGCCATTCGCCCGGGACTCCCGCGACGCCGGCTACCACGCCACCTGGCACTACGCATCGCAGCACACCACGGCCTCGGAGGAGGTCGCCTCACGGCTCGGGATCGACACCGGCGACGCGGTGATGCACACCCGGTACCTCTTCCTCGCCGATGACTTCCCGATCCAGGTCAGTGAGTCCTGGGAGCCATTGGCCGTCACCATGGGCACGCCGGTCGAGTGGCCCGAGTACGGCGAATCGGGGATCGGCTCCCAGCGCGACGACGCGCCGGTCGGAGTGGTGGCGCGGATGGACGCGATCGGCGTACACATCGGGTATGCGGAGGAAGAGGTGACCGACCGGGCGGCTACGCCGGAGGAGATCGAGCGGCTGAAGCTGCCGCCGACCCGTACCGGGGTGCTGCACATCCGGCGTACCTACTACACCGCCGGCGACCGGCCGGTGGAGACCGCGGACATCGTGCTCCCTGGCCGCCGCTATCGCCTCCACTACCGCGTCCCCATCACCTGACGCCCCGAGCCGTGGAGCATTGGCCAATCCGCGTCGATGGGAACCGATTTCTCCGACGCCACACGGACAACACCTGATCACCTCTGCCG
>JBOGDE010000293.1:0-7179 GCA_050701695.1 Micromonosporaceae bacterium
GTCGACCCGGTCGCGGCGCCGGACACCGCGACCGACGTCAACACCAGTGCCCTCCCGACGGTGTCCGCGCCGCCTGGAGCGGACGCGACCCCCACTCAGCGCGTGCCCGCGACCGGCCCGTCCGCGCTGGCGGCCGGGGCTCAGTTGCCCCCCGCCGGTGGGCCCGCGGCGGCGCCGTACGCCGCCCCGCCGGCCGAGTCCTACACCGCTCCACCGGCCGAGCCGTACGCCGCTCCGCCTGCCGAGGAGCTCGGGATTCCGCCGTCGCTGGCGCCGATGCTGTCCGGCCAGGACGAGCCGTACGCCCACCGCACCGAGCCGCTCGGTGGCGGTACGTACGGTACGAGGCCCGCGGCCGGCCCCGGCCCGGGTCAGGGTCCGGGTTCCGGGCAGGGGTCGCCGAACGCCGCGATCCTGATCGCGGTCGCGTTGGTGACGCTGCTCGCCGTGGTTCCCGGAGTGCTGCTGCTCTACAGCGCGCTGTTCGACGGGGACATGGTCTCGGCCTCCGGCGCGGTCAGCGGCACCCTGATGCTGATCGGGCTGCCCCTGCTCGCCACCGGCCTCTACCCACTGATCGGTGGCTCGGCCACCGCGCCCGACGGCGTACGCGGTCTGCTGCGGCCGCCGTACGCGTATCTCGTGGTCGGCATGGTGCTGCTGTTGGCGGCGGGTCTCGCGGCCGGCTAGGCCCGACCAGCGGTTCTCTGGCGGCGTCGCCCTCGGTGGCGGGCGTGGCCGATTACCGTCACGGTGCGTCTCCCCGTACACTGGCGATTGGCGACCACCATTCGGTGGTCGACCTCGCGTGCCCTTCTTTCCTGAGCCTCACTTCTCGGGCGAGACGACGGCCCCCTGGTCCCGGCGAGTCCGGGTCTACAACGGCCGGCGACCGGGCACCAGGGCGGTGGCCGACCAGTCGCCGCGACAACCAGGGAACGCGGGCGCAGCGCCCGCGGCGAAAGGACCACCAATGGCAGTCGTCACGATGCGCCAGCTCCTGGAGAGCGGCGTGCACTTCGGGCACCAGACCCGCCGCTGGAACCCGAAGATGAAGCGGTACATCCTCACCGACCGCAACGGCATCTACATCATCGACCTGCGGCAGACGCTGGACTACATCGCGAAGGCGTACGACTTCGTGAAGAACACCGTCGCCGAGGGCGGTTCGATCCTGTTCGTCGGGACCAAGAAGCAGGCTCAGGAAGCGATCGCCGAGCAGGCGGCGCGGGTGGGGATGCCATACATCAACCACCGCTGGCTGGGCGGCATGCTCACCAACTTCCAGACCGTGTACAAGCGGCTGCAGCGCCTCAAGGAGCTGGAGGCGATGGAGCAGACCGGTGGCGACCAGGGGCGTACCAAGAAGGAGCGGCTCTCGCTGCACCGCGAGAAGGTGAAGCTGGAGCGCACCCTGGGCGGGCTGCGCGACATGTCGAGGCTGCCGGCCGCGGTGTGGATCGTCGACACCAAGAAGGAGCACATCGCCGTCGACGAGGCCCGCAAGCTGGGCCTTCCGGTGGTGGCGATCCTGGACACCAACTGCGACCCGGACGAGGTCGACTTCCCGATCCCCGGCAACGACGACGCGATCCGGTCGGCCGCGCTGCTGACCAAGGTGATCGCCGCGGCGGTCGCGGACGGCCTGATCGCCCGCGCCGGCGCCGCGGCCAGCGGCGAGGAGAAGCCGGAACCGGGCCGGGTCGGCACCGACGAGCCGCTCGCGGAGTGGGAGCGCGAGCTGCTCGAGGACAAGTCCGAGAAGGCCGCCGAGCCCGCGCCGGAGGCACCGGCCGCGGACGCCGCGCCCGAGGTGCCGGCCGCCGAAGCCGCGACCACCGAAGCCTGATCCGCCACACACACGACACACACAGCTGCGAACCGAGAGAGAGTCATGGCTGACTTCACTGCCGCAGACGTCAAGAAGGTCCGCGACCTCACCGGCGCCGGGATGATGGACTGCAAGAAGGCGCTCACCGAAGCCGAGGGCGACTTCGACAAGGCCGTCGAGATCCTGCGGATCAAGGGCGCCAAGGACGTCGGCAAGCGGGCCGGGCGTACCGCCGCCAACGGCCTGATCGCCCAGTCCGGTACGGCGCTGCTCGAACTCAACTGCGAGACCGACTTCGTCGCCAAGAACGGCGCCTTCATCGAGCTGGCCCAGTCGCTGGTCGAGCGGGTCGCCCAGACCCGGCCGGCCGACGTCGAGGCATTCCTGAACAGCGACTTCGACGGCAGGACCGTCCAGCAACTGGTCGACGAGGAGGCCGCCAAGATCGGCGAGAAGTTGGTGGTCAACCGGGTCGCCGTACTCGACGATCCGGTCGCGGTGTACCTGCACCGCAAGAGCCCGGACCTGCCGCCGCAGGTGGGCGTGCTGGTGCAGTACACCGGGGACGACGCCGAGGCCGCCCGTGCGGCGGGGATGCAGATCGCGGCGATGCGCCCGCGGTACGTCACCCGCGACGAGGTGCCGGCCGAGGTGGTCGAGAGCGAGCGCCGGATCGCCGAGCAGACCGCCCGCGAGGAAGGCAAGCCGGAGCAGGCGATCGGCAAGATCACCGAAGGTCGGGTCAACGCCTTCTTCAAGGACTTCGTGCTTACCGAGCAGGCGTCGGTGACCGACTCCAAGAAGACGGTCAAGCAGGTGCTCGAGGCGCAGGGCGTCACCGTCACCCGCTTCGCGCGCTTCGAGGTGGGCCAGGCCTGAGGGCGTCCGCCCCGGCGAAGCCAGGACAACCGATGATGAGGAGGCCGTCGCGGTGAGGATTTACGTACCGGCGGCCTCCTTCTCGTGTACGGCGCCCGCGGCGCCCGGCGTACCTCAGGAGCAGGTGTGATGGTCAATCGGGAGCAGTTGGCGTACCGGCGGGTGGTGCTGAAGCTGTCCGGCGAGATGTTCGGCGGCGGCAAGGTCGGGGTCGACCCTGACGTGGTGCAGCAGATGGCGCGCCAGATCGCCGCCGCGGCGCGGGACGGCGTACAGGTCGCGGCCGTGATCGGTGGCGGCAACTTCTTCCGGGGCGCCGAGCTGCAGCGGCGCGGCATGGAGCGCGCCCGTGCCGACTACATGGGCATGCTCGGCACCGTGATGAACTGCCTGGCGCTGCAGGACTTCCTCGAGAAGCAGGGCGTCGACACCCGGGTGCAGACCGCGATCACGATGGGGCAGGTCGCCGAGCCGTACATCCCGCGGCGGGCGATGCGGCACCTGGAGAAGGGGCGCGTGGTGATCTTCGGCGCCGGCGCCGGGATGCCGTACTTCTCCACCGACACGGTCTCCGCGCAGCGTGCGCTGGAGATCAAGGCGGACGTGGTGCTGATGGCGAAGAACGGCGTGGACGCCGTCTACACCGCCGATCCCCGTACCGACCCGACGGCGCAGCGGATCGAGCAGATCACCTTCGAGGAGGCGCTGCAGCGCGGTCTGCGGGTGGTCGACGCGGCGGCGTTCAGTCTGTGCATGGAGAATCGACTTCCCATGCTGGTCTTCGGTGCCGACGGCGACGACACCATTCTGCGGGCCCTCATGGGTGAGAAGATCGGGACACTCATCACCGCGGCTGAGGGCTCGACCAGCTGAGCGCTCCCGTACCGCTGAAGCCGAAGGAGGCGACGACAGCCGTGATCGACGAAACACTCCTCGAAGCCGAGGAGAAGATGGAGAAGGCGATCGAGCACGCCAAGGAAGACTTCTCGACGATCCGTACCGGCCGCGCCAATCCCGCGATGTTCAGCCGGATCTCGGTCGACTACTACGGCACGCCCACACCGTTGCCGCAGCTGGCGTCGATCGCGGTCCCAGAGCCCCGGATGGCGATGATCAAGCCGTACGACGCTTCGCAGATCGGCGCCATGGTGAAGGCCATCCGCGACTCCGACCTGGGCGTCAACCCGAACAACGAGGGCACCGTGATCCGGATCGTGCTGCCGCAGATGACCGAGGAGCGGCGGCACGAGATGATCAAGGTGACTCGCCACAAGGCTGAAGAGGCGAAGGTCTCCGTACGCAACATCCGGCGCAAGGCGATGGAAGAGCTGCACCGGATCCAGAAGGACGGCGAGGCTGGCGAGGACGAGGTACGCCGCGCCGAGAAGGAGCTGGAAGACCTCACCCACCGGTACGTGGCGAACGTCGACGAGATCCTCAGGCACAAGGAAGCCGAGCTGCTCGAGGTCTGATGCCGGCCCTCGATCCGCCGAGCTCTGGTGGGGGTTGGTTCGACCCGCAGCAGTCCGGTCCCGACTATCGGGCGCGACCTATGGATGTCGCGCCCGAAGCGTCGTGGGGTCCTGCGCCGGGTCACGCCCCACCGGGCGGCGACAGATCCGACTACCGCGCGGCACCGGACTACCGCCCGGCACCTGACTACGGCCCGGCACCCGACTACCGCTCGGCACCTGACTACGGCGCGGCATCCGACTACGGCGCGGCACCCGGTCACGGTGATCGGCCCGCCTACGGTGCCCACGCCGGATACGGCGAGGGACCTGACTACGATCCCCGGCCCGCGTACGGCGAGGGACCCGGCCCCCACGCCGCGTCCGGCCACCACGCCGCACCCGGCTCCGGGGCCGGGTATGGCGACGAGCCCGACTACGGCTCCGCCTCCGGCTACCGCGAGCCGGAGCCTGGTTACCGCGAGCCGGAGCCTGGCCACCGCGGGCCGGGGCCCGGCTACGACCACGGCCCCGAACAGACGCCTGCCCCCGGGTACCCCGGGCCGTACCCCGACCGTGCCTTAGAGGCGCCGCAGCCGCAGAGCCGGGCCGGGCGCAACCTACCGGTGGCGATCGGGGTCGGAGTGACCCTGGGCGCGCTGGTGATCGGGTCGCTGTACTTCTGGCGTCCCGCCTTCGTGGTGCTGGCCACCGCGGCGATCGCCGTCGCGATCTGGGAGATGGTGCGCGCGGTGGAGCCGGTCGAGGCCCGCCCGCCGCTGCCACCGCTGCTGATCGGCGGAGCCGCGATCATGGTGCTGGCGTGGTTCGCCGGTATCGAGGCGATGGTGCTGGGGCTGGTGCTGACCGTGCTGGCGGTGCTGGTCTGGCGGCTCTCCGACGGCCCCGTGGGATATCAGCGCGACGTCACCGCGGCGACGCTGATCGCGGCGTACGTGCCGTTCCTGGCCGGGTTCGCGGTGCTGTTGACGCGGCCCGAGGACGGCGCGTTCCGGGTGACGCTGATGATGGCCACGGTGGTGCTCTCCGACGTCGGCGGGTACGCCGCCGGTGTGCTCTTCGGGCGGCACCCGATGGCGCCGAGGGTGAGCCCGAAGAAGTCCTGGGAAGGGTTCGGCGGCTCGTTGCTGTTCAGCGCGGTCGGCGCCGCGGTCATGATGCAGCTGATGCTCGGCCGGCCGTGGTGGATGGGCGCGGTGTTCGGGGTCGCGCTCGCGTTCGCCGCGACCCTGGGCGACCTGTCCGAGTCGCTGATGAAGCGGGACCTCGGGATCAAGGACATGGGTCAGCTGCTGCCGGGCCACGGCGGTCTGATGGACCGGCTCGACTCGCTGCTGCTGGCGGCGCCCTTCGCGTACCTGCTGCTGGCGCTGTTGGCGCCGCCGACCGGCTGAACGGCGATGACACCCGTGAACCGGCCCGCCGGACCCTGCGACGACGTCCCGGGCGATGAGTGCGCTCCAGGACACGTGCGAGACTGGGAGACGTCATGACGACCCTTCCACTGCTCGCCGCCAGCCGTGGCGCCGCCGCGCTGCCGCCCCGGCACCTTGCCGACCTCGACCTCGCCGCACGCCGTGCCGCGGTGGCCGAGCTGGGTGAGAAGCCGTACCGGGCCACGCAGCTCTCCCAGCACTATTTCGGGCGGCTGGCCCGGGTGGGCGCCGCGGACGAGTTGACCGACCTGCCGGCCGCGATCCGTGGTCCGCTCACCGAGGCGTTGTTCCCGTCGCTGCTCACCGCTGCCCGCAGCCAGACCTGCGACGCGGGCGAGACCCGCAAGACGCTGTGGCGGCTGCACGACGGCTCCTTGGTGGAGAGCGTGCTGATGGGATACCGGGACCGGGTGACGGTCTGCGTGTCCTCGCAGGCGGGTTGTGGCATGGCCTGCCCGTTCTGCGCTACCGGACAGGCCGGGTTGACCCGTAACCTTTCCACCGCTGAGATCGTCGAGCAGGTAGTGGCGGCGGCGCGTACTGTCGCCGAGGGCGAGGTGCACGGCGGCGCCGGGCGGCTCTCGCATGTGGTCTTCATGGGAATGGGTGAACCGTTGGCCAACTACGCCCGCCTGATCGCGGCGGTACGCCGGATCACCGATCCGGTGCCGGAGGGGCTCGGCCTGTCACAGCGACATGTGACGATCTCCACTGTGGGGCTGGTGCCGGCGATCCGGCGGCTCGCCGAAGAGAGGCTCCAGGTGACGCTGGCGTTGTCGTTGCACGCTCCGGACGACGAGCTGCGGGACGAGCTCGTACCCGTCAATAACCGGTGGAAGGTGGACGAAGTCCTGGGCGCGGTGTGGGACTACGCCGCGGTCACGGGGCGACGGGTGTCGATCGAGTACGCAATGATCAGGGACGTGAATGATCAGCCCTGGCGTGCGAAACTCCTTGGCCGGTTACTGTCCGGTCGGCTCGCACACGTTAACCTCATTCCGCTCAACCCGACTCCGGGTAGCCGGTGGGACGCCAGTCCCAAGTCGGTGGAGCGGGAGTTCGTCCGGCTGTTGCGTGAAGCCGGGGTTTCGACGACCGTACGAGACACACGGGGCAGAGAGATCGACGGCGCGTGCGGACAGCTCGCGGCAGCGGAGGTGGGTGAGTGACGGCCCAGGGTCAGCGGTTCCGGCGCAGGGCACTGCGGCGCGGGTACAAAGCCGACGAGGTGGACGATTTCCTGGCGCGAGCCGAGGAGACCCTCGCCGGCAACCCCAGCGGCGAGCCGGTGACCGCGGAAGAGGTCCACGACGTCGTCTTCCGTGTCCGGTTCGGTGGCTACGACGAGTGGCAGGTCGACGTGTACCTCGACCGGCTCGAACGCCAGCTGGCCGCGCTCGAGGAGGAAGTCCAGGGCGCCCGCCCCGGTCGCCCCGCGCCACGCCGGGAGGAGCCGGCGTACCCGCCTGGAGGCGGTGGGCGCGGCATGCCGGAACGCGGTCGTGGACCCGACCCCGCCAGCGAGGCGCGCCAGGGCGCGCCAGGTTACGGCGCTCCGCCC
>JBOGDE010000294.1:0-7171 GCA_050701695.1 Micromonosporaceae bacterium
TCCTCGTGCAGCGCACGCACCACAGACTGCGCGTGGGCTGGTCCATTGAAGAAGTCCGGGTCGCCGAAGGTAATGTGCTGCGCACCGCCCGCCACTTGTTGCCGGATATCGTCGAGCACCACATTCCGCTGGACGATCCGGAAACGTCCCTCGTACACCGGGACTATCGGGCAGTGGCGGCACACGTGCTTGCAGCCACGGGTGGCTTCGGTATATCCGACGGTACGCAGCTCGCCGTTGCCGGCATCGAGTTTCGCGTACTTATCCAGCAGCGGAAGTGTGGTGCGATCCGGCACCAGGAACTGCTGCCGGCCGAGTGAGATCAGCGGCTCCGGCTGCGGCTCCGGGACCGCCGGGGCGGCCTCTGACGTTCCACGCAGCCGGTTTACCAGCGAGAGCAGGCCCTCCTCGAACTCGCCGCCGAGCACGGTCTGCACGCCGAGCTTGCGCAGGTAGGTCTCGTTCGCCGGGGCGTAGAGGCCGAAGAAGCACAGGTGCGCGTCCGGGTTGACGGCGCGTACCCGTTCCAGTTGGGCAATCGCGATGCGGGTGGCGGTGTGCATCGGAATATAGAATGCGACGAGATCCGCCTCGGCGACCACCGCCTCGTCGAGCATTTCGACGGCGAGATCGAATGAGGTTACCTCCACGCCGGCGTCCCGCAGCCAGGCCGTGGGCGATGCCAGGCCGAAAGGCTGCCGGCCGAGCTCGTAGGTGGATATCAGGACCGCCCGCATCATGGACCCCTCCAATGAGCGCCGCAGCGGTGTACGCGGAAACTCGGCCGGGCGCCTGCTGAATGTCTCGGCACGTCCGGGCAACTTTCGGTGCGAGGCGCGTGGCGGAGCAGGCGCGTGCCGTCCGAAGTAACTGAATATTGAATGTGGTACGTGAGCCTACCGACAATCCGGGCGGAGGTTAACAGGGTGACCGCTCTTGGCGAGTAGTGGCCATTGGGGTCAATGGTGCGGTACGGGTTCATGGCAGGAAGCCGCTCAACTCGATACCGAGTCCCGAGCGCGCCGCCTGATCGGCGACCACACCGGCCAGCGCCACGTCGAGCGCGCCCAGGCCGAACGGCGAGAAGACGGTGTGCCGCGGGTCGCCGGCGGCCGTGGGCTCGTGCCGGGGGTCCAGCAGGTCGCCGATGGTGTGGCCGATGAAGTCGCGGTGCCCGACCACCTGCTCGGCGCGGTGCAGCGAGGTCTGCTCCCGGCACACGTGGTCGGCGTCGTCGACGACGTTGTGGCTGGCCAGGACCGCCTCCTTGGTCAGGTCCCGCAGCGACAGGTGCAGCACCACCGCCGAGGGTCGGCAGCTCTCCAACGTCAGGTACGGCCGGCTGGCGGTGGTGGCCACCGACACCAGCGGGCTGGCGGCGAGCGCCGGTTCGAGGCTGGCGCTGGTCTCGACAGCGAGCCCTGGCCAGATCTGGGCGCAGTGGGCGGCGAAGGACCGGGTCCGGGCGCTGTCGATGTCGTACAGCACGGCGCGTTCCACGCCGGGCAGGGTGAGCCGCAGGTAGCGCAGCACCTCGCCGTTGATCTTGCCGCAGCCGATCAGCGTCACCGACCGCCGCTGCTCGGGCCGGGTCAGCAGCCGTGCGGCGAGCGCGGCGCTCGCGCCGGTACGCCGCGCCGAGATCTCCGAGCCCTCCAGCACCACCTCGGGGCGTCCGGTACGCGGGGAGTTCAGCACGACCAGGGCGCTGGCTCGGCTCATCCCCGCCTCGACGTTGCCCGGGAACGACGCGATCCACTTAATCCCGGCGACCTCGTGCTCTCCGCGCACGTACGCGGGGAGGGCGATGATCCGGTCCCGGGGGTGGTGCGGGAACCGCAGGAACAGGGAGTGCGGGACCACCGTGCCACCGTGCGCGTGCAGCTGGTACGTGTCCCGCACGGTGTCGAGCACCAGTTCGTCGTGCCCGTCGAGCAGCTTGCAGACCTCTTCGTGTCCGATGACCAGCACCTCTGCCTCCTCTCCCCGGGTTGGTCAGGGGTTGGCGGATGTAGTGGCTGGGAGTGCGCCGGGCTCTGGCATAATATCAGGACGTCCTGTTGCGTCTGGGGGAGGCTTCGTGTCCGATCAGCAAGAGCCGGCGGAGCAAGCGCCGGAACTCCAAGAGCCCGGGGAGCGGCAGCGGGAGGAGCCTGAGGCGGGCCTGGCGGTGACGGTCGCCGCCCTCGCGCCCGAGGTCAGGCGGGTGCACCTGGCTGTGCTGAGCCGGTACGCGGAGACCGGCCGACCGCCCACAGTCGACGAGTTGGCGCGTCTCGTGGGCGGCGACGGGGCCGACCCGGCCGCGGTGCTGGCCGAGCTGACCGAGCGCGACGTGGTGCTGGTCAACGGGGCGGGGCTGGTGACCTCGGCGTACCCGTTCTCCACGTTGCCCACGGCGCACCGGGTGCGCTGGGAGGGCGGCCCGGAGGTGTACTCGATGTGCGCGGTGGACGCGCTCGGGATCTCCGCGATGCTGGACCGGCCGGTCGTCATCAGCTCGGCGGAGCCCGGCACCGGCATCCCGGTCACGGTCGAGGTCGACGGTGAGGCGGCGGTCTGGGACCCACCGACCACGGCGGTGTTCATCGGCAAGGTCGAGGAGGGTTGCGGTGGCACCGCGGCGGAGCGGGTCTGCGGCTTCGTCAACTTCTTCACCTCACCGGAGGTGGCCGAGGAGTGGACCCGTACCCGCCCCGAGATCTCCGGGTACGTGCTGGAGCAGGACAAGGCGCTGGCGTACGCGATCAAGCAGTTCGGCGACCTGATGCGGCCGGGAGCGAGTGAAGGACCCCCTGCCAACGAATGACCGAGGGCCCTTCAGATGCCGTGTGTGGCCAGAGGCTGTCGTGATACCTCGCGCCGGCTGCGGCGGGCCCAGACGACGCCCGGCGGCGTTGCCGGATCGCCGCCTGGACTCCGCCTCGCTCGACCCGAGGCATCACGACAGCCTCTCAGCCGACCGAGACGCCTCCCATCTGGGTGCCGAGCAGGTCGCGGATGCAGCCGCCGCCGAAGCGGACCCAGCCGTCCACCACGTCCGAGGGGGTGGCCATCGGGTTCGACGGGCTCCAGAACGAGGTGAGGAAGTGCACGTCGAACCGGTCCGCCCCCGCGCCGCGGTTGTCCTTGGCGATCGCGAGGAAGTCGTGCTCGACGTTCTCCTGCGTGAGACCGGCGACCATCGTGATCGAGATCATCCGGCCCTTCGCCGTCAGGGTGCGGGCGGCGCGGTCGGCGCGGAACATGCTGATGTTGGTCGAGTACATCAGCATGGAGAACGGTCCGGTCAGGCCGGCGGCGCCGACGGTCCCGACGCCACAGGTCACGATGCTGTTCAGGATCGAGAAGGCCGACAGCTGGGACGCCACCGACAGGTCGGTGTAGATCCCGGCTCCCCGGTTCGTCAGCCCGTCCGCGGATGCCGCGGCCGTACCCTCCGTCGCCGCCAGGCCGGCAGCGGTGGCGACCGCCGTGAGAGAGCCGACGCCCGCAGCCCGTAGTACGTTCCTTCTGTCCATGGGTTTGTCCTCCCGTCGCGTTCACTGGCGCACCGGGGTTGCCCGGGCTGCCGCCGATTGTTTCGGCGGGCCCGTCGCGGGGTTGTGACGCCGCCGTCGCGTGGGCGTCGCGCGGCCGGCGCCGGCGTGGCGATCCGGTCGCCCGGTGCGGCGGTACGTTGAGCCCGGCTTGCACGTAACAGGTTCTTGTGATTGATTGACACGGTACCCGCCGCCGCCAGGCGCCGTGGGCGCCATGGAGGGCACCGTGCGCGAGGGGTGCGCTTGCGAGCCCCTGGCCGCGTTTCGCGGCTCCATGCGACGCCCGCGTCATGCTTACGCGACGTCGCCGCGGCTAATTTCTTGTGCCATGTTCTGTCATCAGTGCACCAGATTGAGGACGGATAAGCGGGCACGGGATCCCGGAATTCGGTATTTGGCCAGTTGGCCTGGGCTGCGCTATGGTGACATCTGCATATTTGCTTCGCCAGATATGTATGCTTTCACCGTTAGCGAGTGGCCATTCTCCCGGGCGAATCCGCACCGGGGTGTCCACGACGAATGCCGCGATGTGGTGTGTGCCTGATGGAGACAATCTGCGAGGCCGGGCAGCTGGTGGAGTACGTCGCTCAGCTGCGGCGGAAACAGTTCGAGGACAACGAACTGGCCGGTCTGCTCGGTCCGGTGATGCGCCTGATCGCCACGGGACGGACCGTGAGCGCCGCCGACGTGGCGCGAGCGGCCAACCGTACGGTGGACGACGTGGAGCGGACGCTGCGGGGCTGTCCGGGCGCCGACTGGGGGAGCGGCGATCGTCTGATGGGCCTGGGCATCAGGCTGCGCCCCACGCCGCATCGTCTCTCTCTGGGGGGACGCCACCTGTACGCCTGCTGCCCGTTCGATGCGCTGATGGTGCCAATCGTGCTGGATGCTGTCGTCACCTTGGAGTCACCTTGCCGGGTGACGGGCACCATGGTGCGGGTGCGTACCGCCCCGGGCGGCCTGGTCGACGTCGAGCCTGAGTCCGCGGTGATGTCGGTGCTGACCTGTGCCGACAAGGCGACGCCGCTGGACTGGTCGACCTGTGTCTACCAGGTGATGTTCCGGGACCGGAACGTGGCGAAGTGGTGGCTGCGCAACCATCCTGGTTACTGTCCGTTGTCGGTGTCCGAGGCATACGACAGCGTGACCAGGCTGGCCGCACTTTTGCGCGGGTGACGCTCCGTCGCGGTGGTGCTGAATGTAAACACCGCAGATTTGTCAGATCCCCAAAGTTTTTGCCGCTCGTTTGTAGACTCGCGAATGCATTCTTGGCACGATAATGCGCATACGTCGTTAGATCGAGGTGTGAGTATCTGCGTAGGGAGGCGCTGGACTCCACCCTCGATGACTACCGGGGGTGGCTATGCCTGCAGAGTCCCAGTACTCACCGGAAGAGCCGATCACGTTGCAGATCCTCGGCAGATTTGATCTCCGAGTGGGTGATCGGACAGTTCCGGTCGGAGTGCGGGGCCAGCGGTTGTTGACATTGCTCGCGCTCAGAGACGGGACGCTCAACAGGTGCAGCGCCGCTGGCGTGTTGTGGCCGGAGGCGACCGCGTCGCGGGCGGTGGCGAACCTGCGCTCCGTGCTGTGGCGGTTGGGCAAGGGGATCGACGGTGTCATCGAGGCGACCCACTACGACCTGCGGCTGGGGTGCCGGGTGCTGGTGGACATCGGTGACGCGCTGGCGGTGGCCCGTGAGCTGCTGGACCGTTCCAGCGAGCTGGACGTGCAGTGGCTGCGCCAGGCGGTGCGCTGCAACCTCTACGACGACCTCGTTCCGGACCTGGGTGACGACGACTGGCTCGACGCGGAGCGGGAACGCTTCCAGCAGCTGCGGGTGCACTCCCTGGAGACGCTCGCCGACCGGCTGATCGCGGTTGGCTGGCACGGTGCGGCGATCGAGGCGGCGCTGGGCGCCATCCGTACCGACCCGTTCCGGGAGAGCGCGTACGACGTGCTGGTCCGGGCGTACCTCGCCGAGGGAAGCTACCTGGAGGCCCGGCAGCAGCACATGTCGTACTGTCGGCTGCTGCAGCGCGAGCTCCGGATGGAGCCGTCCGCACGGTTCATGCACCTGCTGGACGACCTCTGTGTACGCGGCTCGACCCCGGGTGGGGCGGCCCCCGGTGCCCGGCCGATCAACAGCAGGCCGGGTCCGCCACGGATACGCCCCGAGTCTCGTGCGGTGTCGGAGGCTGGCCGCGGATCCCGGACGTACCCCTCAGGAGCACGCCGCTGACAACGGCCCGGCACCGCCAATTGGCGTACTTTCGCCACTGGCCCGCGATCGGAGGCCGAGGCAGTCCGCGTCCGGCGCCGTCCCGGTGACGGTGCGGTGACGTCGAACGCCACGGCCGCGCGACAAGCGCGTGACGCTTCCATCCACATAGTGGGGCACGGCTCACCAGACAAAGGAGCGTGTCCACTATGGAGAGAGTTCGATTCAGCCGCCGTACGGTGCTCGGGGCAGCCGCCGTGGCACCTGCCATCCTGATTGCCGGTGCCCCGGGCCGCGCCGGTGCGGTGCTCGATTCGGGGCCGAAGGGCTCCTCCGACACCATCGTCGTACGGTGGAATCAGCACCTGCTCGAAGCCATCCGCGGCGGCACCATGGGGCCACCGATGATCGGCCGTGCGCTGGGGATGATGCACACCGCCATCTACGACGCCTGGGCCGCGTACGATCCGGTCGCCCACGGCACCATCTACGGTGGCGAGCTGCGGCGACCGGCCTCGGAGCACACCGTGGCCAACAAGTCGGCGGCGCTCAGCCACGCCGCGTACCGGGTGGCGGTGGATCTGTTCCCTGGCAGCAAGACGATGTTCGACAGGTTCATGCGCTCGCTCGGCTACGACCCCGGCGCGGCCCCGGCGGACAGCTCGCCGGCGGGGATCGGCGTCAAGTGCGCGGACGGCCTGCTCAGGTACCGCCACAGCGACGGTTCCAACCAGCTCGGCGACCTGCACCCCGGCCCGTACAGCGACTACACCGGTTACCAGCCGGTCAACGACCCGATGACGGTCACCGAGCCGATCGACCCCGCCACCGTCCACGACCCCAACCGGTGGCAGCCGCTGACGTACACCGACACCAGCGGCAGGACGATCACGCCGACCTTCCTCGGAGCGCACTGGACCAAGGTCAAGCCGTTCGCGCTGCCGTACAGCAGCATCTTCCGCTCCCGGGTCGCCCCGGCCCAGTACGGCACACGGGCCTACGCCGACCAGGCCGCCGAGGTGATCGCGTACAGCGCCGGCCTCACCGACCGGCAGAAGGTGATCGCGGAGTACTGGGCCGACGGTCCCGCCTCCGAGCAGCCCCCGGGGCACTGGCAACTGTTCGCCGCGTACGTCTCACGCCGCGACCGGCACACCCTAGACCAGGACGTCAAGCTGTTCTTCGCCACCACCAACGCGGTGTTCGACGCCGGGGTCGCCGCCTGGGACGACAAGCGTCACTTCGACTACGTACGCCCGATCACCGCCATCCGGCTGCTGTACCGGGGCCAGCAGATCCGGGCCTGGGGCGGCGTCGGCCAGGGCACCCAGAGCATCGACGGCGGTACCTGGCAGCCGTACCAGCCGCCGTGGTTCCCGACCCCGCCGTTCGCCGAGTACGTCTCCGG
>JBOGDE010000295.1:0-7153 GCA_050701695.1 Micromonosporaceae bacterium
GGGCTGGGGTGGGGACTCGCCGGGCGCGTGGCGTACCCGGTGCCGGGCGGGGCCGCGCAGCCTCGCCGCGATCCGGGTGGTGGCGGTGATCAGCTCCGGCGTCGCGCGCCAGCAGGTGGCGAGCTGGACCACCGGCGGATCGACCCCGGCGACCGCGAACCGGGACCCGAACCCGTACACCGCGTCGGGGTCGGCACCCCGGAACCCGTACGTGGACGAATCCGGGTCACCGAACGCCACCAGGTGCCGCCCGCCGCCCGCCACCAGGGAGAGCAGCTCGTGCTGGGCGGGGTCGGTGTCGTGCAGCTCATCGACGTACACAGAGGAGGCTCTTGCGCGCTCGTGGGCCAGCAGCGCCGGATCGTCGGTGAGCCGGGCGGCGGCGGCGCGGACCAGCTCGGCGGTGTCGTACGCGGCGGTGCCCCGGGTGGTGGCGTCGCGCAGCGCCAGCACGTCGGCGTACGTCGCGGCGAACCGGCCCGCCGCGATCCAGTCCTCACGGCCCAACGCCCGCCCCCGCTCCGCCAGCTGGTACGGCGAGAGCCCCCGCTCCGCAGCCCGCAGCAGCAGGTCGCGCAACTCGCCGGCGAACCCCCGGGTACGCAGCGCCGGGCGCAGCTCCACCGGCCACTCGCGGGCCGCACCCGGGGCGGACAGCAGCTCCCGGATCACCAGATCCTGCTCCGGCCCGGTGAGCAGCCGGGGCGGCGGCTCGTCGTGGGCGGCGGCGACCTGGCGCAGGATCCCGAAGGCGTACCCGTGGAAGGTACGCACCACCGGCTCGGCGCTGGCCCGGCCCAGCCGCGCGGCGATCCGCTCCCGGAGCCGGGCGGCGCCGCGGCGGCCGAACGTGAGCGCCAGCACCCGCTCCGGGTCGGCGCCGGCGTCGATCCGCGCCACCACCGACTCGACCAGGGTGGTGGTCTTGCCGGTGCCGGGGCCGCCGAGCACCAGCAGCGGCCCGGCGGTGTGGTCGGCCACCCGGCGCTGCGCGGGGTCCAGCGCCGGGGTCGTCACGCTGGTAGCCCGGCGTACCAACCGGTACGCCGTCGACACCTTCACCCGCACATGACACCACGCCGCTACGACGCTTCGTCACACCGCCACGGCCACATCCGCGCGCCCCTCGCGGCAGGCCGAGATTCCGAGTTAGTCCCAGCAGAGGCAGAACGGGTGACCTGCGGGGTCGAGGTAGACCCGCCAGTTGCCGTCGGCCTCGGCCTCGCCGGGCTGGTGCTCCGGCTTCGTGGCACCGAGTGCCAGCACGGCCCGCTCCGCGGTGTCCACGTCGTCGACCGTCACGTCGACGTGGAACTGCTGCGGCACCGCGTCGTCGGGCCACGTCGGCGCCGTGAACCCGGGCGCGAGCTGGAACGACAGCCGCGCGCCCCCGCCACTGAGGTTCACCCACTCGTCGTCGGCGTACGTGATCTCCCAGTCGAGCACCGCGCCGTAGAACTCCGCGAGCGCACGCGGATCGGGGCAGTCGAGGACGATCGAGCGCATCCGGCCGATGCCTGCCACGTCGGGCTCCTTCCGTACGGGGTCAGCCCGCAACGCTACAAGCAGCGCACCCCGCCGTCCGCGCATGCCTCGAACTGGGCGGCGCCACCGATCTGGCGACGCATCGTTGACCAGGCAATACGCTGGGCGGGTGACCCGTACCGGGTAGGGGTGAGGGGGCGGACAGGTGCTTGCGGGGGTGGCGGCGGGCCACCCGGCGACCGCGTACGCCGGGCTGGAGGTGCTCGCCGCCGGTGGCTCGGCCGCCGACGCCGCCGTCTCCGCCGTACTCGCCAGCTGTGTAGCGGAGACGCTGCTCACCGGGGTCACCGGCGGCGGCTTCGCCACCTACTACGACGCCGCCACCGGTACGGTCACCTGCCTGGACTTCTTCGTCGCGGCCCCCGGCCTGGACGGCGGTACGCCGGAGCCGATGACCGCCGTGGCGGTCAACTTCGGCGGGGTGCCGCTGGCGTACGCGGTGGGCGGCGCCAGCGTCGCGGTGCCCGGCGTACCGGCAGGCTGCGGGACCCTGCACCGCCGGTGGGGGCGGATGCCGTGGCCGAAGGTGGTGGAGCCCGCGATCCGGCTGGCCCGGCATGGCACCAGTCTGCCGGAGGCGCAGGCCCGCACGCTGGTCTCGCTGGCGCCGGTGATGCTGCGCGGGGACGGCGCCACCATGTACGCCCCGCACGGGCGGTTGCTCGGCGGCGGCGACCTGCTGTACCACCCGGGGCTGGACCAGGCGCTCGGCCAGCTCGCCGACGACGGCCCGGCGACCTTCTACACCGGGGCGCTGGCCGACGCCACCGTCGCGGCGGTACGCGAGACCGGCGGCGCGCTCTGCCACGCCGACCTGGCGGCGTACCGGGTGCTGGAGGTGCCGGCGGTCTCCGCGCCGTTCGCCGGCTGCCGGGTGTACGGGCGCACCGACCTGCAGCGCACCATCGCCACCGTCGCCGCGGTGCCGCCGCTGCGGGAGCTGCCCCGACCCGAACGCGCGGTCCGGCTCGCCGACGCGCTGCGTGACGTGACCCGGCTGCGGGTCGGCGACACCACGAACATCTGCGCGGTCGACTCCGACGGCGACGCCTGCGTGGTCACCACGACCCTCGGGCTGGGCGCCGGAGTGTGGCTGCCGGGGCTCGGCGTACACCTGAATTCGATGCTCGGCGAGGAGGAGCTGCTGACCGCGCCGCTGGCGCCCGGGGACCGGATGTCGAGCATGATGTGCCCGCTGGTGGTGACCGGCCCGGACGGCCGGCTGCGCCTGGCGGCCGGTGCCGCCGGCGCGTCGCGGATCCGTACAGCGCTGCTGCACACTCTGGTCGGGGTGCTGGTCGACGGCCTGCCGCCGGGACCCGCGATCGCCCGACCCCGATTCCACGTGTACGACGGCGTGGTGCACACCGAGCCCGGCGTACCGGAGGAGGAGCTGGCGGCGCTGGCCGCGGCCGGCTACCCGATCCACCCCTGGGAGACCCTCAACCACTACTTCGGCGGCGCCAGCGCGGTCGGCCCGGACGGCGCCGGAGGCGACCCCCGCCGCGGCGGCGTAGGCCTCCTCCTCTAACCCCGCACCCCGCTACTCGGGTGACCAGGCGGCGCGAGGGATGTCGATCTTGTCGCCGCGCATGGGCGTGGCTTCGGCGACGTGGCGTTGGCGGGACTCGATCTCGTGGCCTGGCTGCAGCCGGCCGTCGGCGGCCACCACCCGGTGCCACGGCACCGGGCCGCCGTACCGGGCCATCACGTTGCCGACCACCCGTGCCGAGCCGCGCCCGGTCAGCTCCCGTACCCACGCCGCGACCGCCCCGTACGACATCACCCGGCCCGGCGGGATCCGCTCCACCAGGGACAGCACCGCCTCGACGTACTCCTCGTCGGCCACGCGATCAGTACGAAGGCAGTGAGGGGTCGACCTGGTTGACCCAGGCGACCACGCCGCCCTGGACATGCACCGCGTCGGAGAAGCCGGCCGACTTCACCGCGGCCAGCGCCTCGGCGGAGCGTACGCCCGACTTGCAGTGCAGCACGATCTGCTTGTCCTGCGGCAGCGACGCGAGCGCCTCCCCGCTGAGGATGTCGCCCTTCGGGATCAGCGTGGAGCCGGGGATCTTGACGATCTCGTACTCGGCGGGCTCCCGTACGTCGACCAGGTAGAAGTCCTTGCCGGCGTCCATCCACTCCTTCAACTCGGGCGCGGTGATGGTGGCGCCCCGGGTCGCCTCGGCCGCCTCCTCGGAGACCGCGCCGCAGAAGTCGTCGTAGTCGATCAGCCCGGTGACGGTCGGATTCTCGCCGCAGATCGCGCAGTTCGGGTCCTTGCGGACCTTGATCGACCGGTACGTCATCTCCAGCGCGTCGTACACCATGAGGCGCCCGACCAGCGGCTCACCGAAACCGGCGAGCAGCTTGATCGCCTCGTTGACCTGGATCGAGCCGATCGACGCGCAGAGCACGCCGAGCACGCCGCCCTCGGCGCAGGAGGGCACCATGCCGGGCGGCGGCGGCTCCGGGTAGAGGCAGCGGTAGCAGGGGCCGTGCTCGGCCCAGAACACGCTCGCCTGGCCGTCGAAACGGTAGATCGAGCCCCACACGTACGGCTTGCCGAGCAGCACCGCGGCGTCGTTGACCATGTACCGGGTGGCGAAGTTGTCGGTGCCGTCCACGATCAGGTCGTACCGGCCGAAGATCTCCATCACGTTGTCGTTGGAGAGCGCCTCGTTGTGGATCACGACGTTGACCAGCGGGTTGATCTCTCTGATGCTGGCCGCCGCGGACTCCGCCTTGGGCCGGCCGACGTCGGAGACGCCGTGGATGATCTGCCGCTGCAGGTTCGACTCGTCGACCACGTCGAAGTCGACCACGCCGAGCGTGCCGACTCCGGCCGCCGCCAGGTACATCAGCGCGGGCGAGCCGAGGCCGCCGGCGCCGACACAGAGCACCTTCGCGTTCTTGAGTCGCTTCTGACCCTCGACGCCGACGTCAGGGATGATCAGGTGTCGCGAGTAGCGGCGCACCTCGTCGACGGTCAACTCGGCGGCGGGCTCCACGAGCGGTGGCAGTGGCACGGTTTCTGCCTTTCGTACGACTCATGCGGGTCCCACCATTCTTGCGCGCCCGATACGGTGCCGCCCGGTGAGGTGCCCCACGTCCAGTTTCAGGAATACTGCCCGGCCGGGCCGGTGTGCAGCTTGCCGTTGACGTACGGCCACGCGTTGCCCTTGCAGCCGGCGAGTTTCAGGGTCTGCTGCTGCATCACCGGGGCGGGGTCACCCTTGCCGCTGCACAGCACGTGCTGGTGGCCGACCCGGTGCCCCACCTCGTGGTTGACCACGTACCGGCGGTAGGTTTCCAGCTCACTGTCCCAGTGCGGTACGCCGAGCAGCCAGCGCGCCAGGTTCACCACCACGTTGTCGCCCTGCCGGCAGGAGGTGTAGCCGCTGGTGGGCAGCGGCGCGCAGAGCCGGTCGGTGGTGGTCGGCGTCGCCAGATAGACCGTGAAGTCGTACGGCCCCGAGGGGGTGCGCTGGAACCGTACGTTGCCGCCGGCGATCCAGCTCCGCTTGTCGGCGAGGGTGGTGTCGACGTACTCGGCGAACTCCGCGGCGTCCTGCCCGCTGCCCTGTTCCACCTGCACCCGGTAGCGCAGCAGCGAACCGCCCCGTCCCAGCACCGCGCTCTGGCCGGCGGCGGTGGTGAAGTTCCCCGACCCGCTGTACGGCACGCTGGGCGGCCCCGACGTGGTGGGCGCCGCCGACGGCGACGGAGTCGGGGACGGGGGTGCGCTGCTGGGCGGTGGTGTCGGGGTGGCGCTGCCCCTGGCCCGCACCGGCGGCTCCGGCGGGCCGATCCCGCCTCGCGCGAAGTCGAAGCCGGCCACCAGTGCCGCGACCAGCAACAGTGTGAACACCGCCGCCCGGCGCCGGCGACGTACCATCCGGCGCCGCGCGAGCTGCTTACGCTCGAGCCGGGTCGGCCGGTCGTCGGGCCAGGAGTCGGGGGCGGTCATCGGGATACAGCTTGCCACGCCAGCTGTTGGCGCACCGACAACGCCGCCGCCTGGGATCCCGCGGTCACGCCCCCAATGCCGCGGTGCGCCCGGCGTCAGCCTCGGGCCCGGTGTCGGCCACGCCGATGCCGGCCGGCTCGGCACCGGTGTCGCCCGCGGAGACCTCGTCGAGCAGGGCGAGGAAGGCTCGCGCCACTGGGCGAGGGCGCTCCATCTGCGCCACGTGCCCCACCCGGTCAATGATCAGCAGCCGGCTGTCCGGGATCGCGCCGGCCACCCGGGGCGCCAGCCCGACGTCCACCAGCCGGTCCTGCCGGCCCCAGATCACCAGCGTGGGTACGGTCACGTTCTCCGCCAGCCGCCACAGCGACCCCGCACCGGGCAGGTACGCCCGCAGGAAACTCGTCACCAGACCACGGAAGGTGCGCACGTACGCGTCGGCGTACCAGGGGACGGACAGCCGGCGGCCCGCCTCCTCGATCGCCTCGGCGCGGCGCTGCGGGGACAGCTCGTCAGGCTTCGCCCAGCACACGTCGATCACCTGGCGGGCCAGGCTGTCGGCGTCCAGGTCGGCGAGCCGGCGCGCCGCCAGCCGCTCCAGCCGTGGAATCAGCAGCAGCGGCACGTACCGACCCTGCGCCGACCGGCGAGGATCCATGAACGGCATCGCCGGAGAGATCAACGTCAGGCTGCGCACCAGATCGGGCCGGGTGGCCGCGACGCGTACCGACACGGCGCCGCCCAACGAATTGCCGAACAGGTGCACCGGGCCCCGCCCGGTGTGCTCGATGACGCGTACCACCCGCTGGGCCAGCGCCGGCAACGTGTACCGCCGCGCCGGCTCGCTGCGGCCGAAGCCGGGCAGGTCGAGGGCGTAGCCGTCCAGCCGGTCCGAGAGCAGGTCAGCTAGGTCGGTCCAGTTCGCCGACGAGCCGCCCAGCCCATGCACGTACACCGCGGGTTCGGCGTCCGGCACGGTCGCCGGGGTGTGTCGCAGGTAGGTGGTGCGCCCGTCGAGTAACACTGACCGTCCCGGCCACGGTGGTTGCAGATCGTCACGGTCCGGGACGGCGCTTTCGGGCACCAGTTGCGCACGCTTCACGCATCAAGTGTGCCCGTGGAGACCTCGATTTACGCTCAGTGATCACTTGGACCGGCGTTTCGTGTCATGTTTCCGACCCGATGACCGGTTCGGCGGCACCGACTGGCGACCCGGTGCCGGCCGGACCTCGGGCGCACCACCCGGTCGCTAACTGCCGATCGCCGCGTCGCCGAGCAGCTGCGGCAGCCGGTGACGGATCGCCGCGATGGTGGCCTGGACCGCCGCGTCCGGAGCCTCACCGGCGACCGGAGCGGCCCCGGCGACCCGCTCGGTGCCGGCGCCGGAGACCAGCAGCAGCGACACCACGGCCACCCTCGCCGGACCGGCAGCCACCAGCTCGGCGTACTCCAGGGCGAGCCGGCCCCGTCCGGCGAGCAGCATCCCGAGCGCCTCCGTGGTGGCGGTGACCGCCGCGCGCAGCACGTGCCAGTCCAGCGCCGGCCCGGAGGCCCGCCCGGCGACGCGTACCCCGTCCACGGCCAGCCCCACCTCGACCGCGGCCTCCAGGCCCGCCGTCACCACCTGTACCTGTT
>JBOGDE010000296.1:0-7120 GCA_050701695.1 Micromonosporaceae bacterium
ACCCAGGCCCGGCCGACCCAGGCCCGGCCGATCCAGGCCCGGCTGACACGGACCCGGCCGGGCCCGACCCGGGCGACGCCTCTCCGGGTGGGCGGCGGTTGCGGCTCGCCGCGCAGCAGCGGCTGCTGGAAGCGGCCGGGCTGTTCGACGCGTCGGAGTTGGCGGTGCTGGGGCGGCGCATCGAGTCGCTGGTCGCCGCTGACCTGCTCGAAGACCGGGAAGGCGACCGGTTGCAGGCCCAGGAAGAGCGGGCGTGGCGGCGGCGGGAGTTGCGGTTCACCGACGACGGGCACGGAGCGGTCCACCTCCGCGGCCGGCTCGACACCGAATCCGCCGCGATCGTGCGCCGCGCCCTGGATCCCCTGGCCAGACCCCGCCCCACCGACCCGGACACCCCCGATAGGCGCAGCGCCGGGGCGCGTACCGCCGACGCGTTGGTGGAGGTGTGCCGCCGCGCCCTGGCCAGCGGTGACCTACCGGTGCAGCGCGGAGAGCCACCCCAGTTGGTGATCACCATCGACGCCGACACCCTCCGGTCCGGGACCGGCGCCGGCCAACTGGACACCGGGCCGCGGCTCGCCCCCGGCACGGTGCGGCGCATCGGCTGCGACGCCGCTGTCACCACCGCGGTCCTCGACCACGGCGGGGTGCCCCTGGCGTTGGGGCGGCGGGAACGGTTCTTCACCCCCGCGCAGCGGCGCGCGTTGATCCTGCGCGACCACGGATGCGCCTTCCCCGCCTGCGACCGGCCCCCCGCCTGGACAGAGGCTCATCACATTCGGCACTGGGCAGACGAGGGCACCACCGACCTCGACAACGGCGTGCTGCTCTGCGGATACCACCACCGCGTCATCCACCAAGGCGCATGGAAAGTACGCACCGGGAAAGACCGGCGACCCGAATTCATCCCACCCGCATACATAGACCCGGCCCGGCAACCCATCCGAAACCATTACTGGACACCACAACGAGAATAGAAGTGTCGGATCACAGAGCCGGTCCGGGAATTTCCTGGACGCCACACCACCACAGCGCGAGATCTGTGACACGTACCCGCTGAGCCTGCTGGCCGAACTGACCGGTCTCGGCGACGTCCCGATCGCGGTGCTGCCCTTCGTCAACAGCGCACTGGCGAACAACGCCGTGTTCGACCAGAGCGTCACCCGATTGCGCGAAGCCAGCGTGATCGTGCTGTACGGGCCGGACGGGTTCCAGCCCCACCCACCCCGCACCGGGGGGGACACGGATCGCCAGCTACCCGTGGCGGCTCGCTCTTGACGCGGTGGCCCGCCGTACCGGTGGCTAACAGTGTTCGGGGTTTCGGAATCGAAGCGGCAACCTGATCTCTAACCGCCGGTCAGCCTGCCGAGTCAGGTGGGGTCGAGTCGTAGTTGCTCGGGGTCGTCGCCGCCGGCGTCGAGCCGGAACGGCGGGTAGGCGTCGGTCATCAGCGCGGCGTACGCGCCGACCCGCAGCACCCACCGATTGAGCCCGAGCACGAAGTCGAAGATCGGCCGGGGGTAGCTGCCGGTGAACAGCAGCACCACGGCGGCGATCAGCACCAGCAGCCCGATCAGACCGGGGCCGCCGATCCGGGACTCCTCGCCGGCCTCGTACGCCACATAGGTGCCGCCCAGGAAGATGCCGACCAGCAGGTAGTGCGGCAGCGCCAGCAGCCACCACTTCACCAGCACCAGACCGCGGGAGAGCCGCTCCGGGTACGCCACCTGCAGTGTCGCCGGGTAGTCCGGCTCCTCTCGGAGGCTGAAAGGCGGGTACCGGTCGGTGCCGAGCGCGCTGTAGCCGTAGTACGCCACCCGCCACGCCCACCGCAGCACGCCCAGGTTGAACTCGAACAGCGGCTTCGGGTACCGCTCGGTGAACAGGATCGCGAAGAACGCCACGATGCTCACCACGAGGAACGCCAGCCACAGGACGATCAGCACGAGGTAGTGCGGGATCAGCAGCAGCCACTTCACCAGCCACAGCCACCGGCTGAGCCCGGCGTCGAGACGGGCCTCGACCCGTACCGGGTAACCACCCGTGGGTGGCAGGACGGTCGCCATCACGGACACCTCCATCCGCTGGTACGACGCCGCGTCGTACCAGCGATGACGTTGCCTTACCTCGCGGGTCGCACCCAGGGCCATGTGACCCCATCTGCCACGCCGGACGGACCCGCCAGAGCAGGCAGGGCACGGGCGAGGCGGCGCAGGTTTCCTTCGGCGGTGGTGTTGACAGGTGAGGTTTCCTACGCGGCAGAATGGTGCATGAGAATCCCCCGGGCACCTCGGCTCGCCGCGGCCACGATCACGCTCGTGGCGTGCGGCGCACTGCTCACCGCGGCACCGGCGTCGGCCGGCACCCCACAAGGCGCCCCACAAAGCACCCCGGCCGGCACCCCACAAGGCGCCCCACAGGGCACCCCACAGGGCACCCCACAAGGCCCGGTGGCGATGGGCACCTCGGTGTCGGCGGTGATCGCCGGCTACCCGGTCTGGGCGCACTTCACCAACCCCAGCTCGGGCCGCGACTACACGATCCACAGCGAGCTGCGCCGGCTGATCGACGCCGCCCCGGCCAGCTCCACGATCAAGGGCGCGATCCACTCGCTGAGCATCGACTGGATCGCTGACGCGCTGCTGCGGGCGCAGAACCGCGGGGTCACGGTGATGGTGGTCATCGACGGCAAGAACCAGGCGTCGACCGACCCGGCGGTCGCCACCATCAAGCGGCTCACGTACCACAAGTTCTGCCAGAACAGCAGCGGCGGCCGGGCGTGCATCAGCACCAGCGCCGACGGCGACATGCACACCAAGATGTTCACGTTCAGCCGGACCACGGACCCGAACGGGACGGCGCGCAGCAACGCGGTGTGGTTCGGCTCGGCGAACCTGACGTACTCCTCCGGGACGGACGCATACAACAACACCGTCACCGTGTACGGCGACTCCACCCTGGCCTCGGGCTTCAACGCCAACTTCTCCGACATGTGGAACCGCCGCCACTACACCGGCAACGACTACTACGACGCCGGCTCGGGTCGCGGCTACTACCTGTCCGCGGCCGCCGACGCGTACGCCTCGCCGGAGGGCCACAACCAGACCGACACCATCGTCAACCGGCTCAACGACATCACCCCGGACACCAACTGCCGGCTGCGGATCGGCATGGCCGCCGTTACCGGGGGCCGCCCCGGGCTGGTCACCCAGGTGAAGCGGATGCGGGCCGGCGGCTGTCGCGTGTGGATGGTGGTCGGCGGCAACTCCACCAACGGCATCTCGATGAGCCAGTCGGTGTACAACGACCTGCTCTACGCCGGGGTGAAGATCCACCGCCGGGACAAGGTGCACGACAAGTTCTTCCTGGCGTACGGGAAATATGGCACCACGTACCGGTACCGGCTCTACACCGGCTCCCAGAACTGGACCCAGGACGCCCTGAACGAGAACGACGAGATCTTCGTCAAGATGGCGTGGGAGACCGGCAACACCCACCCGCTGTACACCGGGTACTACAACCACTTCAACTCGGCGTACAACTACGGGGTCATCTGCACCACCGGCAACTACCCCTGCCGCTGAGCTACGGCGCCGCGGCAGGCCGGGGCAGCGCGGCCAGGGCGTCGCGCAGCCGGTCCAGCGCGGTCGCGATCCAGGGCAGCGACACCGGGTCCTCGCTGCGCAGCGCGGCCCAGCGCTGGGCGTCGTCCTCGCCGTACAGCAGGCTGGTCGCGGCCCGGAAGGTGAGCCGGTGCGGGTCCTCGCCGAACGCCGGTCCGGCGAGTACACCGACCCCGTGGCGTTCCAGCAGCAGCCCGGCCAGCGCGTCGGCGTCACCGGCCGCGACCGTCGCGCTGAAGTCGGGATACAGGTAGAACGCCCCCTGCGGCGGCCGGCACCGCGCGCCGGCGTCGAGGAAGACCCTGTGCATACCCCGTGCCACCGCACTGTGCAGCCGGCGGGACCGCGCGACGTGCTCCCGCAGCGCCGGTGGCTCGCCGAACGCGTACGCCGCGACCTCCTGCATCGGGCCCGGCAGCGCCGACCAGACCTCGCTCCCGAAGTGCAGCAGCGAGCTCCGCAGCGTGGCGCCGAGCGGGGACGGCGGCAGCAGGGCGGCGCCGATCCGCCAGCCGCCGAGCGCGAGGTTCTTGCTCAGCCCGGTGGTGGTGACCACGCCCTCGGGCCAGCAGCCGGCCGGGCTGGCGATCCGGGTGCCGTCGTGGGTGAGGTCGGCGTAGATCTCGTCGGAGATCACCACGAGCCGGTGCCGTTCGGCGAGCGCGCACACCTGGCGTACCAGGGACTCGCCGGCCACCGTACCGGTGGGGTTGTCGGGGATGGTCAGCACCAGGATCCCGGGTCGGCGCCCCGCCGCGGCCTCCCGCTCCAGGGTCAGCCCGAGCAGCGTCGGATCCGGTACGCCACCGGCGTCGGGCGGCGTCGGCACCCGTACCACCCGCTTGCCGGCGAGGGTCGCCTGCGCGGCGTAGCTGACCCACGAGGGAGTCGGCAGCACTACGTCGCCCGGCAGCACGCTGAGCAGGGCGTACAGCAGGGCCTTGCTGCCGGGTGCGAGCAGCACCCGCTCGGGGTCGGCGGCCACGCCGCGCCTGGTGAAGTAGCCGGCGACCGCCTCCCGCGCGGCGAGGTCGCCCGCCACCGACGGGTAACCGCCGCGCCCGGCCGCCGCCCCGGCGAGCACACCGGCGAGATCCGGGTGGACCGGCAGCCCGGCCTCCCCGAAGGCGAGGTGTTGGATCGACTCGCCCTTCGCGAGCCTGGCGCGGATCATCTCGTTGGCGGCGAGCGTGGCGGATATCTGGGCCATGCCGCCAGGCTATGCTCACGCACCTTGCGCGCTCAACTCCAGAAGCAATTTAATTTGCATTGGTACGTCACACCAGCCGTCCCGCTTGGTGCGTACCCTCGGCTGGGTTAGGTCTTTCTCGCCGATCTGGAGCTGTCGTTGGCGCCACCGACCACGTACAAGGAGCTCGAAGAGCTGCTCCGGGAGCGCTTCGAGGAGTTCACGCCGCGCCAGCGCAAGATGGCCCAGCGGATCCTCGCCGACCCCGAGGGCTGTGCGTTCCAGACCGTCACCCAGCTCGCCTTCTCGGTCGGCGCCAACGAGTCGACGGTGGTGCGGTTCGCGACCTCGCTGGGGCTGCGGGGCTACCCCGACCTGGCGCGGCTGTGCCAGCAGCGGCTGCAGGAGAAGGCGCAGCTGCTGGAACGGTTCGACGCGCTGCGCTACCTGGAGTCCCAGGAGGGCGGTGTGCTGCACCGGGCCGCCGCCTTCGACCAGGCGAACATCTCCCACACCTTCGCCGGCATCGACCCCGACTCCTGGCGCGAGGCGGTGCGCACCCTCGCCCGCGCCCGCCGGGTACGGGTGATCGGACTGCGCAAATCCCAGGCACCGGCCAGCCTGCTGGCCTACCTGCTGGGGCTGGTACGGGGTGACGTACGCCAGCTCGGGCTCGACGACCTGCTGCCCGACAGCCTGCGCCGGCTGGAGCAGGGCGACGCCCTGGTCGCGATCTCGATCCACCGGTACGTGCGCCGTACCGTCCAGGCGCTGCGGTACGCCCGGTCGAAGGGCGTCACCACGGTGGCGCTCACCGACAACCCGGCTTCGCCGCTGGCGCAGCACGCGGATCTCGTCTTCTACGTGGAGGTCACCGGCGCGGCCATCCTGCGCTCGGTGACGGCGTTCGTCAGCCTGGTGCAGGCGCTGGCCAGCGAGGTCTCGGTGGAGCTGGGCGCGGACACCCGCGAGGCGCTGGCGCTGGAGGAGGAGCTGCTCGACGAGTTCGACGTGTACGCCGCCCCCGAGGAGCCGCCCGCCGCGGATCCGGCGGCGGGGACCCCCACCCGGGCCCGTGCCGTCCGCGGCGCGCCGCGGGAACCCTAGCCGCGCCCGGCGTCCGTCTGGCCGAGCCGTTTGCAGATTATTTTGCGTAGGGGATCGCGTTTGCCGACTAGCCTGCTGTAGCCTCTCGCGGTGACATGTGCTCACCGGTCCGGACGTGGAGGCGAACAGATGGGTTGGACCTTCCCCCGGCGCACGACAGGGGCGCTGATCGGCGCGCTGACCGTGGCGTCGTTGCTGGTGACAGGCTGCGCGAACCAGGCTGAGGACACCGGCCGCGATCTCGGCAAGCTGCCGCAGATGACGCTGGCCACCGGCTCGACCGGCGGTACGTACTTCCCGCTCGGCGGCGGGATCGCGCAGCTGTGGACCAACGAGATCAAAGGACTTCGGGTCACCACCCAGGCCACCGGTGCCTCGGTGGAGAACGTACGGCTGATCAAGGGCGGCGAGGTCGAGCTGATCATGTCGACCAACGGCGTCGGGATGATGGCGCTCGCCGGCGATGGCGAGTTCAAGGGCGAGAAGCACGACTTCGTCGCGCTCGGCAACATCTACCCCGAGGTGCTTCAGGTCGTCGCGACCGAAGGCTCCGGGATCAAGAGCATCGAGGACATGAAGGGCAAGCGGGTCGCGCTCGGGCCACCCGGCAGCGGCACCGAGGTCACCGCCAAGCAGGTGCTCAGCCACTACGGGCTCGACCCCGCCAAGGACGTCAAGCCGTTCAGCGACACCTTCGCCGACGCCGCCTCGAAGCTGCAGGACGGCACCATCGACGCGGCGTTCACCGTACTGTCGCTGCCGGCCGCGGCGATCCTCGACGTGGCGACCAGCTCCAAGATCCGCATCGTGGACATCACCGGCCCGAACCTCGACAAGCTGCTGAAGGAAGACCCGAGCTTCAGCAAGCTCGAGATCCCGGCCAACACCTATCCGGGCCAGACCAAGGCGGTGCAGACGGTCACCAACTGGGCCACCCTGTACGCCCTGCCCGGCTTGGACGAGGAGCAGGTCTACCAGCTCGTGAAGACCCTGTACGAGAAGGGCAGCGGGATCGAACACTCGGTGGCGGCACAGATCAAGCTCGACACCGCCCTGGAGGGGCTCGGCGACACGAAGCTGCACCCCGGAGCGGAGCGCTACTTCAAGGAGAAGGGCGCGCTTGACTGACCGCCGCGACGACGGCGGGCGGCTGGGACGACCAGCCGCCCGGCGGGGCGGGGGGTCAGAGCCGCGGCTGCGT
>JBOGDE010000297.1:0-7060 GCA_050701695.1 Micromonosporaceae bacterium
ATGTTGCGCTTGGCAGACGGATCCGTTCCCGAAACCGCGATCTTCCCAGTGGCAGGCAGACGGGCGGGCCGGGGCGGGCCGGGTCGGGTCAGGCCAGGTTCAGGCGAGGCCGCGGCGGGGTACGGCGGGTGGGCGGTCGCCGCGTACCGAGGCGACCAGGTCGAGCACTCGGCGGGTGGCCGTCACCTGGTGGGCACGGAACACCCGGGCGCCGTGCCAGGCGGACAGCGCGGTCGCGGCCAGGGTGCCTTCCAGCCGCTGGTCGACCGGCAGGTCGAGGGCTTCGCCGATGAAGTCCTTGTTCGACAGCGCGACCAGCACCGGCCAGCCGGTGGCGACCAGCTCGTCCAGTCGCCGGGTCAGCAGCAGCGAGTGGTACGTGTTCTTGCCGAAGTCGTGCGCCGGGTCGATCAGGATCCCGTCCGGGCGTACCCCCGCGTCGACCGCGCGCTCGGCGAGCCCGGTCACGGTCCTCACCACGTCGGCCACCACGTCCGGGTACGCCACCCGGTGCGGCCTGGTGCGTGGCTCCTGCCCGCCGGCGTGGGCGCAGACCAGTCCGGCGCCCGTGGCGGCCGCCACGCGGGCCAGGTCCGGGTCGACTCCGCCCCAGGTGTCGTTGATCAGGTCGGCGCCGGCGGCCACGGCGGGTTCGGCCACCGCCGCCCGCCAGGTGTCGACGGAGATCACCAGCTCGGGGTGGCGGGCGCGTACCCGGGAGATGAAGCCGACCGTACGCCGCAGCTCCTCCGCGACATCCACCTCGGCGCCGGGGCCGGCCTTCACTCCACCGATGTCGACGATGTCGGCGCCGGCCGCGACCGCGTCGTCGACCGCGCGCAGTGCGGCGTCCTCGGCGAAGGTGGCACCCCGGTCGAAGAACGAGTCGGGGGTACGGTTCACGATCGCCATCACCACCGGCTGTCCCGGCGGGAAGGTGCGGCGGCCGAGCCGCAGTGCCCGGGACGCCGCCGGATCCGATTCCTGACTCACCCCGGTGACGCTAGTCGGCAACCCCCGGTCGGCAGGCGTGGGCCGGCCGTGTCACGATCCCTACATGCCGGAATTCCTGCTGCTCGTCGTGGTCGCGTTGGTGGTGGGTGCGCTGGTGTTCGGGGCCGCCGTGATGGTTACCGGTTCCGACCCCGGGCTCACCCCCGCCGAGCCGGACGGCACCTCGCGTGGCCTGCCCGGGGACCGTCCGCTGGTCGAGAGCGACCTGCACGCCGCGCGGTTCGACACCGCGCTGCGCGGCTACCGGATGGCGCAGGTGGATGCGGTGCTGGCGCGCGCCGCGTACGACATCGGGTTCAAGCAGGAGTTGATCGAGGCGCTGTACGCCGAGGCCGAGGCGCTCCGCGAAGGGCGTACCGAGGATGCGGAGGTGCTGCGCAAGGCGCGTGAGGCGGCCGCCGGCATCACCCGCCCGGACTCCGACGCCCCGGTGGGCCTGGACAAGCCGGCCGGGGGCGGCACCGCGCCGGATGGCGGCACCGTGCCGGATGGCGAGACGGCGCCGGCGGGTGGCAGCTCGGAGTGAGTGACCTGGTCCACGGGCCGGACGGGCGCCCGCGGTGCCCCTGGGGCGCCAGCCCGCAGATCTACCTCGACTACCACGACACCGAGTGGGGCCGCCGGGTCGACGGTGACGACGCGCTGTTCGAACGGCTCTGCCTGGAGGCGTTCCAGTCCGGGCTGTCCTGGCTGACGATCCTGCGCAAGCGGGAGGCGTTCCGTGCCGGCTTCGCCGGGTTCCGGATCGCTGAGGTCGCCGGGTTCGGGCCCGGGGACGTGGCGCGGCTGCTCGCCGATTCGGGGATCGTACGGAACCGGGCGAAGATCACCGCCGCGATCGACAACGCGCGGGCCGCGTTGGGGCTGCCGGACGGGCTGTCCGCGCTGCTCTGGTCGTACGCCCCGCAGCGCCGTCCGCGCCCGGCGGGTCTGGCCGACACACCGGCCTCGACGCGGGAGTCCACGGCGCTGGCCAAGGAGCTGAAACGGCGCGGTTTCCGGTTCGTCGGGCCCACCACGGCGTACGCCTTGATGCAGGCCACCGGCATGGTCGACGACCACCTGGACGGCTGCTGGGTGACCGTCTGAGCCGCGTGCTTGGATGGTGGTACGCGGCACGGAAGGGGTGCGATGGGGCACTGGCTGGTGGTGGTTCCGCAGGAGCGGTTGCGGGCCGAGCGGCTGTATCACCACGACACGCTGGAGCTGTCGACCGCACACGCGGGTGAGGTTGCCGACGGCGACACCGTCGCGGTCGCGGCGGGGGAGCCGCCGGTGGTGTTCGCGCTGGGTCGGGTGCGCGGCGACGCGCACCGCGACGTGTCCGACCCCGATGACCCGGACGCCCCCGAACCGGACAGCCCCGATATCGATCAGATCACGATCCAGTACACCCACCGGCTGCTGGACGCGCCGATCCCGCTCGACGGACCCTCCGCGCCGGCCGGTCAGCCCGCGTCGGAGTTCGCCGCGCCGGTCGGTCAGCCGGTGTCGCTGCCGGCGTCGGAGTTCGCCGCGCTGACCCGGAAGATCCCCCCGGAGTACGCCGTCGACGCGCCCCGCCGCAGCTGGCTGGTCAGCGTCGACCTGCCGATCGAGGCCAGCTCGCCGGCGGAGGCGGTACGGCAGTTCTGGTCCTACGTGACGCAGCTCGGCCCGGCCGAGCTGCCGGCGTTCGTGGCCCCCACCGACGACGAGTTGGCGCTGCAGGCGTACGTGCTCGGCGAGCAGACCAACCTCGACCCCGAGGAAGCGGACGAATGACGCGCTCCAGTCCGGCGGCGCGGCCCGCTGGCACGCCGACCCGCTCTGGCGCGGCGACCCGCTCTGGCGACCCCGCCGCCGCCGAGTTGCTGCGGACGGCGGCGCTGGTGGGGCAGGCCATCGACCGGGCGGCGCACCGGCGTACCGACCCCGAGTGGCTGGACGCGGCCTGGCGGCGGTGCCGGGTCGTGGTGGTCGACGACAACCGGGCGCTGGTCACCGGGGAGCCGCCGCGGCTGGTGCTGATCGGCCCGGGCGACGCGCCGGAGGGGGATCGGCTCTTCCTCGGGGTGGACCCGGATGCGGTGCCGTACTTCGCGGTCGCCGCCGTACTGGCCACCGTGGACGGTGCGCGGCCGGCGAGCCTGCGCGGCGTGGGCGCCGACCTCTCGCCACGCGACATCGACCTGTTCGTCGCGGCGGCCGGGCTCGCCAACTGGCACCTGCGGTACGGCTACAGCCCCGCCACCGGCACCCCGACCCGGATCGGCGAGAGCGGCTGGGTACGCACGGCCGACGACAACGCGCTGCTGTTCCCCCGTACCGACCCGGCGGTGATCATGCTGGTCACGGACGGCGAGGGTGGTGAGGACGGCCGGTGTCTGCTCGGCCGGGGCGCGAGCTGGCCGGAGGGCCGCTACTCTTGCCTCGCCGGGTTCGTGGAGCCGGGGGAGTCGGCCGAGGCGACGGTGGCGCGCGAGGTGGCCGAAGAGGTGGGCCTGCCGGTACGCGAGGTGCGCTACGTGACGAGCCAGCCGTGGCCGTACCCGGGCTCGTTGATGCTCGCCTTCCGGGCGCTCGGCGATCCGGGGCAGCCGCTGTCCGTGGACTCCGCCGAGTTGGCCGAGGCGCGCTGGTTCACCCGGGCGGAGCTGCGCGCGATGTGGGCCGGCCGTACCCCGATCCGGACCTCGGTGGCGTACACCCTGATGGCGGGCTGGCTGGCCGAGAGCTGACGGCGAAGATTACTTTCCGTGAGTACGGACAGACGTGAAGTAAGTAGCCGTTTCGGCGAGACAAATGACCGGCGGGGCCGTACTGTAACGGCGTTGTAGAGAGCCGTCGATGTAGGTACGTCTACAGCGCAACCGCATCACCGGCTACGCGCGTGTCACTCGGGGGGTGACATCCGCGCCTCCCCCCGGTGTACCTCTGTCTTGGAGTGTTGATGACCACCCTGACGAGTCGCTGGTCGCGACTGTCCCCCGTGCGCGCTCTGCAGCGCGCCGCAGCCGTTTCGTTCCTGTCCGTGCTCGCGGTGCTTGTCTTCGCGGGCCCGGCGATGGCCACCACGACGGTCAACCTGAATCCGGACCATGAGAACAAGACCGCTACGTCTCCCGGTGTCGAGGACGACTGCACGGACCTCACGCAGCTGCCGCCGGTGCCCGGTCAGGACGGCTGGCACTTCATCGTGCCCGGCAACGACGTGACGTTCGTGTCCATCTCCCTCACCTTCAAGTACCCGGACGACACCGAGGTAACGCGGGACGACGCGATCATCGGCGAGCCCAACAGCCCCGACGACAGCCACGCCATCATTTACACGCCTGCCGGCTCGACGCTGCTGAGCGGTGTCGCCGAGATCGAAGGCACCAGCGCGAACGGTTACTTCAACCTCTCGCACGTCTGCGCCGACAAGGTCTCGCCGAGCCCGAGTGAGAGCCCCAGCGAGTCGCCGTCGGAGTCGCCGAGCGAATCCCCGAGCGAGTCGCCGTCGGAGTCGCCGAGCGAGTCGCCGAGCGAGAGTGAGTCGCCCAGCGTGGCGCCCACCAGCGCCGCCCCGACCACGCCGCCGGGCGGTCTGCCGGTGACCGGTCTGGCCCTGACCGGCGTGATCCTGACCGGTCTCGGACTGGTCGGCGCCGGTGTCGCCCTGCGAGCGGTACGCCGCCGCAACGACGACACCCCCGGTGAGGACACCGAGGAGTCGACCGACGAGGTCTGAGGCTGACACACCACAGCCCATGTAAACAGGGCGCGGACCGCATGGTCCGCGCCCTGTTTCCTGTTCTGTGGCCGGCCGCAGTGCGGCCCGGCGGTTGCTCAGCTGCGCTGGGCGACCGCGTCGAGGTGCTGCTTGACCTGCACGATGTTCGGGTTGGTCAGCGCGGTGCCGTCGGGGAAGCGCAGCGTCGGCACGGTCTGGTTGCCGCCGTTGACGTTCATCACGAACTCGGCGGCCGCCGGGTCCCGCTCGATGTCCACCTCGGTGAACGCGATGCCCTCGCGCTGCAGCTGCGACTTCAGCCGCCGGCAGTAGCCGCACCAGGCGGTGGTGTACATCGTCAACGTCATCGGTGGCACTCCTTGTTCGCGGGGGTCGGGCTCCAAGCCTCTTGGGGGAACGTCGTACCCGCCTGGAAAGATGCCCACTTGTGGCGAGCGACGCAAATCTCCCCGCCGCCGACCTGGCAGGCGACCTGGCCGGCGCGGGGCTGGATCCGGAGCAGTGGCGTGCGGTGAGGGCCCCGGCCGGCCCGGTGTGCGTGCTCGCCGGCGCGGGCACCGGCAAGACCCGGGCGATCACGTACCGGATCGCCCACCGGGTGCGCACCGGTGAGATCCAGGCGCGGCACGTGCTGGCGGTCACCTTCACCGCCCGCGCCGCCGGTGAGCTGCGCGATCGGCTGCGCCGGCTGGGCGCCACCGGGGTGGCCGCGCGTACGTTCCACGTGGCGGCGCTGCGCCAGCTGCGCTACTTCGCCCCGCGGCTGCTCGACGGCCGGTCGCTGCCGCAGCTGTTGGACAGCAAGGCGCCGCTGCTGTCCCGGGCCGCGTCGCAGGTGGGCGTGGCCGCCGACCGGGAGGCGGTACGCGATCTGGCCGCCGAGATCGAGTGGGCCAAGGCCAACCTGACCGAGGCGGGCGACTACCCCGTCGCCGCCGCGAAGGCGCTGCGGGAGCCGCCGTACCAGCCGGACGTGCTGGCGCGGCTGTTCGCGGCGTACGAGCGGCTCAAGCGCGCCGCCGGGGCGATGGACTTCGAGGATCTGCTGCGCGCCGCGGTGTGGGCGGTGGAGGAGCACCCCGACGTGGCCGCGCAGGTGCGGGCGCAGTACCGCCACTTCGTGGTCGACGAGTACCAGGACGTCAACCCGCTGCAGCAGCGGCTGCTCGACGCCTGGCTGGGGGACCGGGACGACCTGACCGTGGTGGGCGACGCCAGCCAGACCATCTACTCCTTCGCCGGCGCCACCGCCGACTACCTGATCGACTTCCACCGCCGGCACCCGGACGCGGTGGTGGTGCGGCTGACCCGGGACTACCGCTCGACCCCCCAGGTGGTCGGCCTGGCCAACGCGGTGATCCGCGACGCGCGGGGTGGCCACGCTCAGCTGCGGCTCACCCTCACCGGCCAGCGCCCGCCCGGCCCCGAACCGGTGATCCGGGGGTACGCCGATGACGCCGCCGAGGCGGCCGCGGTGGCCACCCGGTGCGCGTCCCTGATCGCCGCCGGCGCCGCGGCGCGGGAGATCGCGGTGCTGTTCCGTACCAACGCCCAGTCCGAGACGTACGAGGCTGCGCTGGCCGAGGCCGGCATCCCCTACGTGGTACGCGGCGCCGCCCGGTTCTTCGAGCGGCCCGAGATCCGGCAGGCGATGCTGGCGATCCGCAGCGCCGCACGGGGCGCCGATCCCGGGATGGCGCTGCCGGAAGCGGTCACCGAGGCGCTGGCCGCCACCGGGTGGCAGCCGGGTCAGCCGCCGCCGGGCGGTGCGGCACGCGAGCGCTGGGAGGCCGTCGCCGCCCTGGTACGCCTTGCTGAGGACTGGCAGCCGGCCGGCCCCCCGCACCCCGACGCCGGCGTGGCCGACGCTGGCACCGGCGAAGCCCCCGGCCCGGGAGCTGCCGGCCCGGACGGCGACCACCGTGGCGCCGCTCGCCAGGACGGCAGCGGCGCGGACGGCATTGGCGATGACAGTGGTGCGGTCCCGCTGGGACTCAGCGATTTCCACGCTGAGCTGCAGCGCCGGGCGGCCGACCAGCATGTCCCCGACGTCGACGGGGTGACGGTCGCGTCACTGCACGCGGCGAAGGGGCTGGAGTGGGACGCGGTGTTCCTGGTCGGCCTGGTCGACGGCACGGTGCCGATCGCGTACGCCCGTGGGGCGGCGCAGCTGGAGGAGGAGCGGCGACTGCTGTACGTGGGCATCACCCGGGCCCGCGAGCTGCTCTGGCTGACGTGGGGCAACGCGCGTACCGCCGGGGGGCGGCCACGCCGTGCCTCCCGGTTCCTGCCGCGCGGGGCGGCCACCCGGGTGGCCGGCTCCACCGCCCC